>JAAXOU010000082.1 GCA_012396115.1 Streptomyces somaliensis DSM 40738 | reverse complement strand
CCCCGCGGGGGCGCCGTCGCGCACCGGCCCGGCCGCGGGCCGCGGTCCCCCGGGTCCTTCCGGGAGGCCGCCGCAACGGGTGAGGGGCCCGCCGGTGCGGCGGGCCCCTCGACGTCGGCGGGCGGAGGTCAGTCCTTGATCTCGCAGATCATCGCGCCGGAGGTGACGGAGGCGCCGACCTCGGCGGCCAGGCCCTTGACCGTGCCGGAGCGGTGGGCGTTGAGGGGCTGCTCCATCTTCATGGCCTCCAGGACCACGATCAGGTCGCCCTCCTCGACCTGCTGGCCCTCCTCGACGGCGACCTTGACGATGGTGCCCTGCATCGGGGAGGCCAGGGTGTCGCCGGAGGCGGCCGAGGCGGCCTTCTTCTTCGCGCGGCGCTTGGGCCGGGCGCCGGCCGCCAGGCCGGTGCGGGCCAGGCTCATGCCGAGCGAGGTGGGCAGCGACACCTCCAGGCGCTTGCCGCCGACCTCGACCACGACCGTCTCGCGGTCCGTCTCCTCCTCCTCGGCCTCGGCCGGGGCGGTGAACGGCTTGATCTCGTTGACGAACTCCGTCTCGATCCACCGCGTGTGGATGGCGAAGGGGCCCTGGACCGGGGCGAACGCCGGGTCGGCCACGACCGCCCGGTGGAAGGGGATGGCGGTGGCCATGCCCTCGACGCGGAACTCCGCCAGCGCGCGCCGCGCGCGCTCCAGCGCCTGCTGCCGGGTGGCGCCGGTGACGACCAGCTTGGCCAGCAGCGAGTCCCAGGCCGGACCGATGACGCTGCCGGACTCCACGCCCGCGTCCAGGCGCACGCCCGGGCCGGTGGGCGGCTCGAAGACGGTGACGGTACCGGGCGCGGGCAGGAAGCCCCGCCCCGGGTCCTCGCCGTTGATGCGGAACTCGAAGGAGTGGCCGCGGATCTCCGGGTCGCCGTAGCCCAGCTCCTCGCCGTCGGCGATGCGGAACATCTCCCGCACCAGGTCGATTCCGGTGACCTCCTCGGTGACCGGGTGCTCGACCTGCAGCCGGGTGTTGACCTCCAGGAAGGAGATCGTGCCGTCGTTGCCGACCAGGAACTCCACCGTGCCGGCGCCGACGTACCCGGCCTCCTTCAGGATGGCCTTCGACGCCCGGTACAGCTCGGCGTTCTGCTCCTCGGTCAGGAACGGCGCGGGGGCCTCCTCCACCAGCTTCTGGTGGCGGCGCTGCAGGGAGCAGTCGCGGGTGGAGACCACCACGACGTTGCCGTGGGTGTCGGCCAGGCACTGGGTCTCCACGTGCCGGGGCCGGTCGAGGTAGCGCTCCACGAAGCACTCGCCCCGGCCGAAGGCGGCGACCGCCTCGCGGACGGCGGAGTCGTACAGCTCCGGGACCTCCTCCAGGGTGCGGGCCACCTTCAGCCCGCGTCCGCCGCCGCCGAACGCGGCCTTGATGGCGATGGGCAGCCCGTGCTCCCGGGCGAACGCCACGACCTCCTCCGCGCCCGAGACCGGGTCGGGCGTCCCGGCCACCAGCGGCGCGCCGGCCCGCTGGGCGATGTGGCGGGCCGCGACCTTGTCGCCGAGGTCGCGGATGGCCTGCGGGGGCGGACCGATCCAGGTCAGCCCGGCGTCGATGACGGCCTGGGCGAACTCGGCGTTCTCCGACAGAAAGCCGTACCCCGGGTGGACCGCGTCGGCCCCCGAGTCCTCCGCCGCCCGGAGCACCTTCGCGATGTCCAGGTAGCTGGCCGCCGGGGTGTCACCGCCCAGGGCGAACGCCTCGTCCGCCGCGCGGACGTGCAGGGCGTCCCGATCCGGATCGGCGTAGACGGCTACGCTCGCGATCCCGGCGTCCCGGCAGGCACGGGCGACACGGACAGCGATTTCGCCACGGTTGGCGATGAGCACCTTGCGCACGATGGCTCCCTCCATTCCCAAAACACGCTGAGTTTAGGGACTGCCGACACGACGTTTCGACTCTTCCCCGGTCGTGAGGTTGCCCACACGGAGCGTCATGCGGGGCCCGCTCAGACCCGGAACCCCCCGCGTCACCTCGGCACACAGGGCTTCCTGGCAGCACAGTAGCCCGGGGGCGCGGCCGGGGCCCCTGTTCCGGAGGCCAGTGGGGTGTCCTGATTCTTTGTGGAGTCCCTACGAATGGGCGAACGATTCTTTGCCGGGGTGTCGCGACCCTTGTCCAGGGGTTTACCCGTGAGTAGCCTTCCCGTCGTCGTCCGTACCGCCGGTAAGGGGCAGGGGAGTGGCCGCGGTGACCCTCAGACCGACAGCGCTCGCGGCGGGCGCCGTGCTGCTCGCCGAGGCGGTGGGCGCGGTGCTGCTGCACGGCGTGCTCGCGGCCGTCCAGTCCCACCAGCGGATGTCCCTGGCGGGCCTCGACCCGGACGCGATGGTGGCCGGAACGTGGGCGGCGGGCGGTGTCCTCGGCGCCTACCTCGCCCTGTGCGGGGCCGTGCTGCTCCGCGCGGGCGTCCGGCGCGCCGCGCCCGGCCGGTGGGGCCGCGTCCTGCTCGTCACGTGCGCGGTCACCCACGGACTGCTGGGCGCCGTGGCCGTCGGTCCCGTCGGCTGGGCGGCCTTCGCCTGGATGACGGCGGTCATGGGGCTGGTGGTGCTCTCCATCGTGGCGTACGGGCCGCCGCCCCCCGCCGGCCCCGGGGCGGACGGCCGGGCCGGCGGCCTCCCCTCCGGTCCCGCCGGAGGTGCCCCGGGGCCCCTGTGAGCGGGCGCCGCCCGCGCCCTACGCCCACAGGTCGGTGACGGACACGTCCAGCCGGCGCAGGAGGCGGCGCAGCAGCGGCAGCGACAGGCCGATGACGTTGCCCGGGTCGCCGTCGATGCCGTCGACGAACGGCGCCGAGCGGCCGTCGAGGGTGAAGGCGCCCGCCACGTTCAGCGGCTCGCCGCTGGCGACGTACGCGGCGATCTCCTCGTCCGTCGGGTCGCCGAAGCGCACCACCGTGGAGGCGGTCGCGGAGGCGTACCGCTTCGTCGCCGTGTCGTGGACGCAGTGCCCGGTCTGCAGGACGCCCGCCCGGCCGCGCATGGACCTCCAGCGGGCGACGGCCTCCTCGGCGTCCGCGGGCTTGCCCAGCGCCCGGCCGTCCAGCTCCAGCACCGAGTCGCAGCCGATCACCAGCGCGCCCGACACCTCGGGCCGGGCGGCCACCAGCGACGCCTTCGCCTCGGCGAGCGCGAGGGCCAGCTCGGCGGGGGTCGGGGCGGTCACGCTGCTCTCGTCGAAGCCGCTGACGACGACCTCGGGGGAGAACCCGGCCTGGCGCAGCAGGCCGAGGCGGGCGGGGGAGGCGGAGGCGAGGACGACACGGCGCTGGGCAGTCATGCGGCCATCGTATGCAGCCCCGCCGCCCCGGACGGCGCCGCGCGCGGGCGCCCGCCGTCGTACGACCGCGTACGCGCGCCTCCTGGTGCACTCCGTCGGGCGGAGGGGACCACCGCGCAGGGCCGTGGCGGCCTGACCGCGCAACCCCCTACCACCGATCACCGGCCCGCCGAGCACCGGCCGGTGGTCCCCACACAGTACGGAGAGCAGACCACCATGAGCGCACGCAACAGCCAGGCCAGCAAGTCGGCGGCCCGCGAACGGCTCCGGGCGGAGCGGGAGCGCCAGGCCAGGAAGGACAAGCGGCGGCGGCAGATCACCGTCGCCCTCTCCATCGTGGCCGCGCTCGCCCTGGCGGGCGGCGTCGGCTACGCCGTCGTCCAGGCGAACAAGCCCTCCCACTGGGAGGCCGCCAAGGACGCCGCCAAGAAGGCCGACGTCAGGGCCCCGAAGAACACGACCGGCGAGAACGGCACCACGGTCGTGATCGGCAAGCCGACGGCGAAGAAGACGCTCCAGGTCTTCGAAGACGCCCGCTGCCCGATCTGCGCGGTCTTCGAGCAGCAGGTCGGCCCGGCGATCAGGAAGGACGTCGAAGCGGGCAGGTACAAGATGCAGTACGTGGGCGCCGCCTTCATCGACGACGCCGCCCTCGGCCAGGGCTCCAAGAACGCCCTGTCCGCCCTGGGGGCCGCGCTCGACGTGAGCCCGGGGGCGTTCATGGACTTCAAGGAGGCGATGTACTCGGCGAAGTTCCACCCGGAGGAGTCGGACGACAAGTTCGGCGACAACTCCTACATCCTGAAGATCGCGGAGACGGTCCCCGAACTGAAGGGCAACGCGGCGTTCAGGAAGAACGTCGAGGAGGGCACCTTCCACGCCTGGGCGCTGAAGATGTCCGAGGCCTTCGACAAGAGCGGCGTCACGGGCACCCCGGCCCTGAAGATGGACGGCAAGCCGGTCACGAACTCGCAGGGCAAGGGCGTCCCGATCACGACGGCCGAGTTCGCCACGGCCATCGACAAGGCCCTGAAGGGCTGACCCCCCACCCCGCCCGGCCGCCCCCGCTCCACGGCGGGGGCGGCCGGTTTCCTACGCTCCTACGGCGAGCGGCCTTCCGGTGGCCAGTGCTCCCGCCGCGTGGCCAGAGGGCGCCGGCGCACTGCCGGGCCGCCGCCTCCCCGACACCGAGCCCGGTGGCTCCGACCGCCCGGGCTCCGGTGCGGTACCGTCCCGGGTCGCACACCCGACGCACGTGCCGGCCGGCTCGGCACGGCGGCGAACCGCCGGAGGCCGAAGCCCAACGTGACGGCCCCTCGCCCAAGCACGACTCCGCCGAGCGCTCCGAGAAGAGCCTTTTCGGCCACGGCCGTGTGGTGCCATCTCCCCGTTCGACGACAATGGACCGGCTCATCCGTTCACATGGGAGAGGGGGCCGCTGCATGGCATGGGACGAGTGGGAACAGTTGAAGGCCGAAGCACGCGCCGGGTCCGAGAAGATGCGCCTGAACGCGCTTGAGCCACAACCGTCCGGTGGTGGCGAGGAAGGCGACCTGAAGGTCAATCAGCAGGACCTCGCGGCCGTGGGGAACAGCGCCTTCAGACTGTTCGAGGACCTGGGCAAGCACGGGCGCGGAGCCGCGACCAGCACGCGGGAGGCCGCCAAGGACCTCACGACCCAGGAATTCGAACTGGGCGCCGCTCTCTCCACGGTGGAGAAGCGCTGGGACAAGCAGTTACGCTCCTTGTTAGACGCCTGTGCCCACATCTCGAACCACATGGACTTCACACGGAACGCTCACGCGGGGGACGAGTACTTCATCGCGTCGACCCTCAGCAGTATCGAGACATTGGACCAGGGGTTCGACCGAGGGACGAAGAACTGATGGACCTGGAAGCGCTCCGGCACGGAAACTTCGCCAGGCTCGGCACGGCGCTCAACGACTGGTCGACGATGGTCAAGCAGCTCAAAGCCCTGGAGACCAGGGCGCGGGACGACATGCGCGCAAAGGCGGAACGGGCCAAGTGGGCGGGTGTCAACGCGACGGTCTCCCGCGAGTTCATCACCAAGACGGCCGGGGAGTTCAGCGACGCGGTGACCCAGGCGACCAGCATCCTCAACATCCTCCGCGACACGCGCGACGAACTGGTCAAGTACCGCGACGAGCTGAATGCGGCCATCGACCGCGCGTGGAAGAAGAAACTCACGGTCGTCGGTGTCGCGGGGGGCGGCTTCAAGGTCTACGTCAACGTCCACCCGGAGCCGCCGAACAGCGAGCAGGCCGTGAAGGATCTGGTGGACGAACTCCAAGCCATCCTCGACAAGGCGACCACCAGCGATTCCAGCGCCGCCCGCGCCCTGACGGCGCTCGCCACCCAGGCGGACCATGGCTTCTCCGGTGCAAGGTACGGCGATCGTGACGCTGCGGCGGACGCCCTCCAGAAGGCCACCCGTGCCGCGGCGCTAGCCGGAGATGCGAAAAAGCTGACCCCCGAGCGGCTTGCCGATCTGAACCGCATCCTGGCTGATTACAAGAACGACAAGCTCTTTGCCGCCGAGTTCGCAACGAGACTCGGAGCCGAGAACACGCTGCAGTTCTGGACGGACATGTGCGCCCTTCACCCGGGGAAGAATGATCGAGGCCTCCACGAGTTGCAGGAACTGCAGAAGAACCTGAGCACGACACTCGCGACGGCAACCCTCTCGGACAGCGACGGCATGACGGCCTGGAAACAGCAGGTCCTCAACGACACCAGCAAGGTCTACACCTCCGAGAACCCGGCCTACCCCACGCGAGGCCCCATGAACGCCACCGGTTTCCACGTGATGAGCAGCCTCATGGGACACGGAAAGTACGACACCGAGTTCCTGGAGGCGTACGGCAAGAAGTTGCTCGCGTCCGACAAGGCCCAAGCAAACGCATCGGGCATGGACTCCGACCACATGTGGACGGCACCGAACCAGCTCACCGATCTGGTCTTCGGCAAGGAGGACGGCCAAGATCCGGTGGTCGGCTTCATGAAGGCGCTGTCCCACAACCCGGAAGCGGCGACGCAGACGTTCGCCGATAAGAATGTCCTCGAGCACAGCCTGGAGAGCATCCGTTACACAGCCCGGGATGCGGAAGTCGTACATGCTCTAGAAGCCGCCGTCACTGGAGTCCCGGACGGAGACGTTCCCACCGAACCTGCACAGCCACACAGTACGACGCAGGTCGAGATCATGCGGAATATCATGCGCATGATCGCGAACCCAGAAGGTGGCGCGGGGCTGGTAACCGGAGAAACAGGCGGAAGCTTCGGCGACATGGCTTCTTCGTACATGGCAGAGATCAGCAACGAACTCGCCGGGCACGGCGCAGAGTCCATCTTCCGAACAAGTAGCGCGGATCCTCACGGACTTGAGCGGACCGACGTTCAGCGATTCCTGTACGAAGTCGCTCGGGACCCCCAGGGAAGAGCTTCGATCATTCTGGGCGAGAGCATTTACACGTCGAGCGTTTTGGAAGCACATATCGCGGATCCATCACTCTACAGCGGCGACCGCAGAACTTTGATCGAGACGATCGGTCAGAACGTTGGACTGATAGAGGGGATCGTCGGACACTCGGTGGCCGATGCCTATATCCAAGGCGAGCTCAAGTCCGAGGAGGACGAAAATAACGCCCTCAAGAGCAAGGGTGACTTCATCAAGGCAGTCATCGGTGCGGGTGTCTCCGTAGGTTCGGTGGCCCTTGTCCCCATGGGGCCCTTGCACACTGCAGTGGGAGCAACGGCCAGCGGCTTCTTTGGTGGCGTAGCGGGCATGGCCGTCGACCGGATCATCGAGGGACAGCAGTACAGCGGCGCGCTCGACAGATCCCTCTATCAATCGGGAAGGGACCTGAACAACTCCCTCGATTCCGCTATTCTCCAAACACAGGAATCGGCAGTCGACGCCATCAATCGGCACCACGCGAAGACCTCCCCCGATGAAACAAGGAACCTCTTGCGAATGGCCATCACTGAAGGATGGTCGATGAGCGATGGGAGACTTGAAGACAGCCACCACCGTCCGAGCGCTTAAAACCTCCACAGACAAGGCAGGACAGGGCAAGTGAAAGAAGGGCAGAAAAGAGGCCTGGTCGCCCTCGGCACTCTCCTCGCTGTAGCAGGATGTGTTTTCGCTTATCTAGAGGTCTTCACCAAGGGCGTCGACCGCCTGCCGGAACGGCCCTGTGCAGGAGCGGTGGACCGGGACCTCGCGGTCCGCGCCCTGCCGAGCGCGCGGACGGCGGAGGAACGGGGGCGTTTGATGCGCATGAGCGAGGACCTGGCGTTCTTCTGCTACGTCAGCACCAGCGACTCCACCATCTCAGGGGAGGCGGAAAGCGCCGACTCCTCCGTCGCCACCTGGCGCCGGCACTACGCACACCGGCTCAGCGGCAAGACCGTGGAGGTGTCCGCAGGAGACGTGCACGCCATCTCCACACCGAGGCTCGCCACCGTGTACGTGCCCTGCACTCTGCCGTCGCAGAAGAGGAAAGCGGCCGAGGCGTACTCCTTGTCAGCGGAGGCCCGCACCATCGGGACCACCCGTGCCAAGGGTGACGAACTGCGCCAGGTCCTCGTCGACTTCGCCTACCAGTTGGCCAGGCACGCCTACCGGGCGGGTGAGTGTCAGGAGCCCAGGAGCTTTCCCGAGTCGCTGCCCCGGCTCTCCGAGGGGCGGGTCCTGGACGACTCGCTCGACTGACACCGGCCGGCCCCGCGAACGGCCCGCCCCCTGCGGGCCGTTCCGTTCGAGTGACGGGAACAGCGGGCAACTACGGGCCGAACGGCGGCACATGACACTTACCCATCGGTAACGCCCTGGGTAGTCTGCTCCGCCGTGACCAATCGAAACCCCAGCCCCACCACCCCCAGCCGGCGCACCGTCGTCAAGGCCGCCGCCGTCTCCGCCGTCGCCGGATCCGTGGTCCTCCCGGGCACCGCCGCCGCCGTCGCGAACGCCTCCGCCCCCGTCTTCCTCCACGGCGTCGCCTCCGGCGACCCGCTCCCCGACGGCGTACTGCTCTGGACCCGTGTGACGCCCTCCCCCGACGCCCTGCCCGGCTCCGGCAAGGGGGCCGACACCGAGGTGGGATGGGAGGTCGCCGAGGACAGGGGCTTCACCCGGACCGTCGCGCGCGGCACCGTCACCGCCACCGCCGGGACCGACCACACGGTCAAGGTGGACGTGCGCGGGCTGCGCCCGGCGACCTCCCACTGGTTCCGGTTCACCGCGGGGGTGCCCGGCGCCGAGGCCGTCTCGCCGGTGGGCCGGACCCGCACGGCGCCCGGGTACGACGACCCGACGCAGGGCGTCCGGTTCGGCGTCGTGTCGTGCGCCAACTGGGAGGCCGGCCACTTCGCCGCGTACGGCCACCTCGCCGCCCGCGCCGACCTGGACGCCGTCCTCCACCTCGGCGACTACGTGTACGAGTACGGCACCGGGGAGTACCCGAGGACCGCGGACGTCCTGCGTCCCCACGAGCCGCGCCACGAGACCGTCACGCTGGCCGACTACCGGCTGCGGCACGCCACCTACAAGTCCGACGCCCACCTGCAGGCCCTGCACGCCGCGCACCCGGTGATCGCGATCTGGGACGACCACGAGGTCGCCGACGACACGTGGTCCGGCGGCGCGGGGAACCACACCCCCGGCGCCGAGGGCGACTGGGCCGCGCGCGTCACGGCCGCGAAGCGCGCGTACTTCGAGTGGATGCCCGTGCGCACCTCCACCGAGGGCACGGTCTACCGGCGGCTGCGCTACGGCAAGCTCGCCGACCTGCACCTGCTCGACCTCCGCTCCTTCCGCTCCCGGCAGGCGTCCGCCGGCAGCGGTGCGGTCGACGACCCGGACCGCACGATCACCGGCCGCGCCCAACTGGACTGGCTGAAGGCGGGGCTGGCGTCCTCGGACGCGACCTGGCGGCTGGTGGGCACGTCGGTGATGATCTCGCCGGTCGCCTTCGGCTCCCTCCCGGCGCACCTGCTGAAGCCCGTGGCCGAATTGATGGGGCTCCCGACGGAGGGACTGGCGGTCAACACGGACCAGTGGGACGGCTACACGGACGACCGCCGGGAACTGCTGGCCCACCTCCGGGAGCGGGCGGTCCGCAACACCGTCTTCCTCACCGGCGACATCCACATGGCGTGGGCCAACGACGTGCCGGTCACGGCCGCGACGTACCCGCGGTCCCCGTCCGCCGCGACCGAGTTCGTCGTCACGTCCGTGACCTCGGACAACCTGGACGACATCCTCCGCGTCCCGGCGGGCACCGCCTCGGTGGCCGCCGCCACCGCGCTGAAGGCGGCCAACCGGCACGTGCACTGGATCGACATGGACCACCACGGCTACGGCGTCCTGGACGTGACGCCGGAGCGCTCGCAGATGGACTACCACGTCATCTCCGACCGCACGAACCCGGACGCTTCGGACAGATGGACGCGCTCGTACCGGACCCTGAGCGGAACCCAGAGGATCGAGCGGGTGTACGCACCGGTGCGATGAGTGAGCGCAAGAGCGATTTTCAGCCAACCCTCGTGCACTAACCGTAGATCACCGACCCATGACGGATGGTGCGCTCCACAGATCGAATCCGGACACACCATCCTCCCCCCTCACCCTCTCCATCACGTTTAGATCTCAACCACCGAGGCGGGGTGGGGGAACCGGCCCGTCCACCCCGTCCCACCTGCGGAGGGATTGGGCCGGAACCCTCCTCCTCCGCATCTTCACAGCCGCGTAACCTCCCGGCGATGGCGAGGAAAGACCTCCCATCCCCCCCTGCAAGGAGTCACGTATGCGCGTTCTTGTCCGTATATCTCCGAAGGCGCGCCGTCGTGTGCTCGGTACGGCCGCGTTGGCCGGAACGCTGGCGCTCCTCCCCTTCTCGGCCCCGACGGGTGCCGTCGCGCAGACCGCGCCGCCCGCCGCCGCCGGCGGGGAGTGCGCCGAGGAGACGGACGCGAGCGCCCACGCACGCGAGTCCCGCCCGTCGGACGGCGTCCACGCGCACGAGCCCAACGAGGTCTCGGCCGCCAAGGCCGAGGCCATGGAGGCTGACCTCCAGAAGAAGCTGAAGGCCGCCAAGGCCAAGGGACTGAACGGCAGCCGGTTCGACGCGGCCGCGTCCGTCACCGTCCCGGTGTACTTCCACGTCATCCACGACGGCACCAAAGGCAAGCTGACCGCGACGGACATCAACGCCCAGATGGCCGTCCTCAACGCCTCGTTCGGCGGCCAGGGCACCGGCAACACCGCCACCGGCTTCCAGTTCAGCCTGGCCGGAACCACCTACACGGACAACGCCGCCTGGTACAACCTCTCCTCCGGTTCCCCCGAGGAGAAGGCGATGAAGACCGCCCTCCGCCGGGGCGGCCCCGACGCGCTGAACTTCTACACCGCCAACCTGGGCGGCGGCCTCCTCGGCTGGGCGACCTTCCCCTCCTCGTACGACTCCAACCCGACCATGGACGGTGTCGTCGTCCTCGACGCGTCGCTGCCCGGCGGGTCGGCCGCCAACTACAACCAGGGCGACACCGGCACCCACGAGGTCGGCCACTGGATGGGCCTCTACCACACCTTCCAGGGCGGCTGCAGCGGTCAGGGCGACTACGTCGCCGACACCGCCGCCGAGAAGGCCCCGGCGTACCAGTGCCCGACGGGCCAGGACTCCTGCACCCGCCAGGCCGGCGTGGACCCGATCCACAACTTCATGGACTACACGTACGACTCCTGCATGTACCAGTTCACCGGCGGCCAGGTGCAGCGGATGCGGGACCACTGGACGGCGTACCGCGCGCGCTGACCCCGCGGCCGCGGCCGTTTGAGCGGTCCGGCCCGGACACGACGCGAGGGGCACGGCCGGCGGAGACGCCGCGCCGTGCCCCTCGCGTCGTGACGGCGGCCGCCCCACCCCTCGCCGCGACCGCGGCGGGCGGGCGCCGTCACACCGTCACACCGTCAGAGACGGCCGGGGACTCCGGGGAGGCCGCCCGGGTCCGCTCGGGCGCCTCCCGCCGGTCCCCGCTCCGCCGCCCCTCCTCCACGGTTTCCACGGTTTGACCCCCGTACGGGTCGGGCACGCGCATCTGGTGCCCGGTGGCACGCAGCCGGTCCGCGGCCGCGTGCACGGCCGGGCGGAGACCGCAGGCCGAGTGGAGGAGCACGACGTCCACCCGGTCGTCCTCCCACCGTCCGCCCCGGGTTCGGAGCCATGGAGAACGTACTTCGTCCGCTGACCGTCCTCGGTGGTTCGGTCGTGCTCACCCTGCTCGTCGGCTGGGCCGCCGACGTGCTGCTGAGGCGCGCCGACTGCCGCCACCCCGAAACCCCCCTGTGGGGGCTGCTGCGCCGCTGCCGGATACCACTGCGGGTGGTCATGCTGGCCGGATTGCTGCGCGGCGCCTACCGGGAGACGGACTGGGGGATCATCAGGGACCACGAGGTGGGCATCGGCCGGGTGCTGACGCTCGTGCTGATCGGTGCGAGCGCCTGGCTGGTGGTGCGGATCGCGTCGGCGGTCGTCGAGGCGACGTACGCGCGGTACGCCGCGACGACCCGGCAGCTCGACCGGCTGCGCCGCGTCCGGACCCAGGTCACGCTGATCATGCGGATCGTCACCGCCGTGGTCGGGGTGGTCGCGGCGGCGGCGATGCTGCTGACGTTCCCGGACTTCCGGGCGGTCGGCACGTCGATGCTGGCGTCCGCGGGCATCATCGGCATCGTCGCCGGCGTGGCCGCGCAGTCGACGCTCAGCAACGTCTTCGCCGGGTTCCAGATCGCCTTCGGCGACATGGTCCGCATAGGGGACACCGTGGTCGTGGACGGCGAGTGGGGCGTCGTCGAGGAGGTCACGCTGACCTTCCTCACCGTGCGCACCTGGGACGAGCGCCGACTCACCATGCCCGTCTCCTACTTCACCAGCAGGCCCTTCGAGAACTGGTCGCGCGGCGGGCCCCAGATCACCGGGACCGTCTACTTCCACCTCGACCACGCGGCCCCCGTGGAGCTGATGCGCGAGTACCTCCGCGAGCTGCTGGAGAAGTCCCCCGACTGGGACGGGCGCGCCTGGTCCCTGGTGGTGACCGACACCACGCCGAGCACCATGATGGTGCGGGCGGTGGTCACCGCGCGGAACGCCGACGACGTGTGGAACCTGCGGTGCGAGGTGCGGGAACGTTTGATCGCATGGCTGTACGAACACCATCCGTACGCGCTGCCCCGGGTGGCCACCACCACCGCCCCGGAGCGGGGCGCGGAGCGCGACCGGGAGGACCGCGGCACGGACCGGGACGGCCACCGGGGCGACCCCGGCACGGACCGGGACCGGGAGGGCCCCGGTGCCGACCGGGACCGCGACACCGGGCACGCCCTCGCCCGGGACGGCGTCCGCAGGCCCCCGCGGAGCCGGGACGGCGGGCCCGTGCGGAACCGGGCGCCGGGGCGGCGGGCCTGACCCGCGCGCTCCGTGCCGGTCCCGGCGCCGGCCGCGGGCGCACCGGGCCGGTGGGCTCCCGCGCCGCCGTGCGCGGGTCAGAGCGTGCGGCGCATCGCCCGGTGGGGCATTCCCGCGTCGGAGAACTCCGGGCCGTACGCCTCGTACCCCAGCCGCTCGTAGAAGCCCAGCGCGTGGGTCTGCGCGTGCAGGTCCACAGCCCTGAGGCCGCGCGCCCGCGCCGCCTCCTCGACGGCCCGCACGAGCGCCGCGCCCACGCCGAGGCCGCGGGCGCGGCGGGTGACGGCGAGACGGCCGAGCGCGCCCACCCCCTCCTCGCCGCCGGTGCGGTCCGCGGCGTCCGGCCCGTGCAGGAGCCGGCCCGTGCCCAGGGCCGCGCCGTCGGCGGTGCGGACGGCCAGGACGTGGACGGCCGTCGCGTCGTGCGCGTCGTACTCGATCTCCTCGGGGACGCCCTGCTCGACGACGAAGACCTCGCGGCGGACGGCGAGGGCCGCCCGGCGGTCCTCCTCGCCCAGGGCCTCCCGGACCCGGTAGGCGGTCACGCGCTCTCCGCGGCGACGGTGTCCAGCGCGTGCCGGAGGTCGGCGGGGTAGTCGCTCGCGAACTCCACCCACCGGCCGTCCGACGGGTGCTCGAAGCCGAGGCGCACGGCGTGCAGCCACTGGCGGGTGAGGCGGAGCCGCTTGGCGAGCGTCGGGTCGGCGCCGTAGGTCAGGTCGCCGACGCAGGGGTGGCGGTGCGCCGCCATGTGGACGCGGATCTGGTGCGTCCGGCCCGTCTCCAGCTTGATGTCCAGCAGGGACGCGGCCCGGTACGCCTCCACCAGGTCGTAGTGCGTGACGGAGGGCTTGCCCTCGGCGGTCACGGCCCACTTGTAGTCGTGGTTGGGGTGCCGGCCGATGGGCGCGTCGATGGTGCCGCTCAGCGGATCGGGGTGGCCCTGCACCAGCGCGTGGTACCGCTTGTCGACGACCCGCTCGCGGAACTGGGCCTTCAGCAGCGTGTAGGCCCGCTCCGACTTGGCGACGACCATCAGGCCGGAGGTGCCCACGTCGAGGCGGTGCACGATGCCCTGGCGCTCGGCGGCGCCCGAGGTGGAGATCCGGTACCCGGCGGCGGCGAGGCCGCCGATCACGGTCGTCCCGGTCCAGCCCGGGCTGGGGTGGGCGGCGACGCCGACCGGCTTCATGACGACGACGACGTCGTCGTCGTCGTGGACGATCTCCATGCCCTCGACCGGCTCGGCGACGACCTGCACCGGCGCGGGCGCGCCGGGCATCTCGACCTCCAGCCAGGCGCCGCCCGTGACCCGCTCGGACTTGCCGACGGCGGCGCCGTCGACCAGGACCTTCCCGGCGGAGGCCAGCTCGGCCGCCTTCGTGCGGGAGAAGCCGAACATGCGGGCGATGGCGGCGTCGACGCGCTCGCCCTCCAGGCCGTCGGGAACGGGCAGCGTGCGGATCTCGGGAATCGTGCTCACCCGTCGAGTATGCCTTGTCGGCGGGCCCGCCCGGTCGGTCCCGCGGGCCGGGCCCGGGTCCGGCCGCTCAGTCCCCGTGGACGGTCCCGTCGGGGTCCAGGCCCCTGAAGGAGAGGATCACGATGAGGAAGCCGCCGCAGACGATCGCCGAGTCCGCGAGGTTGAACACCGCGAAGTGCGCCGGCGCGATGAAGTCGACCACGGCGCCCTCGAACACGCCGGGCGCGCGGAAGACCCGGTCCGTGAGGTTGCCGAGCGCGCCGCCCAGCAGCAGGCCCAGCGCGATCGCCCAGGGCAGGCTGTACAGCCTGCGCGCCAGCCGTACGATCACGACGATCACGACGGCGGCGATCACGGTGAAGACGGCGGTGAACGCCTCGCCGATGCCGAACGCCGCGCCCGGGTTCCGCACCGCCTCGAACTTCAGCAGGCCCTCGACGACCACGATCGGCTCGCGGTGCTCCAGCTTCGCCACGACGAGCACCTTGCTGCCGAGGTCCAGCAGGTAGGCGACGAGTGCCACGGCCAGGAGCGCCGCGACCCTGCGCCGGCCCGCGGGCCGCTCGGCGGGCGCCGCGGCCCCGTCGTCAACCTCCGGCGTGCCGGTGCCGTACTCCGCCTCTGTCACGTGAGTCCCTCAACCTAGGTGCCTGACTGTGACGAGAGTACGGCACACGCGTGCGGGTCAGCCGCGCTTCTCCTGCTTCTGCTTGTCCTCCACGCACAGGGTGGCCCGCGGGAACGCCTGCATGCGGGCCTTGCCGATGGGCTCGCCGCAGACCTCGCACAGCCCGTACGTCCCGGCGTCCAGCCGTTGCAGGGCGTGCTCGATCTGCTCCAGGGTCGCGCGGGCGTTCGCGGCGAGCGCCATCTCGTGCTCGCGCGTGATGTTCTTGGTGCCCGTGTCCGCCTCGTCGTGCCCGGCGCCCTCGCCGGAGTCCCGCATCAGCCCGGACAGGGCCTCCTCCGAGGCGGCGAGTTCCTCCTGCAGGCGGCGGACCTCGCCCTCCAGCTCGGCGCGGGCCCCCGCCACCTCCTCCGCCGTCCACGGTTCCTCGCCCGGCCGCACGGCGAGCCCCTGCGGCTCCGCCCCGGCGACACCGCGGGCCGTGGGCATGGCCACACCGACCGCCGCGGTCACGTCCGCCGTCTTCTTCGCTGCCACCGTCCTGGCTCCCGTCTGTTCCGTGCCCGCCGCGTCCCCGGCGGCACTCTTCCCACCCGTATGAGCGGCCCCAGCCGCTCTACCCGCCCCAGCGCCGCCGAACACCCCGGTGGACGCCTCCCCTGCGCCGGGCCCACCGGCCGGCTTCCGGCCCGCTCCCCTCCCGGCGGGCGCCTCCGCGCCCGGCCCCGGCGCCTTCGCGGTCGCGCCCCTCCGGTCG
>JAAXOU010000081.1 GCA_012396115.1 Streptomyces somaliensis DSM 40738 | reverse complement strand
CAGGTCGCGCCGATCCGTCCGGTACCGGCGCCTCCCCCGCCCCGGGCCGGCGCCGCGCGTGCCCCCGCGGCACCGCCACCGGTGCGCGGGCCGGCGGCGGTGCCGCGGCGCACTCACTTGTCAGCCGAGTGTGATCGAACGAGATGGCGCGGGCATCGGCCGCGTACGAGGATGGTGCCATGCCAGACACCACCAGCAGCGCTCTTCCCCGCCAGGTCGCGGACGCGTTCGTGGACGCCCTCGTGGAACTCGACCCGGTCACCGGCACCTACCTGGGCGTGCCGGAGAGCCACGCGCTCCTGCCCGACTTCTCCCCCGCCGGCCAGGAGGAGGTCGCCGCCCTGGCGCGCGACACGCTCGCCCGGCTCGACGAGGCCGAGCGGGCGCCGGGCGCCGAGAGCGACGCCGAGCGCCGCTGCGGGCGGCTCCTGCGGGAGCGGCTCACCGCCGAACTCGCCGTCCACGAGGCCGAGGAGGGCCTGCGCACCGTCAGCAACCTCCGGTCCCCGGCGCACAGCGTGCGCATGGCGTTCACCGTGATGCCCACGGAGACCGAGGAGGACTGGGCGACCGTCGCCGAGCGGTTGCGCGCCCTGCCGGCCGCGCTCGACGGGTACCGCGAGTCGCTGGCGCTCGGTCTGGAGCGGGGACTGCCGGGCGGTCCGCGCGCGACGGCGACCTTCGTCGACCAGCTCACCGAGTGGGCCGGCGGCAAGGGGGGCCGGGGCGGCTGGTTCGAGGAGTTCGCCGCCGCCGGGCCCTCCGCGCTGCGCGCGGAGCTGGACACGGCGGCGCGCGGCGCGACCGCGGCCGTCGCGGAACTGCGCGACTGGATGCGCGACGTGTACGCGCCGGCCGTCGAGGGCGCCCCGGACACGGTGGGCCGCGAGCGGTACGCCCGCTGGTCGCGCTACCACAACGGCACCGACTTCGACCTGGACGAGGCGTACGCGTACGGCTGGGACGAGTACCACCGGATCCTCGGGGAGATGAGGAAGGAGGCCGCCCGGATCCTCCCCGGCGCCGGCCCCTGGGAGGCGCTGGCCCACCTGGACGAGCACGGGACGCACATCGAGGGTGTCGAGGAGACCCGCGTCTGGCTGCAGGAGCTGATGGACGAGGCGATCGACGCCCTCGACGGCACGCACTTCGAACTCGCCGAGCGGGTGCGGCGCGTCGAGTCGCGCATCGCTCCCCCCGGCAGCGCCGCCGCCCCGTACTACACGGGCCCCTCGGAGGACTTCTCCCGCCCCGGCCGGACCTGGCTGCCCGTCAACGGCGAGACCCGCTTCCCGGTCTACGACCTGGTGTCGACCTGGTACCACGAGGGCGTGCCGGGCCACCACCTCCAACTGGCGCAGTGGGCACACGTCGCGGACCGGCTCTCCCGCTACCAGGCGACCGTGGGCATGGTGAGCGCCAACGCGGAGGGCTGGGCGCTGTACGCGGAGCGGCTCATGGACGAGCTGGGTTTCCTGCCGGACGCGGAGCGGCGCCTGGGCTACCTGGACGCGCAGATGATGCGGGCGTGCCGGGTGATCGTGGACATCGGCATGCACCTGGGACTGGAGATCCCGGCGCACTCGCCGTTCCGGCCGGGCGAGCGGTGGACGCCGGAGCTGGCGCAGGACTTCTTCCGGCGGCACAGCAGCCGCCCGCCGGCCTTCGTGGAGAGCGAGATGGTCCGCTACCTGTCGATGCCGGCGCAGGCCATCGGGTACAAGCTGGGCGAGCGCGCCTGGCTGCTGGGCCGGGAGAACGCCCGCAGGGCGCACGGTGCCGCGTTCGACGCGAAGAAGTGGCACATGGCGGCGCTCTCCCAGGGCCCGCTCGGCCTGGACGACCTCGTCGACGAGCTGTCCCGCCTCTGAAGGCCGGCCCCGCGGCGGGCGGGGGCGGTGGGCCGGCCGGTGCCCCGGCCGGCCCACCCGCCTCGGGCCCGCGCGGCCCGTCGGCCGCGGCGCGGTACGGGACCGGGCGAGGCTTTCCGGCCGGTGCGCGGCGGAGGGCACCACCGCGACGACCGGGAGCCCCGCCTCGCCGCACGCAGCCGTCGACCCGCCGTTCCACCCCGCGCGGACGGGGCGGGGGCGGCTCGGTGTCCGGCTGACGGGCTCATCCCTGCCCGTAGAGGTCGTCCAGGACCTTCGCGTACTTCTCGTTGATCACCGAACGCTTCATCTTCATTGTGGGGGTGAGTTCGCCGGTCTCCTGGGAGAAGTCGTGGTCGAGGATCACGAAGCGCTTGATCTGCGCCACCGGGGCGTGCCGGGAGTTGGCCTCGTCGAGGGTGGCCTGGATCGAGGCGCGGATGGCCGGCAGCGACGTGAGCGACGACGCGTCGGTCGGAAGCCCCCGGGCCGCCGCCCACTGCCGGGCGTACTCCATGTCGAGGGTGACCAGCGCCACCGGGTAGGGCCGGCGGTCGCCGTGCATGACGGCGTAGGAGACGAAGGGGGACTGGCGCAGCTCGTTCTCCAGCTCGCTGGGGTTGAGGTTCTTGCCGCCCGCGGTGATGATGATCTCCTTCTTGCGGCCCGTGATCCACACGAACCCGTCCTCGTCGACGGATCCGAGGTCACCGGTCATCAGCCAGCCGTCGTCGGTCATCGCGGCCTCGGTGGCCGCCCGGTCGTTCCAGTAACCGGTGAAGATGTGGGGTCCGCGCAGCTGGACCTCCCCGTCGTCGGCGATCCGGACCTCGCCGAAGGGCATCGGCCGGCCGATGGAGCCCAGGCGGAGGGCGTCCGGCAGGTTGACCGTGCCGTACGACGTGGACTCGGTCAGCCCGTATCCCTCGAAGATCGGAACGCCGGCCCGGTGGAAGAACTCCAGGATCTCCACTGCGATCGGCGCGGCGCCCGAGATGGCGATTCGGAGGTTGCCGCCGAAGGCGGCGCGGACCTTGGCGAAGACCTCTTCGGTGCGGGGCGCCCCGGCGAAGGCGGCGTAGACCTTCTCGTAGATGCGCGGCACGGAGGGGAAGTAGGTCGGCCTGACCTCGGCGAGATCGCTGAGTATCGCGGCCGTGCCGGCGGACGCGTAGCTCACGACGCAGCCGACGGCGTGCGAGGCGATGTTGGCCGTCTGGGCGAAGACGTGGGCCAGGGGGAGGAAGAGGTAGCTGCTGTCCTCCGGGCCGATGATGCCGAAGTCGATCTTCTGCTGTACGCAGGCCATCAGGTTGCCGTGGGAGATCATGCAGCCCTTGGGCTTCCCGGTCGTGCCGGAGGTGTAGATGATGACCGCCAGGTCGTCCGCGGTGACCGAGTCGGTGCGACGGCGCCGCTCCTCCTCGTTGCCGTGCCCGCGGCCGAGTTCCCGCAGCGCGGCCAGGTCCGGGTAGCCCTCGGCCGGGTCGATGGACAGCACGTGCGCCAGCTCGGGCAGGTCGTCCCTGATCCGGTCGATCTTGGCGATCTGGTCGGCGTCCTCGCAGAGCACCGCGACGGCTCCGGAGTCACGCAGCACCCACTCGCACTCCTCCGCGCTGTTGGTGGCGTAGACCGGGACGACGGTGCAGCCCGCGGCCGCGATGCCGTAGGCGGCCTGCATCCACTCCGCACGGGTCTCGGAGATGAGGGCCACCCGCGAGCCGGGGTCGACACCCAGGGCGATCAGGCCGCGGGCGATGTCGTCGCTCACGCCGGCGAGTCGGGTGAACGACAGGCTCTGCCAGTTCCCGTCGCGCTTGAACCTCTGGGCCGGACGGTCGCCGAACCGCTCCGCATCGTCGAACGGCAGTGTGGCCAGGGTGGCGGTGGTCACCTGGGTGGTCATGATGCGTGTCTCCTCCGCATGTCGATCGTGCGTGGTGAGGGCGGCGTGGCTCGACCCGCGGTTCCCCGTGCCGGTCGCCGGCGGACAGCGAGGTCGTCGGGGAGGGGGGTGAGAACGGCCTCGGACCGGGCCGCGGCGGTCCGGGCGCTCACTCCCGCCGTTCCCGCCGCACGGGATTCCCGCGGCGCGCGGGCAGGCCGCCGGGGCGACGCCGAGGACGGTCGCGGGCATCCCGGGCCGGGCACCTCCTCCCCGGGGAAGGCGCCGTGGGAGAAGGCCGGGGGGAGGCCGCGGGCCGCTGGGGCGCTGGAACGGACGGACTGTCCACCGGGTAAGCGGCCACGGAGGAGCCTCACCCTCGGGTCTCGACGGCAGTGGATATGGCGCGCACAGTACAGACCGACCAGTCAGTATGTCTATGGTCGTGTTGCGGCAGGACAGCGGGAGAAGTGCCGGGTTTTCCCTTGCGCTTCGGGTCTCGACGGCGGCGGCGTGCGGGGCGTACGGTGCGTACCCACTGGCCGGCATGTCTCGCTTGCACGTCGACAAGACAGCAGAAGCGGCATGTTTCCCCCCACGCAGGCGAGCTCGACTCCACGCCGCACGGCTACCACGGCACGTTCGGATTCGGGCCGGTGAGCACACCGGAACTCACGCCCGACCTGACAGTTTCGACGCCCTCACCTGGGCGAATCGCCGACTGAACCCCCTGGCCGCCCGATCGGGCCACGCGCCAGGCCACTCACTGCCCCGAGGGACCCGGAAAAGGAACGGTCATGTCTTCGGCAACCCAATCACCCGCTCCACTGAACCCGAGGCTGATGCGAAAGTTGATGTTCGCAGGCCTGGTGGGTAGCTCCATCGAATGGTACGACTTCTTCATTTACGGCACGGCTGCCGCGCTGGTCTTCGGTACCGTCTTTTTCCCCGACGCGTCTCCGCTGATCGGTACCCTGCTCGCCTTCAGCACGTTCTGGGCGGGGTTCATCGCCCGCCCGCTGGGCGGCATGGTGTTCGGCGTCATCGGCGACCGGATGGGCCGCAAACCCGCGGTGATGATCTGCTTGATCATGGCCACCGCGGGCACGTTCCTCATCGGCTGCCTGCCCTCGACGTCGTCGATCGGCGTGGCCGCGCCGATCCTGCTGGTCGTGCTCCGTTTCGTGCAGGGCATCGCGGTGGGCGGCCAGTGGGGCGGCGTCGTCCTCCTGCTCACCGAGAGCGCGATGCCGGGACGGCGCGGCCGTTCGGGTTCGTTCGGCCAGATGGGCGTGCCCATCGGCCTGCTGCTGGGTACCGCCTCCTTCCTGATCGTGGCCAAGGCGGTCCCCGGTGCGGCCTTCGTCGAGTGGGGTTGGCGGATTCCGTTCCTGGCGAGCGCCCTGCTCCTGCCGGTCGTCGTCTTCATCCACACCAAGGTCGAGGAGACCCCCGCCTTCCGGGAGCTGAAGGAGGCCGCCGAAGCGGCCGCGGAGAAGAAGGCGGTCGGCAGGACGCCGCTCCGGGACGTGGTGGCCACCGAGTGGCGCCGCATCCTCCTGGGCGCCGGTGTCCTGTTCTCCAGCAACGCGGTCTTCTACGTGGGTGTCGCGGGCGTCCTCGACTACGGCACCCGTGAACTCGGGTTGGACCGGGACGCGCTGCTGCGGGTGTCGCTGCTGTCCTCGCTGATCGGCGTGTTCATCGTCTACGTGGCGGGCTCGGCCTCCGACCGCTTCGGCCGCAAACCGCTGATGGTCGCCGGAGCGGCCCTCCTGCTGCTGTGGGCGTTCCCGTACTTCTGGCTCGTGGACTCCGCGTCCCTGCTCGCGATCTTCATCGCCACGCTGGTGGGCGGCATCGGCTCGTCGCTGGTCTTCGGCCCCTACGCGGCCTTCCTGGGCGAGTTGTTCGAGCCACGGGTGCGCTACTCGGGGATGTCCCTCGCCTACCAGCTCACCGCCATCCTCATCAGCGGCGGGACGCCGTTCATCATGACGGCCCTGCTGGCGCGGTTCGACACCACCGCGGCCGTCTCCGCGTACATGGCGCTGGTCGGACTGGTCTCGCTGTTCTGTGCCTTCCGGGTGCCCGAAACGCATCCCGCCGGTGCGCGCAGCGGTGCGTCCGGCAGCACCTCGGCCGTCTGAGCGACCGCCGGCGGCCCCGGCCGGCCTCGGCGACCCCGTTCGCCGAAGCCGGTCGGGGCCGCGGCGCGCACCGCGCCGGCATCGGCCCCGATCGGGCTCCCCGCCCGGGCGGGAGCGGGCCGGCCGGGTGCAGTGACCCAAGACACCGTCGCCCAGGGGTTGACGGGAGCCCGCTTGGGGACTTGACTCTAAGCAACCGCTTAGTATGTCGGAAGGAAGCGCCCGTGCCCGAAGCTGTGATCGTTTCCACCGCCCGTTCGCCGATCGGGCGAGCGGGCAAGGGGTCGCTGGTCGACGCCCGGCCCGACGACCTGGCCGTCCAGATGGTGCGGGCGGCGCTGGCGAAGGTGCCCGCCCTGGACCCCGCCGAGATCGAGGACCTGATGCTCGGCGTCGGCCAGCCGGCGGGAGAGTCCGGCCACAACCTGGCCCGTGCGGTCGCCGTGCTCGCCGGGATGGACCACCTGCCGGGTACCACCGTCAACCGCTACTGCTCCTCCAGCCTGCAGACGACGCGCATGGCCCTGCACGCGATCAAGGCGGGCGAGGGCGACGTGTTCGTCTCGGCGGGCGTCGAGACCGTAAGCCGCTACGGGCGCGGCGTGTCCGACGTCCCCGGCAGCGAGAACCCGGCCTTCGACGACGCCCGCCGGCGCACCGCCGCGTTCGCCGAGGGCGGGCGGACCTGGGACGACCCGCGGGGCACCGGTACGCTCCCGGACCTCTACATCGCCATGGGGCAGACCGCCGAGAACGTCGCCCAGCTCAAGGGCGTCACCCGCGCCGACCAGGACGAGTTCGGCGTCCGCAGCCAGAACCTCGCCGAGAAGGCGAACGCCAACGGCTTCTGGGAGCGTGACATCACACCGGTGACGCTGCCCGACGGCACGGTCGTGTCCCGGGACGACGGCCCGCGCACAGGCGTCACGCTCGCGGCGGTGTCCCAGCTGAAGCCGGTGTTCCGTCCGGACGGGACGGTCACCGCCGGCAACTGCTGTCCGCTCAACGACGGCGCCGCCGCCCTGGTGATCATGAGTGACACCAAGGCCGGGGAGCTCGGCCTCACGCCACTGGCCCGGATCGTCTCCACCGGCGTCTCCGCCCTCTCGCCGGAGATCATGGGCCTGGGCCCGGTCGAGGCCTCGAACAGGGCCCTCGCCCGTGCCGGCCTGACCATCGGCGACATCGACCTGGTCGAGATCAACGAGGCGTTCGCGGCGCAGGTCATCCCCTCGGCGCGGGAGCTGGGCATCGACTTCGAGAAGCTCAACGTCAACGGCGGCGCGATCGCCGTCGGGCACCCGTTCGGCATGACCGGGGCCCGCATCACGAGCACGCTGATCAACTCCCTGCAGTTCCACGACAAGCAGTTCGGCCTCGAGACCATGTGCGTCGGCGGTGGCCAGGGCATGGCGATGGTGCTGGAGCGTCTGTCATGAGCGGCCGGTTCTCCGGGAAGACCGCGATCGTCACCGGCGCCAGCCGCGGCATCGGCCTCGCCGTCGCCGAGCGCCTCGTCGCCGACGGCGCCAACGTCGTCATCACCGCCCGCAAGGCCGGACCGCTGGAGGAGGCCGCCGCCTCCCTCGGCGGCCCGCAGCGGGCGCTCGCCGTCGCCGGTGCCGCGGACGACGCCGAGCACCAGGCGGAGACGGTCCAGCGGGCCCTGGACACCTTCGGCAGCGTCGACTTCTTCGTCAACAACACCGGGATCAACCCCGTCTACGGCGACCTGATGGACCTGCCGCTGAACGCCGCGCGCAAGATCTTCGAGGTCAACTGCCTCGCCGCGGTCGCATGGGTCCAGCAGGTGCACAGGGCGTGGATGCGCGAGCACGGCGGCGCGATCGTCAACGTCTCCTCCGTCGGCGGCATCCTCCCGCCGCCGGGCATCGGCTTCTACGGCGCCAGCAAGGCGATGCTGGCGCACCTGACCCAGCAGATGGCGCTGGAACTCGGGCCGGACATCCGGGTCAACGCGGTCGCGCCCGCCGTGGTCAAGACCAGGTTCGCGAGCGCGCTCTACGAGGGGCGTGAGCAGCAGCTGGCCCAGGCCTACCCGCTCAAGCGGCTCGGCGTGCCCGAGGACATCGGGTCGGTCGTCGCCTTCCTGCTCTCCGACGACGCGGGATGGGTGACGGGCCAGCAGCTCGTCGTCGACGGCGGCGCCACCGTGGCGGGCGGTGGCGTCGAGTGAGCGGGCCGGGCCACCGCCGTCACCGGTGCCGTGCCGGCGGCACCGGTCCCCGGCCGGCCGGCACGGACAAGCAGTACGGAAGAGACGAGGAGTGCACATGAAGGCGTGGCGCGTGACGGAGCTGGGCGAACCCGCGGACGTCCTCGACCTCGTCGAGGTCGAGGTCCCCGAGCCCGCCGCCGGGCAGGTACTGGTCCGGGTGCTGGCCTCGGCGGCCAACTTCCCGGACGTCCTCATGTGCCGGGGTCTCTACCAGGTCAAGCCGGAGCTTCCCTTCACCCCCGGCGTGGAGCTGTGCGGCGAGGTCGTCGCGCTCGGCGCGGACGTCACCGACCTGGCCGTCGGCGACCGCGTGCTCGGGTCGCCCGTCCTGCCGAACGGCGGCTTCGCCGAGTACGCCGTGATGGACCGGGCGGTCACGTTCCCCGCCCCCGACGCACTCGACCACGCCGAGGCGTCCTCGCTGCACATCGGCTACCAGACCGGCTGGTTCGGCCTGCACCGCCGGGCGCACCTGCGAGAGGGCGAGACCCTGCTCGTCCACGCGGCCGCCGGCGGCGTCGGCAGCGCCGCGATCCAGCTCGCCAAGGCCGCGGGCGCCCGGGTGATCGGGGTCGTCGGCGGTGCCGCCAAGGCCGACTACGCGAGCCGCCTGGGGGCGGACGTCGTCGTCGACCGGTACGCGGAGGACTTCGTCGAGGTGGTCAAGAGGGAGACGAACGGCCGGGGCGCCGACGTCGTCTACGACCCCGTCGGCGGCGACACGTACAAGCGCTCCACCAAGTGCGTCGCCTTCGAGGGCCGCATCGTCGTGGTCGGCTTCGCCGGCGGCGAGATCCAGTCGGCCGCGCTCAACCACGCCCTGGTGAAGAACTACTCGATCATGGGGCTGCACTGGGGCCTCTACAACGAGCGCGACCCCGCCTCCGTCCGCGAGTGCCACGCCGAGCTGACCCGCATGGCCGGGCAGGGGCTGGTCAAGCCCCTCGTCAGCGAGCGGCTCGCCCTGGCCGACGTGGCCGCGGGCCTTCAGCGGCTCGCCGACGGGAAGACCGTCGGCCGGGTGGTGTACACCGCATGAGCACCGGCACCGCCACTCGGGCCGCCGCCCCGGTCGACGCCGTCGTGTTCGACTACGGCGGGGTGCTGACCACGCCCGTCAAGCACAGCATCGACGCCTGGCTGGCGGCCGACGGCATCGACCCGGCCAGCTTCTCGCGGACCCTCAAGGCGTGGCTGTCCCGGACGGCCGCCGAGGGCACGCCCATCCACCGCCTCGAAACCGGCGAGCTCGCCATCCGGGACTTCGAGGAGCTGCTGGCCGCCGAGCTGGTGACCGTCGACTCGCGTCCGCTGCCGGCGGCAGGGATCCTGGACCGGCTCTTCGCCGGCATGCGCGTCGACCCGGCGATGCCCGCGCTGGTCGCGGAGCTCCGCGAGCTGGGCATCCGGGTCGGCCTTCTCTCGAACAGCTGGGGCAACACCTATCCCCGCGCCAAGCTCGAAGCGCTCTTCGACGACATCGTCATCTCGGGCGAGGTCGGACTGCGCAAACCGAACGCCGACATCTACCGGCTGTCGCTGGAGCGGCTGGGTGTCGTCGCGGAGCGCGCCGTCTTCGTCGACGACGCCGTTCCCAACGTCGACGGCGCCCGGGCGCTCGGCCTCGGCGGCGTCCTGCACACCGGCCCCGCCGGCACCCGCGCCGCCCTGGCGGAACTCGTGCCGGGACTGGCCGCGACCGCCCCCGTCCACCCGTGACCGTGACCCGTCCCACCGAATCCCGAGGAGTCACTCCGTGACCGACAACCAGAAGGTCGCCATCGTCACCGGCGCCGCCCGCGGCATCGGCGCGGCCGTCGCCCGCCGTCTCGCCGAGGACGGCTTCGCCGTCGCCGTCATCGACCTCGACGAGACCGCCTCGCAGGCGGTGGCGAAGGAGATCGAGGACGCCGGGGGCCGCGCCGTGGGCATCGGCGCCGACGTCGCCGACGAGCAGGCGGTCACCGCCGCGGTCGACCGGGTCGCCGCCGACCTGGGCGCGCCGGTCGTGCTCGTCAACAACGCCGGCATCATCCGCGACAACCTCATCTTCAAGATGACCAGCGCCGACTGGGACGCGGTCATGGACGTCCACCTGCGCGGGTCCTTCCTCATGACGCGCGCGGCGCAGGCGCACATGACCAAGGCCGGCTGGGGGCGCATCGTCAACCTCTCCAGCAGCTCGGCGCTCGGCAACCGCGGCCAGGCCAACTACTCGGCGGCCAAGGCCGGCCTGCAGGGCTTCACCAAGACCCTGGCCCTCGAACTCGGCAGGTTCGGCGTCACCGCGAACGCGATCGCCCCCGGCTTCATCGAGACCGAGATGACCGCCTCCACCGCCGAGCGGATCGGCATGCCGTTCGAGGACTTCAAGGCGGCCGCCGCCCGGCAGATCCCGGTCGCCCGCACCGGCAAGCCCGCCGACATCGCCCACGCGGTGTCGTTCTTCGTCAGCGAGGGCGCCGGCTTCGTCTCCGGCCAGGTCCTGTACGTCGCCGGCGGCCCGCTCGGCTGAACGCCGCCGAACCACACAGGAGCAGGAGAAGACATGCGTATCTTCAACGGTATCGACGAGATCCGGGCCGCTGTCGGCACCCACCTCGGCCACAGCCGGTGGCACGAGATCACCCAGGAACGGGTCGACCGGTTCGCCGACGCCACCGGTGACCACCAGTGGATCCACCTCGACCGCGAGCGGGCCGCGCGGGGTCCCTTCGGCACCACCATCGCCCACGGTTTCCTCACCCTCTCGCTGCTGCCCATGCTCGCGGGCGAGGTGTACGCCGTCGAGGGCGTGCGGATGGGCGTGAACTACGGCTGCAACAGGGTGCGGTTCCCGGCCCCGGTGCCGGTCGGCTCCAGGGTCCGCGCCGGCGTCGAGCTGCTCGGTGTCGAACCGAGCGCCCAGGGCTACCTGGTGACCGCGCTCGTCTCGATCGAGGTCGAGGGGGGCGGCAAGCCGGCGTGCGTCGCGGAATCGCTCGCCGTGGTGGTGCCGTGACCACGACCGACCGCGAGCGGCTCCCGGGACTGGACCTGAGGCGGTTCGTCTCCTGGTTCGACGGGGAACACCCCGGCGGACGCAGCGCCGACCTCACCGCGTCGGTCGTGGCGGGCGGCCGCTCCAACCTCACCTACGTCGTGACCGACGGGACCCGGCGGTGGGTGGTCCGCCGCCCGCCACTTGGCCACGTCCTGGCGACGGCACACGACATGTCGCGCGAGTACCGGGTGATCTCGGCCCTGCGGGCGACGGACGTCCCCGTACCGGCGACATACGGCCTGTGCGAGGACGCCGACGTCCTCGGGGCCCCGTTCTACGTCATGGAGCACGTGGAGGGCACGCCGTACCGGTGGGCACACGAGCTGGCGAAGCTCGGTCCCGAACGGACCGCGGCCATCGGGAACCGGCTGGTGGACGTGTTGGCGAAGTTGCACACCGTCGACCCCGCCTCCGTCGGCCTGGCGGACTTCGGCCGGCCCGAGGGCTTCCTGGCCCGTCAGGTGCGCCGGTGGAAGAAGCAGCTCGACGCGTCGTACAGCCGCGAGATCCCGGGCATCCGGCAACTGCACGAGGGGTTGGCGGTGGATCCGCCGGAGACGTCCGAGCCGGCGATCGTGCACGGCGACTACCGGCTGGACAACGTGCTCGTGGACTCCGGCGACCGGATCGCCGCAGTGCTCGACTGGGAGATGGCGACGCTCGGCGACCCGCTCGCCGACGTGGCCCTGCTCGCCGTGTACCAGCGCAGCTCCGGCGCCGGGCTCGGCGACGTCGTGGCCACCGTCGCCGAGGCCCCGGGCTGGCCCTCGGAGACCGAACTGCTGCAGCGGTACGCCGACCTCAGCGGCCGCGACCTGAGCCACCTCGGGTTCCACATCGCCCTCGCCGCCTTCAAGCTGGCGGTGATCCTCGAGGGCATCCACTACCGCCACGTCCACGGGCAGACGGTGGGCACCGGGTTCGACCAGATCGGCCGGCTGGTCGAACCGCTGGTCGCGATCGGGCTCGACGCACTGAAGGAGAAGCACTGATGGACTTCGAGTACGACGCACGCACGCACGAGCTGCGCGAGCGGTTGCTGGACTTCATGGAGACCCACGTCCACCCCGCCGAGCCGGTGTTCGAGGAGCAACTCGCCCGGCTCGAGAACCGGTGGGCCTGGAACACCGCCCCGGTCCTCGGGGAACTCCAGCGCGAGGCGCGCTCGCGCGGGCTCTGGAACTTCTTCCTGCCCGGGGAGCACGGCGGCGGGCTGACCAACCTGCAGTACGCGCCGCTGGCCGAGATCACCGGCCGCAGCCCGCACCTCGCCCCCGCGGCGCTCAACTGCGCCGCCCCCGACACCGGCAACATGGAGGTCCTCTCCATGTTCGGCTCCCCGGAGCAGCGGGAGCAGTGGCTCCGGCCGCTGCTGGAGGCGGAGATCCGCTCGGCGTTCGCGATGACCGAGCCGGAGGTGGCCTCCTCCGACGCCACCAACATCGCCACCCGGATCGAGCGGGACGGCGACGAGTACGTCGTCAACGGCCGCAAGTGGTGGATCACCGGTGCCATGAACCCCGAGGCGAAGATCCTCATCGTCATGGGCAAGACCGACCCGACGGCGGACCGGCACCGCCAGCAGTCGATGATCCTCGTCCCCCGGGACACGCCCGGCGTCGAGATCGTCCGCCCGATGACGGTGTTCGGCTACGACGACCACGAGCACGGCGGCCACGCGGAGCTGGTCTTCACCGACGTCCGTGTCCCGGTGGGCAACCTGATCGGCGAGGAGGGCCAGGGCTTCGCGATCGCCCAGGCCCGTCTGGGCCCGGGCCGCATCCACCACTGCATGCGGTCGATCGGCGTCGCCGAACTGGCCATCGAGCTCATGTGCAAGCGTGCCACCGAGCGGGTCGCCTTCGGCCGGCCGCTGAGCGAGCAGGGCGTGATCCGCGAGTGGATCGCCGAGGCCCGCGTGCGGCTCGAGCAACTGCGCCTGCTGGTGCTGCGGACGGCCTGGCTGATGGACACCAAGGGCAACAAGGTCGCCCACGCCGACATCCAGGCGATCAAGATCGCCACTCCGCCGACCGTGGAGTGGATCCTCGACAAGGCCATCCAGGTGCACGGCGCCGGTGGTCTCAGCCAGGACTTCCCGCTGGCCGGCATGCAGGCCGCCATCCGGACCCTGCGCTTCGCCGACGGACCGGACGAGGTGCACCGCAACGCCCTGGGCCGCGACGAGCTGCGCCGTCAGGCTTCGACGAGGAAGGCACGATGAGCACCGACCCCCGCAACGATCTGAACGTCCGGATCGAGAGGTTCCTCGCCGAGTACCCGCCCGCCACCACGGAACGGCTGGAGTGGCTCCGCGCCCGGTTCGACGCCGGGCTGGCCTGGGTCCAGTACCCCGAGGGGCTGGGCGGCCTGGGCCTGCCCCGGTCCCTGCAGGCCGACGTGGACGCGGCCTTCGCCGCCGCCGGCGGCCACGACAACCGGTCCGACGTCAACGGGGTCGGCCTGGGCATGGCCGCCCCGACGATCCTCGCCTTCGGCACCGAGGAGCAGAAGAAGCGCTTCCTCCGCCCGTTGTGGACCGGGGAGGAGATCTGGTGCCAGCTCTTCAGCGAGCCCGGCGCGGGCTCCGACCTCGCGGCGCTGGGCACCCGCGCGGTGCGCGACGGCGACACCTGGGTGGTCAACGGCCAGAAGGTGTGGACGTCCGGCGCGCACAACGCCCAGTGGGCCATCCTGCTCGCCCGGACGAACCCGGACGTCCCCAAGCACAGCGGCATCACCTACTTCCTGTGCCCGATGGCCGATCCCGGTGTCGACGTCCGGCCGCTGCGGCAGATCACCGGCGAGGCGGAGTTCAACGAGGTCTTCCTCGACGACGTCCGGATCTCCGACGACTACCGCCTGGGCGCCGAGGGCGAAGGCTGGAAGATCGCCAACGCGACGCTCAACAACGAGCGGGTGGCCATCGGCGGCCGGCCGGCACCCCGCGAGGACGGCATGGTCGGCGTCGTCGCCCGCAACTGGCGCGAGCACCCGGAGCGGCGTACGCACGCGCTCCACGACCGGTTGCTCGGACTCTGGGTCGAGGCCGAGGTCGCGCGCGTCACCAGCATCCGGCTCGCCCAGAAGCTGGCCGTCGGCCAGCCCGGCCCGGAGGGCTCCGCGATGAAGCTGACCTTCGCACGCCTCAACCAGGCGCTGAGCGGCCTCGAAGTCGAGCTCAACGGCGCCGACGGCCTGCGGGCCGACGACTGGACCGAACGACGCCCCGAGAGCTTCTCCTTCACCGGCCGGGACGCGACGTTCCGCTACCTGCGCGCGAAGGGCAACTCGATCGAGGGAGGCACCTCCGAGATCCTCAAGAACATCGTGTCGGAGCGGGTGCTCGGGCTGCCCGCCGAAGCCCGCACCGACAAGAACGTCCCGTGGAAGGAGCTCGCCCGATGAGCGACCTCGACCTGCTCTACACCGACGTCGAAGAGGATCTCCGGTCCTCCGTGCGCAGCCTCCTCCGCGACCGCTGCGAGCCCGCCGCGGTGGCCGGGCTCTACGACGGCCGGCACGGCCCGAAGGGGCTGGCGGAGGCGCTCGGCACCGACCTCGGACTGGCCGCGCTGCTCGTGCCCGAGGAACTCGGCGGCGCCGGTGCCTCCGCGCGCGAGGCGGCGGTGGTGCTGGAGGAGATCGGCCGGGCGGTGGCGCCCGTGCCGTTCCTGACCAGCTCCGTCATCGCGACGACACTGCTGCTCGAGGCCGGGAGCGACCTGGTGACCGGCCTCGCCGACGGGTCGCTCACGGCGGCCGTGGCCGTGCCGTTCTCCGCCGCGCCCGACCGGTCCCCCGAGGGGGTGTCCGCGGCGGGCGGCGTACTGACCGGAGAGGTCCGGAGCGCGGCCGGGGCGCTCGACGCCGACCTGCTGCTGGTACCGGTCGCGGTGCCCGACGGCGTCGAGGTGTACGCCGTGGAGGCCACGGCCGCGTCGGTCACGCCCGTGGTGTCCCTCGACATGAGCCGGCAGGTCGCCGACATCGGCCTGGACGGCGCCGCCGGACGGCTGGTCGTGGGCGGTGCCGCGGGGGCGGACGCGCTGCGCACGGCGCTGGGCACGGGTGCCGCCCTGCTCGCCTCCGAGCAGGCGGGCCTCGCGCAGTGGTGCCTGGAGACCACGGTCGCCTACCTCAAGGAGCGCCGCCAGTTCGGCCGGGTCGTCGGCGGCTTCCAGGCCGTCAAGCACCGGTTGGCCGACCTCTTCGTCGAGGTCGAGTCCGCGGTCGCCGCCGCGCGCCACGCCGCGGCCGCGGTCGCCGCCGGGGACCCCGACGCCGCGGTGGCGACCGCCGTCGCGCAGGCCTACTGCAGCGACGCGGCCGTGCACGCCGCGGAGGAGGCCCTCCAGCTGCACGGTGGCATCGGCATGACCTGGGAGCACCCGGTACACCTCTACCTCAAGCGGGCGAAGGCCGACCAGGTCGCACTGGGCACCCCGGGCCACCACCGCTCGGTCCTGGCCGGCCTCGTGGACATCGCCCCTCCGGGGGACGGGGGATGACCGTGGCCGCGGGCCGGGCGGGTCCTGCCCGGCGGCGGCCCCGGAAGCCGGTGCCCGCGCGGTGAGCGCCGTCGAAGGCCCGGACCCGGTCGGAGCCGCCCCGGTGCGGGCCCG
>JAAXOU010000080.1 GCA_012396115.1 Streptomyces somaliensis DSM 40738 | reverse complement strand
CGGCCGTGGCCGCCCCTGAGGCGCCGCGGGCGGAGGCGGGCGAGGCCGTGGACACCGCCGAGGGCCGGGCGCCCGGGACGGAGACCAAGCCCCGCCGCCGCACCCGCAAGGCAGCCGAGGCCCCGCAGGCCGCGGCAACCCCCGAGGCCGCCCCCGCCACCGAGGCCGAGGCGAAGCCCCGCCGCCGCACCCGCAAGGCGGTCGCGTCCGCCGACGCCGTGACGGTGCCGGAGCAGGCGTCCGAGGCCGCGCCGAGGCGTCGTACCAGGAAGACCGCGGTCTCCGCCGACGTGTGAGCGACCGGCCGGAAGGCCCCGCCGTCCCGGGCTTGGGTTCTAACGGTCCTCGCAACACCCGCGATCTGTGGGAGTTGCGAGGGCCGTGGTCGTTGGACGCGATGATCTTGCGGGGTTGAGGGAGCGTTTCCTTGCGCGGCTGGATGCCGTGGGGAACGTGACCGTGGTGGCGCGTGAGCTGGGGGTGAACCGGAACACCGCCTTCGGCTGGGCCCGGAAGGCCGGACGGACCTCGGTGCGCCTGGCGCGGCGGCACCCCGGGCGCGACGAGTACGAGCGGCTCCGGGCCGCCGGTGTCGCACGCCGGGTTGCGGCCCGGCAGGTCGGTGTGAACGAGCGCACGGCCAAGGACTGGGACTGGGGCGTCAAGAAGAGCCGCACCACGCGCACCTACGCCGACGGGCGCCGTGTGGACTACGCGGCCGGGACCGTCACGATGAGCGGCGTGACCACAGCACCGGTGGGCCTGACAGCCCTGGAGAAGCAACTTCATGCGCGGTTTCTGACACTGGCCGAGCGCGAACAGATTTGCGATCTGCGCGCGGCGGGCCGCTCACTGCGGGCGATCGGGCGTGCTCTGGGACGGCCGGCGAGCACGGTCAAGCGGGAGATCGACGCGAACTCGGGCAGCGAGGGCTACCAGCCCTACGCCGCCCACCGGGCAGCGGCAGCGCGCAGACCCCGGCCCAAGGAGCGCAAACTGCTGCGCGAGGGACGGCTGCGCCGCTTCGTCCGGGACGGACTGCGCCAGCGGTGGTCACCGGCACAGATCTGCCACGCTCTACTGAAGGAGCATCCCGACGACGAGAGCATGCGGGTGAGCGTGGAGACGGTCTACCAGGCACTGTATTTCCAGGCCCGCGGCGGTCTGAAGCGGGAGGTGCAGGCCGCCATCCGTTCCGGCCGGACCCGCCGCAAACCACGCCGGGACCCCCAGCGGCGCACCCCGCGGTTCATCGACCCGATGGTGATGATCAGCGACCGCCCCGCCGACGTCGAGGACCGGGCCGTGCCCGGCCACTGGGAAGGCGACCTGATCATCGGCGCGGGCGGGCGCTCCGCGATCGCCACCCTGGTCGAGCGCAGCACCCGCTACACCATGCTCGTCCCTCTGCCGGGCGGGGCCCACGACGCCGAGACCGTCCGCGACGGCCTGGTCACCACGGTCCAGACCCTGCCCGCCCACCTGCGCGGCTCCCTTACCTGGGACCAGGGCAGCGAGATGGCACGCCACAAGCAGTTCACCATGGCCACCGACATGCCCGTCTACTTCTGCGACCCCGCCTCGCCCTGGCAACGCGGCTCGAACGAGAACACCAACGGACTCTTGCGCCAGTACTTCCCGAAGGGCACCGACCTGAGCGTCCACAGTCCCGAAGACCTCGAACACGTCGCCCAGGAACTCAACGGCCGCCCACGCAAGACGCTCGGCTGGGATACCCCAGCCGAGCGTCTACGTGATCTACTCACCACCTGAAACCAAGTGGTGTTGCGACGACCCCTTGAACCCAAGCCCGGAGGGGCCTTCCGCGTACCCGGCCGCCCGCCCGTCGCCGTGCCGGCCGGCGGGACCGCGCGCCGGGGCCGGTGCCGTTAGCCTCGGGGGATGAGCCGGCCGCCCACCTTCGTCCCTCCCCCCTGCGCCCGGGCCCGTCCGCTGCGGACCGCGCGGGGGCCCTTCGCCGTGCTGGACGCCGCGCCCCCGGGACCGGCCAGGGGCACCGCCCTGCTGCTGCCCGGGTACACGGGCAGCAAGGAGGACTTCATCGCCATGCTGGAGCCCCTGGTGGGCGCCGGGTACCGGGTGGTCGCCGTCGACGGGCGCGGGCAGTACGAGACGTCGGGGCCGAGCTGCCAGGAGGCGTACGCGCGCCGTGAGCTGGCCCTGGACGTGCTGGCGCAGGCCGGGGCCGTCGGGGGCGGAGGGCCGGTCCACCTGCTGGGCCACTCGCTGGGCGGGCAGATCGCGCGGGCCGCGGTCCTGGAGGACCCCTCGCCGTTCCGCACGCTCACCCTGGTCTCCTCCGGTCCCGCCGGGGTCGCCCCGGGGCAGCGGCGGAGGATCGGCCTGCTGAGCGACGCGCTGGGGGCCATGGACATGGACCGGGTGTGGCGGGCGATGCGCGCCCTCGACCCGCCGGAGGACGCCGACGACCCGCTGCGCGGCGACCGCGAGGACCTGCGCCGCCGCTGGCTGCGCCACAACCCGGCCCAGCTCCTGGCGACGGGGCGGCAGCTGGTCACCGAACCGGACCGCGTCGCCGAACTGGCCGCGCTGGACCCGCCGCTGCCCGTGCACGTCGTGTCCGGCGAACGGGACGACACCTGGCCGGTGCCCCTGCTGGACGCGATGGCGGAGCGGCTGGGCGCGCGCCGCACGCGGATCGGGGGCGCCGAGCACTCCCCCAACACCGACCGGCCCGTCGAGACGGCGGCGGCGGTGGCGGCGTTCTGGGACGCCCACCCGGTTCACCACCGCGACTGAAGGTGCTGCCAGAAGCCGTCCCGCAGTGCCCGCCGGAGCACGGCGTGGCCGCGCAGGGACCGGCCCAGCAGCCGCTCGGCCTCCGTCAGCAGGTCCTGGTCGACGGGGCCGGGCAGGTAGGGGCGGCCGGGCAGCAGCTCGGCCAGCCCCTCGGCGCCCCGCTCCGCCAGCCACACCGCGGCGATCCGCGCCCCCACGAACCGCACCTCGTCGCGCGACGGCGGCGGCTCGCCCTCGCTCTCGTACGTCGTCACGGGCCGCCGGGTGACGTACGGGCGGCAGAAGTCCAGGTCGAAGAAGCGGGTGCTGTCGGCCTCCCACAGCAGCGCCTCGGCCTGGTTGCGGCCCTCCGCCGACTCGATGCCCCACAGGTGGACCCGCGCCCCGTAGCCCTGCGCGGCCTCCACGGCGGAGACCAGGTCCTCGTCGCCGCCGACGAGCGCGGCGTCGCTGATCGCGCGGTGGCGGGCGAGTGACTCCAGGTCGGAGCGGATGAGGGAGTCGACGCCCTTCTGCTGGTTGTCGGCGTTGAGGTTGCCGAGGCGGACCTTCACGTCGGGGAGTCCGGCGATGGCCTGCTGCTCGGGGGTGTGGATGCGGCGCCGGGCGCCGTCGTACCAGTAGACGCGCAGCAGTCTGCTGTCCGCGAAGACCGTGCGGGCGGTGTCGATGAAGGCGTCGACGAGGCCCTCGGCGTCGAGGTCAAGGAGCGGCGGTCCTCGGTGCCGGCGACCAGCAGTCCGGCGGCGGCGTAGACGTAGCCGGCGTCGACGAAGACGGCGTGCGTCGAGGGCGTCCTGGTGACCTCGGCCAGCATGCGCCGCAGGAGCTCGTTGGTGTGCTCCAGGCGCCGGGCGATGTCCTCGGCGTCGTTCACGGGGGCCTCACTGTCCGCCTCGGGCGGCCGGGTCGCCGACCGCTTCTCTTAGGCAATCGAAAAATTTATTTAGTGTAGGGAATGTTTCAGTCGTTGCACATCGTTGCAGACGACATCACACCGATCCGACGAAGGGAGAAGCATGCGCTTCGAGATCATGCGGCTCGACGACGTCGACGGCGCCGCCGTCGACAGCACCGTCGTGGACGCGGCCTCCGTCGACCGCATCGTGCGGCAGGCCGCCGCGACCGGCCAGCGGCTCTACATCCGCCCGGCGGAGGCCGCCGCCTCGTAGCACCGGCGGCGGGAAGAGGACGGAAGCGGGACGCCGCGCCCCCGTACGGACCGTACGGGGGCGCGGCCGTGCGCCCGGCGGGCCGGTCAGGCCGCCCGGATCGTCTGCGTCACCCCGTTGATGATCTGCTGTACGGCGATGGCGGAGAGCATCATCCCGGCCAGCCGGGTCACCAGCACCACGCCGCCGTCCTTGATCACGCGGATGATCACCAACGAGTACCGCAGGGTCAGCCACAGCACCACGTGCATCGCGACGATCGCCGCCCACACCGAGACCTGCCCGGCCGGGCCCCGCGCGTGCTGCACGGCGAGGATCACGGAGACGATCGCGCCGGGCCCCGCGAGCAGCGGCATGCCGAGCGGGACGAGGGCGACGTTCACGTCCTTGGTCTGCTTGGGCTCGTCGGTCTTGCCGGTGAGCAGGTCGAGCGCGACGAGCAGCAGGAGCAGTCCGCCGGCGATCATCAGCGCGGGCACCGAGACGTGGAGGTAGGACAGGATCTGCTGGCCCAGGATGCCGAAGACGGTGATCACGCCGAAGGCGACGGCGACGGCCTGCCAGGCCATCCGCCGCTGCACCTTGGTGGGCCGCCCGGAGGTCAGGGCGAGGAAGATCGGGGTGATCCCCGGGGGGTCCATGATGACGAAGAGGGTCAGGAAGAGGGAGCCGAAGACGGCGGCGTCGAACACGGTGATGCCTTGCGGAGGAGGGGGAGGGTGGTGCGCGGCGGGGCGCGCCGGGACGGGTCGGGTCGGGGCGGGTCGGAAGGGGTACGGGACGGGCGGCGGTGCCGCTAGGGGCGTCCGCCCGTGCCCGGCACCGGGAAGGCGCCGGTCGCCCGGCGCGTGATCTCGCCGTAGACCTCCGGGTCGGTGGTGAAGTCGCCGAGCAGGCAGGTCTTGCGGCTGCCGTGGTAGTCGCTGGACCCGGTGGCGAGCAGCCCGAGGTCGCCGGCGAGGCCGCGCAGCCGGGCGCGGGTCGGTCCGTCGTGGTCCATGTGGTCGACCTCGACGCCGTCGAGCCCGTGTGCGGCGAGGTCGGCGATCACGGAGTCGGGCACCGTGCGGCCGCGCTTGGCGGCGCCGGGGTGCGCCAGGACGGCCACCCCGCCGGCCGCCTTGACCAGCCGGACCGCCGTGAACGGGTCCAGCTCGTGCTTCTCGACGTACGCGCGCCCGCCGTCGGCCAGCCACTCGGGGGTGAACGCGGCCGACACGTCCGGTACGACGCCCAGCTCGACCAGGGCCTCCGCGACGTGCGGGCGGCCCACCGAGCCGTCGCCCGCGATGGCGGCGACGCGCTCCCAGGTGACGGGCACGCCCAGCTCCCGGAGCCTGCCGACCATCGCGCGGGCGCGCGGCACCCGGTCGTCGCGCACCAGCTCGCGCTCGCGCGCCAGCTCGGGCTCGTCCGGGTCGAAGAGGTACGCCAGCATGTGGACGCCGGCCCCGTCGACGCGGCAGGACAGCTCGGCGCCGGTCACCAGCGTCAGCCCCTCGGGGAGGGCGGCCAGTGCCTCGGCGTGGCCCCGGGTGGTGTCGTGGTCGGTCAGCGCGACCACGTCGAGACCGGCCGCGGCGGCACCGCGCACCAGGTCGGCGGGGGTGTCCGTGCCGTCCGACGCCGTGGAGTGGGTGTGCAGGTCGATGCGCACGGCACGGGCTCCAGGGCTCGCTGCGGACAGGGGACACCCAAGGATAACCGCCCCCCAAACGGACCATGCCGGGGCGAACGGGCCGCCCGGCCCGGGAGGCGGCCCGCCGGGGAGGCGCCCGCCCGGCCGGGGCGGCCGTCAGGAGAGCAGGCGCGGAGAGAGCGCCCCGCAGGGCACCATGTCCACCTCGGGCCCCGCCTCGCGCAGGTCGGTGAGGACCAGCTCGTCGTAGAGCAGCAGCCCGGAGTGCTCCGGCCAGGCGATCGCCCACAGCCACAGGCCGCGCGCCTCTCCCGCGAAGACGGCCCGCCCCTCGGGGACGTCCCCCACGTGCCACAACGGCGTCAGCCGGCCGCCGGCGAGGACCTTGGCGTGCGGCGCCTCGTCGACGCGCAGGTGGGGGCCCGGGTCGGGGCCGTCCAGTCCGGCGTACCGGGCGCCGAGCCCCACCCCCAGCTCCTCCGCGACCAGCAGCAGCTCCCCCACTCCGCCGAGCGGACCTGGGCCGGAGCAGGCGACGGCGGTGGCGCGGCCGCCGCTGCGGTCGTCGCCCGCGTAGGCGACGCCCGTGTACAGCCAGCCGACGGGCAGCGGCCACGGCATCCAGACGGGGACCCGCGCCCGGTTCACGGCGACGTGCAGCGCCTCCAGGCTGGGAGGCACCACGGGCTGCAGCGGGTGCACCGGGCCGTGTGCCCCGCACTGCCAGCGGTCGGAGAAGAGACCGGGCGCCCTGACCCGGGCTCCGCACTTCGGGCAACTGGGTTCGCCCCTCATAGGGTTCAACGGTCCTCCGCCACCGCCGCCGCGTCAAGGACGATCACCCGTCCGGTGTGCCGCCCGTCCGGGCGGGGCGGGGTGCGCGGCCGGACCGGCTCAGTCGAGGCGGACCGGGGCCCGCCGAGGGTCGCGCAGGTCGGTCCCGGCGGCCAGCCAGCGCTCCTCCAGGGCCCGCGCCCCGTGCACCCGCTTCCACGCCGCCTCGACGGGCGTCATCGGCAGCAGCGGCAGGAACCGCACCGGGTCCGCCCCTCCGTCCAGCTCCAGGTCCGGCACCAGTCCGCCGGGCTCCCCGACGAGCACGGAGGTGAACGGCGCGCCCGGCCACAGCGGCCCGCCCACGTCCAGGGAGGCGCCCGGCGCCACGACGACGCCCTCCACCTGGGGCGAGGCGGCCAGCACGGCGAGCGGGCGGAGCACCCCGTCGGTGTCGGCGAGCCCGGCCGCCACGGTGAGGAGCAGCTCCGCGCGCGGGCCGCGCACCGGGTCGGCGACCGGGTCCGTCGGGTCTGCCATGGGCCGCGCGGACATGCCGAGGGTGGCGTACCGGACGACCGGGCGGCCGTCGCCGTCCCCGGTGCCGACGAAGCGCAGCACCTCGACGCGGTCGGTGCCGACGAAGGTGACGGAAGCCCGCGCGTCCGGTTCGCCGAGGGCCGAGCGGAGCCGTGCCTCGACGAGCGCGAGAACTTTTTCCATGCGGGAAGCATAGGACGCGCATCGAGCGGGCAAAGAAAGGGATTGACCATCAGTCGGCTGATAGTGTGGGCCGCCGGTCGGGACAACAGGTGGTGGGGGCGCTCCGCTTCCCAGCGACAACCGGCGGAGTTCCCTCCGGTCCCGACGACACGTCATCCCCCACGGGGGACCGGCCGGAGGAGGTGGGACTGCGGTGGATCGAAGTCGACCGTGCAGTACCAGCGGCTCTTCCGCGCCGCGCGGGCATCTCCCTCCGCGCACCCTCCGCGCGCGCTCCACCTCCCGTACGGCCCTCCGCACGGGCGTCTGAGGCGTTTCCGCCCGTCCCCCGCACGCCGGGCACCGCGCACACCGGAAGAGCACTTCACCCCCGCCCGTCTGTAGCGAACCGCGAACCGCGAGCACCGTCCCGTGACCGCGGTGCCGCCCGCTTCGCGGACGTACGCAACGCCACGTCCCCGTTCCGGGCTGTGCCAGGCCCCGTCGACGGCTCGCCGTGTGAAGGAGCCCGCCATGTCGATGATCCGTGACCTGCGCGCCGCCGTACGCCCGTCGCTGCGCAAGCGCAGCGCCTCTCCGTACAACGCCTACGACCCGACCCGCGACCCCTCCGCCTCGACCGCCGTCGTCGACTGCGCCGTGTACCGCGACGGGCGGCGCCTAGAGGGCGGCGGCCCGCTGACGCCGCGCGAGGCGATGCGCCGCGTCCGGGAGGACGGCGGTTTCGCGTGGATCGGCCTGCACGAGCCGACGGAGTCCGAATTCTCCGGCATCGCCGCCGAGTTCGGGCTGCACCCGCTGGCCGTGGAGGACGCGGTCCACGCCCACCAGCGGCCGAAGCTGGAGCGGTACGACGACACGCTGTTCGCGGTCTTCAAGACGATCCACTACGTGGAGCACGCCGAGTTGACCGCGACCAGCGAGGTCGTGGAGACCGGTGAGCTGATGTGCTTCACCGGCCGGGACTTCGTCATCACCGTCCGGCACGGCGGCCAGGGCTCGCTGCGCAACCTGCGGCACCGGCTGGAGTCCGACCCGGAGCTGCTGGCGAAGGGGCCCTCGGCGGTCCTGCACGCCATCGCCGACCACGTGGTGGACGGGTACATCGCGGTCGCGGACGCCGTGGAGCTCGACATCGACCAGATCGAGATCGACGTCTTCTCGCCCCCGGCGAAGGGCGGCACGCGCGGTACGGACACGGGCCGCGTCTACCAGATGAAGCGCGAGGTGCTGGAGTTCAAGCGGGCCGTGACCCCGCTGACGCGCCCGCTGCAACTGCTGAGCGAGCGGCCGATGCGGCTGGTCGACCCGGACATCCAGAAGTACTTCCGGGACGTCGCCGACCACCTGGCCCGGGTGCAGGAGCAGGTCGTGGGCTTCGACGAGCTGCTGAACTCCATCCTCCAGGCCAACCTGGCGCAGGCGACGGTCGCGCAGAACGAGGACATGCGCAAGATCACCTCCTGGGCGGCGATCATCGCCGTGCCGACGGCGGTGTGCGGCGTGTACGGCATGAACTTCGAGCACATGCCGGAGCTCCAGTGGAAGTACGGCTACCCGATGGTGCTCACCGCGATCACCGCGACCTGCTTCGCGATCCACCGCACCCTGAAGCGCAACGGCTGGCTGTAGGGGCCCCGCCGCTGGCTAAGCTGCGGGCATGACTGACGACTCGCTGCTCACCCGCGCCCTCGTCGAGGAGGCCACCAGGAAGTCCGGCCTCGTCTGGGTGCGCGGCGACGGGCCGGCGCGGGCGCTGTGGCACGTGTGGCACGAGGGTGCCGCGCACGTCGTCGGCGACGGGCCCGGGGAGCAGCCGCTGCCCCCCGGCCTCGTCGACGGCGCGGCCGCCGAGGTCACCGTGCGCAGCAAGGACAAGGGCGGCCGGATCGTGGCCTGGTCGGCGGCGGTCGCCGAACTGGCGCCCGGCTCGCAGGAGTGGCGGGCGGCGGCGGACGAGCTGAAGGGCAAGCGGCTGAACGCGCCCGACGCGGAGACGATGACCGAGCGGTGGGCCCGCGAGTGCCGGCTGCTGCGGCTGACGCCCCGCGACGCGGTCGCCGACCTGCCGCGGGGTTCCCTGGCGGCGGTGCCGCTGCCGACCCCGGCCACCACCCGCGGGCCGATCCCGGCGGCCCTCCCGAGCCTGCTGCTGAAGCGGGGGAGGCGCCGCTGACCGGGGCGCCGCGGGGCCCGCTCCCGGGGGCGGCGCGGGCCTCCGGGAGGGTTCAGCCGCTGGTGCGGGGCAGCTGGCGGCCGTAGTCGAGGATCTCCTCCTTCTCCGGCTCCACCAGGGGGAAGTCCTCGTTCCAGTCCGACAGCACCACCTCGCCCCCGCCGCCGCCGCGGGCGAACTGGAGCGGGAACGGCGTGCCCTCCAGGGACACGTCGAGGGTGCCGCCCTCGCCGTGCTCGCCGCCGGCGACCTCGATGGTGCGCACCCCGCCGACCTTGTCGCGGTCGCCCTTGCGGACCTCGCCGTGGATCGTGAGGAGACCCTTCAGCAGGACGTTCATCTCGGTGAAGCCGCGCAGCTGCTTGTACGAGGGGTCGTCCTGCGGGACCTTGACGTACTTGCCGTCCAGCTTGTCCGCCGCCTCGATGTCCGACTCGGTCGGCTCCCCGGAGTCCTGCGCGTGCCGCCAGAACGCCGCGCCGGCCTTCAGGAAGAGGGCGTCGCCGATGCGCAGCAGCTCGAACGTCGACTTCCTGGTGGTGACGGAACCGGTCGCGCCCCGCGCCTTGAGGCGCATGTTCAGCCGGTACGTGCCGGACTTGCTGACCAGGGAGCCCGCGAGGCGCACCGACACGGCGCCGTCGGCGGCGACGCGGGCCTTGTCCTCGATCTCGTTCGCCGGGAGCCTGCCGACCCCGTTGGTCCCCTCGTCCGGGTCCTCCGCGCAGGAGGTCAGTGCCGCGGCCAGCCCGAGGCAGAGGGCGAGGGGGAGCACGACGCGTCGGGTACGCCGAACCGGGCGGAGAGCGGTCACCAGCGCTGCCTCTCAGTGTTTCACATGGGGGACGGCCGACCGCAGCGTACCGGGCGGGGTGGCGCCCTTCGAACGGAGCCGGACGGGCGCCCTGCCCGGGCGGCCCGAACCGCGAACGGCTAGCCTGAAACACCCGACTGCGGGCACAAGCTGCATGTCGACGGCGGTCACGTGGATGGGAGGAGGCGCGGGGCATGGCAGCAGGCACCGCCAGGATCTTCGTCTCGCACCTCGCCGGGGCACCGGTCTTCGACCCGGGCGGCGACCAGGTGGGCCGGGTGCGCGACCTCGTCGCCATGCTCCGCGTGGGGCGCCGCCCGCCCCGGGTGCTGGGGCTGGTCGTGGAGGTGATCGGGCGCCGCAGGATCTTCCTGCCGATGACCCGGGTGACGGGCGTGGAGTCCGGCCAGGTGATCACCACCGGGGTCCTCAACGTCCGCCGCTTCGAGCAGCGCCCCACCGAGCGCCTCGTCCTCGGCGAGCTCCTCGACCGGCGGGTCCGGCTGGTCGACGGCGGCGACGAGGTGACCGTCCTCGACGTGGCGATCAGCCGGCTGCCCGCCCGCCGGGACTGGGAGATCGACCGGGTCTTCGTGCGGCGCGGCGGCCGGGGGGCGCTGCGCCGCAGGGGCGAGACGCTGACCGTCGAGTGGTCGGCGGTCACCGGCTTCTCCCTGGAGGAGGACGCGCAGGGCGCGGAGAACCTGGTCGCCACGTTCGAGCGGATGCGCCCCGCCGACCTGGCGAACGCCCTGCACCACCTGACGCCCAAGCGCCGCGCCGAGGTCGCCGCCGCCCTGCACGACGACCGGCTGGCCGACGTGCTGGAGGAGCTGCCCGAGGACGACCAGGTCGAGATCCTCGGCAAGCTGAAGGCGGAGCGCGCCGCGGACGTCCTGGAGGCCATGGACCCGGACGACGCGGCGGACCTGCTGTCGGAGCTGCCGGAGGAGGAGAAGGAACGGTTGCTCACCCTGATGCGCCCGGACGACGCGGCGGACGTGCGGCGGCTGATGTCGTACGAGGAGCGCACGGCGGGCGGGCTGATGACGACCGAGCCGATCGTGCTGCGGCCCGACGCGACGGTGGCGGACGCCCTCGCCCGCGTCCGCCAGCAGGACCTCTCCCCCGCCCTGGCCGCGCAGGTGTACGTGTGCCGGCCGCCCGACGAGACGCCCACCGGGAAGTTCCTCGGGACGGTCCACTTCCAGCGGCTGCTGCGGGACCCCCCGTTCACCCTGGTCTCCGCGATCGTCGACACGGACCTGGAACCACTGCCGCCCGGCACCCCGCTGCCCGCCGTGGCCAGCCACCTCGCCGCGTACAACCTGGTCGCGGCGCCGGTCGTCGACGACGGCGGGTCGCTCCTCGGCGCCGTCACCGTCGACGACGTGCTGGACCACCTGCTGCCGGAGGACTGGCGGGAGACCGAGTTCGGCCCGCAGACGGAGCGGGAGGCGGCGCATGGTGCCTGAACGCCTGCCGGAGCGGAGCGCCGGACGCGACCGCGCGGGCGTGCGCGAGCGCGCCGTCCCGCGGGAGCGGGCCGCCTCCCGCGCCCGACTCGACCAGCCGCTGGACCAGCCGCGCGTACGGCGGCCGAGGCTGCTGCCGGAGTACGACCCGGAGGCGTTCGGGCGGCTGTCGGAGCGGATCGCCCGGTTCCTGGGCACGGGCCGCTTCATCGTGTGGATGACCGGGGTCATCATCGCTTGGCTGACCTGGAACATCACCATGCCGGCCGCGCTGCGCTTCGACCCGTACCCGTTCATCTTCCTCACCCTGATGCTGTCGCTCCAGGCGTCGTACGCGGCGCCGCTGATCCTGCTGGCGCAGAACCGGCAGGACGACCGGGACCGGGTCAACCTGGAACAGGACCGGGCGCAGAACGAGCGGTCGATCGCCGACACCGAGTACCTGACGCGGGAGGTCGCGGCGCTGCGCATGGGGCTCGGCGAGGTCGCCACCCGCGACTGGATCCGCTCCGAACTGGAGGACCTGGTGAAGGAGCTGGAGGGCCGGGGGGCGGTATTCCCGCGGGCCGCGTCACCGGGGAGTGACGAAGGCGACCGCTGACGGGCTTTCCGCAGGCCGTGGTGGGCGCCGTACCATCGTCCGTATGACGACGGAAGACGCGGTGCGCGAGGCGCTGGCGACGGTGAACGACCCCGAGATCCACCGGCCGATCACCGAACTCGGCATGGTCAAGTCGGTCGAGGTCGGGGCGGACGGCGCGGTGGCCGTGACCGTGTACCTGACGGTCTCCGGCTGCCCGATGCGCGAGACGATCACGAGGAACGTGAGCGAGGCGGTCTCCCGCGTCGAGGGCGTCACCCGCGTCGACGTGTCGCTGGACGTGATGGGCGACGAGCAGCGCAGGGAACTCGCCGCCGCGCTGCGCGGCACGACCGCCGAGCGCGAGGTGCCCTTCGCGAAGCCCGGCTCGCTGACCCGCGTCTACGCGGTGGCGTCCGGCAAGGGCGGCGTCGGCAAGTCGTCGGTGACGGTGAACCTCGCCGCCGCGATGGCCGCCGACGGGCTGAGGGTCGGCGTCGTGGACGCCGACATCTACGGCCACAGCGTGCCCCGCATGCTGGGCGCGGACGGGCGTCCCACCCAGGTCGAGAACATGATCATGCCGCCGTCCGCGAACGGCGTGAAGGTCATCTCGATCGGCATGTTCACCCCCGGCAACGCCCCGGTCGTGTGGCGCGGCCCGATGCTGCACCGCGCGCTCCAGCAGTTCCTCGCGGACGTCTACTGGGGTGACCTGGACGTCCTGCTGATGGACCTCCCGCCGGGCACGGGCGACATCGCGATCTCGGTGGCGCAGCTGGTGCCGAACGCCGAGATCCTCGTCGTCACCACGCCGCAGCAGGCGGCCGCCGAGGTGGCGGAGCGGGCCGGCTCGATCGCCGTGCAGACCCACCAGAAGATCGTCGGCGTGGTGGAGAACATGTCGGGCCTGCCCTGCCCGCACTGCGGCGAGATGGTCGACGTGTTCGGCACCGGCGGCGGCCAGCGGGTCGCGGACGGCCTGACGCGGACGACCGGCGCGACGGTCCCGGTGCTCGGCTCGATCCCCATCGACGTACGGCTGCGGGAGGGCGGCGACGAGGGCCGGCCCGTCGTGCTGTCCGACCCCGGCTCGCCGGCCGGCGCGGCGCTGCGCGCCATCGCGGGCAAGCTCGGCGGCCGGCAGCGGGGCCTGGCGGGCATGTCCCTGGGCATCACGCCGCGCAACAAGTTCTGAGGCGCGCGGCTCCGGCCGGGCGCACGGCCGGGGCGGGGCGCCGCCCCGTGCGGGCGGCGCGCCCGGTACGCCCCGGGGCCTTCGGGGCGCCCGGTCAGGCGTACGCGGAGATGTCCGCGACGACGGCGAACGCGAGCCCGTACGCGCTCATCCCGCGCCCGTAGGCGCCCAGGTGGACGTCGCGGACGGTGCTCCCGGCGAGGACCCAGCCGAACTCGGACTCGCGGTAGTGGAACGGTCGCGGCACGCCGTCCACGGGCAGCGACAGCGTCGTCCAGGCGGGTCCCTCCAGGTCGTGGGCGAGCTCGAACGCGGTCTCCGTCTGCTGGTCCAGCCACTCGTCGCGCAGCGCGTGGTCGAGCTGGGGCGGCCAGGTGTACGCGAGGAGCCCCGAGCCGGCCAGCCAGGCGGCAGAGGACACGCTCGTCGCCTCCAGGACGCCGGTGCCGTCGCCGCGCACGGGGTGGGCCGCCACGGTGACGACGACCGCGAAGGGGCCGTTCTCCCGGGCGGCGGCCTCGGGACGTATGGAGGGCTCCTCTCCGTGGCCGGTCGAACCGTGCCGGACGGTGCCGTCCGCCGCCGTGCCGACCTGCGTCAGCCAGCGCGGGCCGGTGAACGCCTCGTCCAGCCCGTACCAGGGGAAGGACGCCCGCAGGTACCCGTCGACCGCGCGGCTCCCCTCGGACCTGAACGTGCTGCCCGGCACCGGCCCCACTCTCGCCCCCACCCGTCTCGTGGTCTCCATCTGCCCGGCCGCCTCCTCGATCCGTTCGAACAGAGGGAGAGGATAACCACCCGGGCCGGTCCCGTCCCGCGGAACCGGCTCCGCGGGGGGCGCCCGGTGGCCCGACCGGCCCAGCCGGCTCAGGTGGCGTCCGCGTCGAAGGGGGGCCGCTCGGCGGCCTCGGGGGTCTCGCGCTTCCTCAGCGGATCGGGTGCGGCGGAGGTGGGCGCGGGAGCGGCGGAGGTGGAGGCGGGGGTGCCCCTGACGGCGCCGGCGACCTCGTCGATCTCCTTGCGGAGGTCGAAGCTGCCGCGCAGCTCCTGGATGTCCCTCAGGTCGTGGTTCTCGGCCAGCTGCTTGCGGATGAACGCCTTCGGGTTGAGGTCCTCGAACTCGAAGTCCTTGAACTCGGGTCCGAGTTCGCTGCGGATGTCCTGCTTGGCGCTCTCGGAGAAGGCCCGGATCCTGCGGATGAACCGGCTGATGTCCTGGATGAGCTGGGGCAGCTTGTCGGGACCCCAGATGAGGACGGCGAGGATCACCAGCGTCAGCACCTCGAGTCCGCCTATGTCACTGAACACCTTGCTCCTCCTCGGGTCTCCGCCGAACCAAGGTACCCGCTCCACCCCTCCGGCGGGGCCGGTGCCGGGGCCGCCGGCCGTCCGTCCGCTCAGTCGTCCGCCGACGAGCCGAGCGTGAGGGTCCGGGTCGAGTCCCGGCCGCCGCGCCGCACGGTGAGGCGCAGCTCGTCGCCGGGGCGGTGGGCGCGGATCTTGGCGATCAGCTCCTCGGCGTCGTGGACGCGTTCGCCGTCGACCCGGGTGATGACGTCACCGGGGCGGATGCCCGCCTCGGCGGCGGGCCCGCCCGGGGTGACGGACGCGCCGCCTTCCCGGTCCTCGCCCGCGACGCGGGCGCCGTCGCCGGTGAACCCCATGTCGAGGCTGACGCCGATGACGGGGTGCGTGGCCCGGCCGGTGTTGATGAGCTCCTCGGCGACGCGCTTGCCCTGGTTGATGGGGATCGCGAAGCCCAGGCCGATCGAGCCGGACTGGCCGCCGTCGATGCCCGAGCCGTTGCCGGCGGCGCGGATGGCGCTGTTGACGCCGATGACGCGGGCCCGGGAGTCGAGGAGCGGTCCGCCGGAGTTGCCCGGGTTTATGGGGGCGTCGGTCTGGAGGGCGTCGACGTAGCTGACGTCGCTGCCGCCGCCCTTCCCGCCGGCGGTGATGGGGCGGCCCTTGGCGCTGATGATGCCGGAGGTGACGGTGTTCGGGAGGTCGAAGGGCGCGCCGATGGCGACGACCGGGTCGCCGACGCGGACGCCGTCGGAGTCGCCGAGCGGGAGGGGCGAGAGGTTCGACACCCCGGTGACCCGGACGACGGCGAGGTCGTAGCCGCTGTCGCCGCCGACGAGGGTGGCCCGGGCGGTCTCGCCGCCGCTGAAGGTGACGGTGATGTCCCCGTCACCGTCGGCGGAGTCGACCACGTGGTGGTTGGTGAGGATGTGGCCGCGCCCGTCGAGGACGAAGCCGGTGCCGGTGCCCTGCTCGCCACCGCCGCCAACGTGGAGGGTGACGACGCCGGGCAGGGCGCGGGCGGCGATGCCGGCGACGCTGTCGGGCGCGCGGTCCCCGGCGTCCGCCGCGGCCTGGGGCAGCTCGACGGCGGCGAGGCCGCCGGTGCGCTCGACGTAGGCGCCGACCGCGCCGCCGAGGACACCGGTGAGCAGCGCGAACGCCAGCGCGCCGGCGAGCCCCGGCCCCCCGCGGGACCGCCGCGGCGCCCGGGTGTCGGGGTGTCCGGTGAGCGGCTGCGCGGGCTGCGGCACGGCGGGGCCGCTCCAGGGGTCGTACCGCTCCCACCGCACGGGCGGGGGCGGGCTCG
>JAAXOU010000008.1 GCA_012396115.1 Streptomyces somaliensis DSM 40738 | reverse complement strand
GCCGAGCGGCGCCGCGCCGCCAAGCGCCGGGGCGGCCACCGCCGTGCCCCCGGGCCCCCGCCCCCGTCGGTCTCCCCGACCGGGGCGCCCCTGTCCCGGGTCGAGGCGCGTCGCGCCGCCCGCGCGGCGAAGGACAGCCTCGGCGTGGTCGTCAGCCGCGTCATGGGGGAGATCTTCATCACCTTCGGCGCGATCATGCTGCTCTTCGTCGCGTACCAGCTGTGGTGGACCAACGTCCAGGCGGGCCTGGAGGTCGACCGGGCGAAGGACCGGATCGCGGAGGACTGGGCGAAGGGCGGCTCCGCGAGGAAGCCGGGCGCCTTCGAGGCCGGCGAGGGCTTCGCGCTGCTCCACATCCCCAAGCTGGACGTGGTGGTACCCGTCGCGGAGGGCATCGACAAGGAGAAGGTCCTCGACAGGGGCATGGCCGGCCACTACGCGGAGGGCGCCCTGAAGACCGCGATGCCGTCCGACGAGGAGGGCAACTTCGCGGTCGCCGGGCACCGCAACACCCACGGCGAGCCGTTCCGCTACATCAACCGGTTGCGCCCCGGGGACCCCATCGTGGTCGAGACCCGCGAGGCGTACTACACCTACGAGATGGCCAGTATCCTTCCGCAGACCTCGCCCTCGAACGTCGCGGTGCTCAAGCCGGTCCCCGACGGCTCGGGATTCACCGGACCGGGCCGGTACATCACGCTGACCACGTGCACCCCGGAGTTCACCAGTACCTACCGCATGATCGTGTGGGGCAGGATGGTCGAAGAACGACCGCGCAGCAAGGGCGTACCGGACGCGCTCGCGGGTTGACACCTCAAGACGGGACAGATGTTGTGGCACGTGCGCGCAGCCGGATCGCCGGCGTCGTCAGCCTCCTCGGCGAACTGCTGATCACCGCAGGCGTGCTGATGGGACTGTTCGTCGTCTACTCGCTGTGGTGGACGAACGTACTGGCCGACCGCGAGGCGGACAGACAGGGCGACGCGGTGCGCGACAGCTGGACCGGCACGGGTCCGGGAGCCCTCGACACCAGGGGCGGGGCCGGTTTCCTCCACGTCCCGGCGATGGGCGGCGACGAGGTCCTGGTCAGGGAGGGCACCAGCCCGGACGTCCTCAACCACGGCGTGGCCGGGTACTACACCGAACCGATCAGGTCGGCGCTCCCGAAGGACAGGACCGGCAACTTCACGCTCGCCGCGCACCGCGACGGGCACGGCGCCAAGTTCCACAACATCCACAAGCTGAAGGCCGGCGACCCGATCGTCTTCGAGACCAAGGACACCTGGTACGTCTACAAGGTCTACGGGATCCTGCCGAAGACCTCCCGGTTCAACGTGGACGTGCTCCAGCCCGTCCCCAAGGAGTCCGGCAGGACCAGGCCGGGCCGGTACATCACGCTCACCACCTGCACGCCGATCCTGACCTCGGACTTCCGGTACGTCGTCTGGGGCGAGCTGGTCCGCACGGAGAAGGTCGACCACGAGCGGACCAAGCCGGCCGAGTTGCGCTGAGCCCGCCGCGGGGCCGCGGGCCGCAGTGGACGGCCCGTACGGGGCGCCCGTACGGGGCGCCCGCCGGGGCGGGACGAGCCCACGGGATGCGGGCGACGGCCCATGCGCCGACACTGCGGCCGGAACTGCACGGAGCACGTGGGAAGCCGCACGGAGCGTGTCGCGGAGGATCCGCGTGGAATGCGGCGAAGGGCCGCACGGGGCGCGTGGTGAGGGGCCTGCGTGGAATGCGGCGGGGAGCCGCACGGGAGGCCCGGCGTGACATCGACCCGGTACGGCGACGGCCCGGCACCCGCCGTTCGGGTTGCCGGGCCGTCGCCCCGTCCGTCCGCCGTACTCCGCCCGCTACGGCTCCGGGCGGAAGGCCGCGCCGGTCATACCGCCGAACCAGCCGGAGTCGTCGCCACCGCCCTCGCCGTCGCCGCCGCCCGGGTTGCCGCCGTTGCCGCCGTTCCCGCCGTTGCCACCGCCGCCCAGACCCTGGGTCCGCACGGTGACCGGCGTGCCCGGGTCGACCTTCTTGCCCGGCTTCGGGTCCTGGTCGACGACGAGCACCATGTCGTTGTCGGGGCCCTCGCCGACGACCAGCTGGAGGCCCCGCTGCGCGAGCACCTGCTTCGCCTGGCCCAGCATGAGGCCGGTGACCTGGGGCACGTCGACCTGCTGCTGCTGCGGCCCCTTCGACACCTTCAGGGTGATCGACGAGCCCTCGGAAACCCGCTCGTCCGGCTTCGGGTTCTGGTCGACCACCTGGCCCGCGGGCTTGTCGGAGTCCACGTCCTCCCGCACCACCTCGAACTTCAACGTCTCCAGCTGCGCCTTCGCGTTGTCGAACTGGCTGTCGATGACCCTCGGTACGGACACCTTCCCCTTCACGGCGATGGTGACGGTGACCTCGGTGCCCTTCTCCTGCTCGGTGCCGCCCTCGGGGTCCTGCTTGATCACGGTGCCCTCGGGCCTGTCCGACTCCTCGGTCACGACCTCGACCTTGAAGCCCTCGTTCCGGAGGTTGGTCGTGGCCAGGTCCCTGGACTGCTCCAGGACGTTGGGCACCTTGACCTTCTCCGCGCCCTCCGACACCCAGACCTCGATGGGGGCGTTCTCCTGCATCTGCGTGGTGCCGTCCGCGACCGGGTTCTGGCGGCAGATCGCCCCCTTGGGCTGGTCGCACCGCTCCCCGCCCATGTTGGTGACCTTGACGTCGAAGCTCCGGGCCGTCTTCTCGGCGTCCGCGTACGTCTTGCCGACGAGGTTCGGGACGGTCACCTGGCGGACGCCGTCGCCGTTGAAGACCACCCTGCCGATGAGGATGGCGCCGACGAGCACCAGGACACCCGCGAGGACCAGCAGGATCGTCGAGAGGTTGGACTTCCTCTGCGGCTGGCGGCGGCGGCCGGTGCCCCGGTCGTCGTAGCCGTAACCCCCGTCGTCCGGGTCCACCGGCGGCAGCATCGACGTCTGTCCGCCCGGGTCCGTCGAGTGCATCGCCGCGGTCTGCTGGTCCGGGTGCGGGTAGCCGTAGCCGCCGGGCACGCCCATCGCGGCCGTCGCGGCGACCGGCTGGCCGTCCAGGCACGCCTCGATGTCGGCGCGCATCTCGTCGGCCGACTGGTAGCGGTAGTCCGGGTCCTTGACGAGCGCCTTCAGGACGATCGCGTCCATCTCCGGAGTGATCTCCGGGTCGAAGACGCTCGGCGGCTGCGGCTCCTCCCGCACGTGCTGGTAGGCCACCGCGACCGGGGAGTCGCCGATGAACGGCGGACGGACGGTGAGCAGCTCGTACAGCAGGCAGCCGGTGGAGTACAGGTCGGAGCGGGCGTCGACGGTCTCGCCCTTCGCCTGCTCCGGGGAGAGGTACTGGGCGGTGCCGATCACGGCGGCCGTCTGCGTCATCGTCATGCCGGCGTCGCCCATCGCACGGGCGATGCCGAAGTCCATGACCTTGACCTGGCCGGTGCGCGTCAGCATGACGTTCGCCGGCTTGATGTCCCGGTGGACGATGCCCGCGCGGTGCGAGTACTCCAGGGCCTGGAGGATGCCGACCGTCATCTCCAGCGTGCGCTCGGGCAGCAGTTTGCGCCCGGAGTGGAGCAGCTCCCGCAGGGTGGACCCGTCGACGTACTCCATCACGATGTACGGGATGGACACGCCGTCGACGTAGTCCTCGCCGGTGTCGTACACGGCGACGATCGCCGGATGGTTGAGCGAGGCGGCCGACTGGGCCTCACGGCGGAACCGGGCCTGGAAGGACGGGTCGCGGGCCAGGTCGACCCGGAGCGTCTTCACGGCGACGGTGCGGCCGAGCCGGGTGTCGTGGGCGAGGTAGACCTCGGCCATGCCACCACGGCCGAGCACCGAGCCCAGCTCGTACCGGCCGCCGAGGCGACGCGGCTCATCCATAACTGTTCCAGCCCTCTCCGTCAGTCCCGGCCGCAACCGTGTGTGTGGTCCGGCGGTGTGCTGTCCGCGCAAAGGCTACCGGCCACCGGGAGCCGATCCGTCCGGTACCGGAAGCTGATACGGGACCGGTACACGGGGTCCCCCGTCACCTCCGGCTGTCCAGCACCGCCTTCATCACGTCACGGGCGATGGGCGCGGCCAGGCCTCCGCCGCTGATGTCGTCGCGGGTCGCGCTGGAGTCCTCGACGACCACGGCGACGGCGACCGGGGAGCCGCTGTCCGTCTTCGCGTACGAGATGAACCACGCGTACGGGCGAGCCTTGTTCTTCTCGCCGTGCTGCGCCGTTCCGGTCTTGCCGCCGACGATGACGTCCCGGATGCGGGCCTTGGTGCCGGTGCCCTTCTCGACGACGTTCTCCATCATCTTCTGGACGAGCTGCGCGGTCTCCGCGGACATCGGCCGGCTCATCTCCTCGGGCTCGTTCTTCTCGATCACGTCGAGGTTCGGAGCGACGAGGTGGTCGACCATGTACGGCTTCATCAGCTTGCCGTCGTTGGCGATCGCGGCGGTGACCATGGCCATCTGGAGCGGGGTGGTCGCGGTGTTGAACTGGCCGATGGACGACAGGGCGTTGCCACCGCGGTCCATCGTCTTGTCGTAGACGGAGGCGGCGGCGCGGACCGGGGTGTCGATCTCCGGGTTGTTGAAGCCGAACTTCTCCGCCATCTCGACCATCTTGTCGCGGCCGACCTCGTCACCGAGCTTCGCGAAGACCGAGTTGCACGACACCTGCATCGCGTAGTTCAGCGTGGCGTTCTCGCAGCCGCTCGCGTGGTTCTTCATCGGCACCCTGGACAGCGGCAGGAAGTACGGCTCCGGCGTGTCCGTGGGGGCGTCGATGTCCTTGATGACGCCGCTCTCGAGGGCGGCGGCGGCCGTGACGACCTTGAAGGTCGAGCCGGGCGGGTAGATCTCGCGCAGCGCGCGGTTCTGCTTCGGCTTGTCCTTGTCCTTCTCCAGCGTGACCCAGGCCTTCTCGTCCTTGCCGGAGTAGCCGGCGAAGCTGCCCGGGTCGTACGACGGGGTGGATGCCAGTGCCAGGATCCTGCCGGTCCCCGGGTCGATCGCCGCGACGGCGCCCTTCTTGTCGCCGAGGCCCTCGAAGGCCGCCTTCTGCGCGGCGGCGTTGAGGGTGGTGACGACGTTGCCGCCCTTCTTCTGCTCGCCCGTGAACATCGAGAGCGTGCGGTCGAAGAAGAGGCGGTCGTCGTTGCCGGTGAGGATCGAGTCGTTCAGCTTCTCCAGCTGGTTGGCGTCGTACGCCTGGGAGGCGTATCCGGTGACCGGCGCCCACATGGGGCCGTTCACGTAGGTGCGCTTGTACTTGTACAGCGGGTCCTTGGAGTCGACAGAGCCCGTGATCGGCTTGCCGTCGACGATGATGTCACCGCGGACGGAGGCGTACCGCTCGATGGTGACGCGCTTGTTGCGCGGGTGGTTGTTCAGCTCGTCGCTGCGGACGAACTGTACCCAGTTGTCCCGCAGGAGCAACGCGAGTACCAGCAGGCCGCAGAAGATCGCGATATGGCGCAGGGGCTTGTTCACGGGCGGACCACCTGGGTCATCTCGGCGTCGGGGTTGGGGGCGGGAGCGGGGGCGGGACGGCGCGCGGTGTCGCTGATGCGGAGCAGGATCGCGATGAGTGCCCAGTTGGCGATCACGGACGAGCCGCCGTAGGCCAGGAACGGCATCGTCATGCCGGTCAGCGGGATGAGGCCCATCACGCCGCCGGCGACCACGAAGACCTGGAGCGAGAACGCGCCGGAGAGGCCGGTCGCGAGGAGCTTGCCGAAGGGGTCTCGGGCGGCGAGCGCCGTGCGGATGCCGCGCTCCACGATCAGGCCGTAGAGGAGCAGGAACGCCATGACACCGGCCAGACCCAGCTCCTCCCCGACGGTGGCGAAAATGAAGTCGGAGTTGGCGGCGAAACCGATGAGGTCGGAGTTGCCCTGGCCGAGTCCTGCGCCGAGCGTGCCGCCGGAGCCGAAGGACATCAGTACCTGCGTCATCTGGTCGCATGCCTGGGACGTCTCGTAGCACGAGAACGGGTCCTGCCATGCCTGCACACGGGCCTGTACGTGACCGGCGAAGGATGCCACGGCCACCGCGCCACCGATGGACATCAGCAGGCCCATGACGATCCAGCTGGTCCGCTCGGTCGCCACGTACAGCAGGATGACGAACATGCCGAAGAAGAGCAGCGACGTGCCGAGGTCGTTCTCGAAGACCAGGATGGCCAGGCTGAGCGCCCAGATGGTGAGGATCGGACCGAGGTCGCGGCCGCGGGGCAGGTACAGCCCCATGAAGCGGCGGCTGGCCAGGGCGAGCGCGTCGCGCTTCACCATCAGGTATCCGGCGAAGAAGACCGCCAGGACGATCTTGGCGAACTCGCCGGGCTGGATGGAGAAGGGACCGACTCGGATCCAGATCTTGGCACCGAAGACATCTGCGCCGAGCCCCGGAACGAGCGGGAGGAGCAGCAGCACGATGGCCACGACCATGGAGATGTACGTGTAGCGCTGGAGCACCCGATGGTCCTTGAGGAACACCAGCACCAGCAGGAACAGCGCCACGCCGATCGCGGAGTACATCAGCTGCTGCGGGGCGTCTCCGCTGTGGCTGCCATAGCGGCGCATGGAGTCGGCGATCAGCCGCGGCGACTGGTCGAGGCGCCAGATCAGCACCAGGCCCAGACCGTTCAGCAGGGTGGCCAGCGGCAGCAGCAGCGGGTCGGAGTACTTGGCGAAGCGGCGCACCAGCAGGTGCGCGATGCCCGCGAGGAGGCCCAGGCCCAGGCCGTAGCCCAGCATGCCCGCGGGGATCTCGCCGTCGAGGGCGAGGCCCACGTTCAGGTAGGCGAAGACCGGGATCGCCACGGCGAACCCGAGCAGCATCAGCTCGGTGTTGCGGCGGCTCGGCGCGTCGATCGCACCGATGGTGGTCGTGTTGGTGACAACGCTCATGGTGGTGGAAAGGCCCCCTACGGGTGCTTACTGCTTGCCGCAGTTCGAGGCCAGCCTCTTCTCGTCCTCGGTGAGGGTGGGGCCCGGGGAGGGGACGGCTGCGGTGGGCGTGGGCTTGCTGGTGCCGACGGAGCCCGTGGTGCCGCCGGCCCGCTCCTCGCTGAGGGGCGCGGCCGCTCGGGCCTGCTCCTGCTTCCGGCAGGCGCTGGCCTGGACGCCCAGCTCCTCGATCTTGGCCTGGGCCTTCGCCAGACTGCCGCCGGGGATCGTCTCCTCGACGTTCTTCTGCTGGTAGGCGGGGAGGTACTTGAGTTCGATGTCGGGGTGGTCCTTCTCCACCTTCGACAGCGAGAGCCACGCCAGGTCCTGGCTGATGCCCCGGTACAGCGCGACGTGGCCGTCGTTGGCACCGACGTAGTACTGGGTCTGCGTCCAGCGGTAACCGCCGTACGCGCCGCCGCCGACGAGCGCGACCACCAGCAGCGTGAAGAAGATCCGCTTGAACCACCCGCGGCCCTTGCGCGGCTTGCTGAGGTCGGCGTCGCCGTACGCGCCGTAGCCGCCGCCTTCGGGGGGCATACCGCCGTAACCGATGTCGTCGCCGCTGCCGGGCGGGCCGAAGCCGCCCGCCGGCGGCTGCCCGGGCCTGCCCAGGCCGGACGCGCGGCCCGCCGGGGTCTGCATGGCGCCGCCGTCGTTGAGCTGCGGCTGGTTCTCGGCGACCGCGCCGACGACCACCGGGCTGTCGCTGAGCCGGCCGGCGGGGGTGTCGCCGCCGTCCACGTCGAGGACGTCCGCGACGATCACGGTGATGTTGTCGGGGCCGCCGCCGCGCAACGCGAGCTGGATGAGCTCCTGGACGGTCTCCTGCGGGTTCTGGTAGCCGGCGAGCGTCTCCTCCATCGTCTGGTGGGAGACGACGCCCGACAGGCCGTCGGAGCAGATCAGGTACCGGTCCCCGGCGCGGACCTCGCGGATGGACAGGTCCGGCTCGACGTGGTCGCCGCTGCCCAGCGCGCGCATCAGGAGGGAGCGCTGCGGATGGGTGGTGGCCTCCTCCTCGGTGATCCGGCCCTCGTCGACGAGGCGCTGGACCCAGGTGTGGTCCTGGGTGATCTGCGTGAGGACACCGTCGCGGAGGAGGTACGCGCGCGAGTCTCCGACGTGGACGAGGCCGAGCCGCTGGCCGGTCCACAGCAGGGCGGTGAGGGTGGTCCCCATGCCTTCGAGCTGGGGATCCTCCTCGACCATCACGCGCAGCTGGTCGTTGGCGCGCTGCACCGCGGTGCCGAGGGAGGTGAGGAGGTCCGAACCGGGGACGTCGTCGTCGAGCGTGACGAGGGTGGAGATCACTTCGGAGGACGCGACCTCGCCCGCGGCCTGGCCGCCCATGCCGTCGGCGATCGCGAGCAGGCGGGGGCCGGCGTATCCCGAGTCCTCGTTGCCCTCGCGGATCATGCCCTTGTGCGACCCGGCGGCGAAGCGCAGTGACAGGGTCATGCGCACCTCGCCCGTCGGCTCGGGGTACAGCCGGTCTCGAGCCACACTGCCCACCCTCCGGTCGGGAGCCCCCTCCGGTCCCCTGGGACCGACGCGGCTCGCTCGCTCCGCTCGCTCATTGTCGTACTACTTCCGCAGCTCGATGACGGTCTTGCCGATGCGGATCGGCGCGCCCAGCGGAATCGGGGTCGGTGCGGTGAGCCGGGTCCGGTCGAGATAGGTGCCGTTGGTGGACCCGAGATCCTCGACGATCCACTGGCCGTCACGGTCCGGGTAGATCCTGGCATGCCGACTGGAGGCGTAGTCGTCGTCCAGCACGATCGTGGAGTCGTGGGCCCGGCCCAGTGTGATGGTCTGGCCCTGGAGCGCGACCGTCGTGCCGGTCAGCGTGCCCTCGGACACGACCAGCTTGGTCGGGGCGCCGCGGCGCTGCCGCTGCTGGGGGGGCGCCGCCCCCTGGCGGCCGCCGTGCTGCGGCCGTGCGCCCTCGCGGCGCGAACCGCGCTGCGTGACCCGCGTGCCGAACAGGTCGCTGCGGATGACCTGGACGGCCACGATGACGAACAGCCACAGTACGGCGAGGAAACCCAACCGCATGACCGTGAGGGTCAGCTCTGACATTGCCCCCGCTTCACCCTTCGGCTTGCCGGTAAACGATGGTGGTGCTGCCCACGACGATCCGCGAGCCGTCGCGGAGCGTAGCGCGGGTGGTGTGCTGCCCGTCCACCACGATGCCGTTGGTGGACCCGAGATCCTGGATCGTCGAGGGCGTTCCGGTCCGGATCTCGCAGTGGCGGCGGGACACGCCGGGGTCGTCGATCCGCACGTCGGCGTCGGTGCTGCGGCCCAGCACGAGGGTGGAGCGGGAAATCTGGTGGCGCATGCCGTTGATCTCGATCCAGCGGCGCGCCTGGCCGGCGCCCGGCGTGTGGCCCGGGGCGCCGGGCGGCGGGGCGGCGGGCATCGGCGGGGCCGCGGTGGGGGGGTAGCCGTAGCCGCCGGGACGGCCGCCCCGGCCGTGCGGCGGGCCGGCCGGGAGCGCGCCGTCGACGGGCTGCGCCGTCGGCGAGGAACTGGCCGCCAGCGTGCGGCTGCGGACCCGGTAGAGGCCGGTGTCGAGGTCGTCGGCCTTCTCCAGGTGGACCTTGATGGGGCCCATGAACGTGTACCGCTGCTGCTTGGCGTAGTCCCTGACCAGGCCGGCGAGCTCGTCGCCGAGCTGCCCCGAGTAGGGGCTGAGGCGCTCGTAGTCGGGCGTGCTCAGCTCGACGATGAAGTCGTTGGGGACGACCGTCCGCTCCCGGTTCCAGATCGTCGCGTTGTTGTCGCACTCGCGCTGGAGGGCCCCGGCGATCTCGACGGGCTGGACCTCGGACTTGAAGACCTTGGCGAAGGTGCCGTTGACCAGGCCTTCGAGTCGCTGCTCGAACCGCTTCAGGACTCCCATGGGGCACCTCCTCCGTCGTTGCCGTCCTGGTACTGCTTACCGATCGTATCCACGCCTCGGGAAATCGGCTGGTTCCCCTTCCCTGCCCTGTGGACGAGTGTCACCTCTCACATCTCCCGTACGGATCGTAGAGGCGGTCCGTACACAGTGTCCCGCACTCCGGGCCCGCCCGGGGCGAGTGGGGCGGGGCGTTCCGGTCCGCGCCGTTCGCGCCCGTCGTCCGCCGGCCCGCGCCGTTCGCGCCCGTCCTCCGGCGGTGGGGTTCCCATCCGTACGTCTCCGTCATGTATGTGGTGTGTGTGGCATGTGTGGCGTCGGGTGGCGCGCGTGCGCTCCGACGCCGTCCCTCCCCTCCTCCTTGTTCGCCGGCCGGTCACCCGAAACAACGGATGTGAATCCACCCCGTGCGACGTGCTAATCTTCAGGTGTCGCCAAGCGGTCGCGCCGAAAAGACGGGGCCCGAGGCGACGACACCCAGATGCGCGGGTGGCGGAATAGGCAGACGCGCTGGATTCAGGTTCCAGTGCCCGCAAGGGCGTGGGGGTTCAACTCCCCCCTCGCGCACCACAGGAGACAGGGTCTCCACCAGGACGAGAGTCCGGGTGGGGGCCCTTTCTCGTAGGACGGCCCGTTCGCGATGGGAGGGGCGGCGCGGCTGACGGCCGCCTCACGCGTGGAGCGGCCGGGATCGCCGGGACGCGGCGGCGGGCGCCCTCGGACGGAGCGGGTCGGCCCGGCCCGGGACCTTACCGGTGTGCTCGCCGATCGCGCCGACCGCGCCGTCGGGGGCCGGGGAGGCCGGGGGTCGGCGGACCGGGGCCGGGGGCGTGTGCGGGCCGTGGTGATCGCGACGGTCTTCACGGCGGCGGCCTCCACGGCGGTGGCCCGGGGCGTCGCGGCGGCCCGTGACGGGGGGCGGGGTGTGTGAATGAGGGTTGTCCACAGGGGGGAGACGGGTGGGTGACCGAGGGGTACCGTCATGGCACGTCCGGTCGAAATCATGTGATGGGGGGCGTATGGAGGAGATCCGGGCCACAGTGCCCGCGCAACGGACGGGTGACGGCGGTGCGGGCGCGGGGTCGGCCGGCGGTGCGGGCGGGAGCGGGACCGCGGGCGGGGGTCGGATCCCGGTCGTGCCGGGGTTCGCACGGCACCCCGCCGGGACGTGCGGACCGGGCGGGGCGGGAGGGCCGAAGGCGTGCGGCAAGGCCCTGCGCGAGCGGGTGCCGCGCGCCGCGCACGACGTGCTCGCGCTGCGCGCCGGGCGGCCCGGCGCGGTGCGCGCGGTCGAGGAGTCGAACCGCGGCCGGGTGCCCGCCCTGGCACCGCTACGGGTCGGGCGCATGGCGGCGACGCCCTTCGCGTTCCTGCGGGGCGCCGCCGGACTGATGGCGCACGACCTCGCGGGCACACCGGTGACGGGCATCGGCGCGCAGATATGCGGAGACGCCCACGCGGCCAACTTCGGCCTGTACGGCGACGCGAGCGGCCGGCTGGTCATCGACCTGAACGACTTCGACGAGACCGTGGTCGGCCCGTGGGAGTGGGACGTCAAGCGGCTCGCCGTCTCCCTGGTGCTGGCCGGGCGGGAGACCGGGGCCGCCGAGGACGTGTGCCGGGCGGCCGCGTACGACGCGGTGGGCGCCTACCGGCGGACCATGCGGCTGCTGGCGCGGATGCCGGTGCTGGACGCGTGGAACGCCATCGCCGACGAGGAACTCGTCTCCCACACGGACGCGCGGGACCTGCTGGGCACGTTGGAGCGGGTGTCGGAGAAGGCCCGCCGCAACACGGGCGCCCGGTTCGCCGCGAAGGCGACGGAGATCTGCGAGGACGGTTCGCGCCGGTTCGTGGACGCCCCGCCGGTGCTGTCGCGCGTACCGGACGCGGAGGCCGCGGCGGTCGCCTCCGCGCTGGGGCCGTACCTGGCGACGCTCCCGCCGGACCGGTTGCCGCTGCTCGCCCGGTACTCGATCCAGGACGTGGCGTTCCGCGTCGTCGGCACGGGCAGCGTGGGCACCCGGTCGTACGTGGTGCTGCTCCTGGACCACCGGGGGGAGGCGCTGGTGCTGCAGGTCAAGGAGGCCAGGCCCTCGGCACTGGTGCCGTACCTGCCCGAGGCCGGGTTCGAGGCCGAGGACGCCGGGCACGAGGGGCGCCGGGTCGTGCTGGGCCAGAAGCGGATGCAGGTCGTCAGCGACAGCCTGCTGGGCTGGACGACCGTGGAGGGGCGGCCGTACCAGGTACGGCAGTTCCGCAACCGGAAGGGCAGCGTCGACCCGGTGGAGCTGGCGGCCGACCAGATCGACGACTACGCACGTATGACCGGCGCCCTGCTGGCGCGGGCGCACGCGCACAGCGCCGACCCGCGGCTCGTGGCGGCGTACTGCGGCAAGAACGACGAGTTCGACGCGGCCGTCGCCTCCTTCGCCGTCGCGTACGCGGACCGTACCGAGGCCGATCACGCCGACCTGGTCGCGGCCGTGCGGGCCGGGCGCGTCGCCGCCGAACCGGGCGTGTGACGGGTCGGGCGCCGGTCGCCCGTAGTCTGGTCGGGTGACGACCCCGAACGACGACCCGACCGGCGCCCCTCCGGACGGGGCCGCTGCCGCAGAGCGGCCCCCGCAGCTCGGGCGGCAGGGCCCGCCGGCCGCCGAACCCGGCGCCGGGGAGGCGCCCGGCGCGGCCGAGGCGAGCGGCCGGCAGGAGGCCCCGCAGGCGCGGCTCGCCCGTGCCGTCCGGGCGGCGGAACAGGCGCTGATCGAGTTCGAGATCGCGGTGGAGACCTTCCGGGTCGAGGTGGAGAACTTCTCTCGGCTGCACCACCAGAAGCTCGGCCCGATGTACGCCCGCCTAGACGAGCTGGACGCGCTGATCGCGGAGGCGCGGGCGGCGCACACCGGTGACCCGGAGGACCTGCGCAGGGCGCAGGAGGCCAGGGCGCTGGTGATGCCGATGCCGGGGGTCGACGAACTCTTCCACGACTGGATCGACTCCGAGGGCGTGTCCCCGGAGGCCGCGGCCATGCTGAACGAGCGGCCCGTGCAGGCGCCCCGCCGGGTACGGCCCGGCGACGAGGCGCGCCGGCTCTACCGGGACCTCGTCCGCAGGGCCCACCCCGATCTGGCGGCCGAGGAGGCGGAGCGCAAGCGGCGCGACGCGTTCATCACGCGCGTCAACGCCGTGTACGCCCGCGGGGACGAGGAGGGGCTGCGGCGGCTCACCGCGGAGTGGGAGGCGGGACCGGCGCCCGCCGCGCCGGCGCTGAGCGAGAGCGAGGAGCTGTACGCCCGCCTGGAGTGGCTGGCCCAGCGCAAGGAGATGCTGACGGCCGTCGCGCGTGAGCTGGAGGAGAGCGCGATCGGTGCGATGCTGCGGATGGCGCCGGACGACCCCGACCGGCTCCTCGACGAGGTCGCCGAGCAACTGCTGGCCCAGCTGTCCGAGCGCGAGGCGGAACTCGCGGCGCTGACGACTTCCCCGTATCCGCCCCAGGAAGAGGAATGACCATGAACTTCGCACCGCTGCCCGCCGCGCCCGCCGCGTCCGTGCCGGACGGCGCCCTGGTCCTGGACGTGCGCGAGGCCGACGAGTGGGCCGCCGGGCACGTCGAGGGCGCCCTGCACGTACCGATGAGCGAGTTCGCCGCCCGCTTCGGCGAGGTGGCGGAGGCGGTGGCCGACGGGCGGCGCACCTATGTGATGTGCCGGGTCGGCGGCCGTTCCGCACAGGTCACGCAGTACCTGGTGCAGCAGGGCGTCGACGCGGTGAACGTCGACGGCGGCATGGTCGCCTGGGAGGCCGCCGGGCGGCCCATGGTGAGCGAGCACGGCGGTCCCGCGACCGTCGTGTGACCGGCCCCCCGGGTGGTGCCGCGCGGGGCGCGGCGGCCGTCCCCGGGGTCGGGGCTCTTCGAGAGGACTCCGGCGGCCGGGCGGCGGTTCGGTCCGCGGGGGGCCGGTCCGCCGGGGCTCGGGGTTCCGGAGCCGGAGGGGCCGGGGCGGGGACGGGGACGGGGACGGAAGATCGTCGGATCCGGAGGAGCGTCGGGATCCGGAGGGGTGTCGGATCCGGAGGCGTCGGGGTCGGGGCCGGAGGAGCGTCGCATCCGGAGGAGCCGGAGTGGCCGGAACCGGAACCCGTGGGGCTCCGGACCAGGGCCGGGAGCGTCCGGCTTCCGGGCGCTGTGCCCGGGGTATCGGCGCTCCCGGGAACCTCGGGACCGGGGGCGCCGGGACAGGGCCGGGCCGGGCCGGGGCGGTGCGCGGACCGGGCCGCAGGCGCCGCCACCGCTCCCGTACGTCACCGGTCGAAGTCGAGCTCGACCTCCGGCGTCATCGCGTGCGACTGGCACGCCAGTACGTAGCCGGCCTCCGTCTCCTCGGTCTCCAGTGCGTAGTTGCGGTCCATGCGGACCTCACCCGAGACCAGGAACGCCCGGCACGTGCCGCACACACCGCCCTTGCAGGCGTACGGCGCGTCCGACCGGCCGCGCAGCACGGTCTCCAGCAGGGACTCGCCCTCCTGGACCGGCCACGTCCCGGACCGGCCGTCCAGGGTCGCGGTCAGCGTGGCCGCGGGTACCTCGCCCGGCGTGGGGCGGCGGGCCGCCGAGGATCCATCGTCCACGTGGAAGATCTCCTGGTGGACCCGGTTCTTCGGCACGCCCAGGCCGCGCAGCGCCCGCTCCGCGCCCCGGACCAGCCCGAACGGGCCGCACAGGAACCAGCCGTCCACCTCGTCCACCGCCAGCAGCGCCGGGAGGAGCCGGGACAGCCGCTCCTCGTCCAGCCGACCGGACGGCAGCCCGGTCTGCTGCTCCTCGCGGGACAGCACCGTGACCAGCTGGAAGCGGTCGGGGTAGCGGTCCTTGAGGTCGGCGACCTCGTCGAGGAACATCGTCGACGAGGCCGTGCGGTCGCTGCGCACCAGGCAGAAGCGGGCCCGCGGCTCCCGCGCCAGCAGCGTCGACGCGATCGACAGCACGGGGGTGATGCCGCTGCCGCCGACGATCGCCGCGAAGTGCCCGGGCCGCGGCGGCAGGACGAACCTGCCCATCGGCTCCATGACCTCCACCGTGTCGCCGGCGGCGAGTTCCTTCAGCGCGTAGGTGGAGAACTCGCCGCCCTCGACGAGCCGGATTCCGACGCGCAGCACCGGGTCCTCGCCGGGGTCGGCGGCGGGTGAGCAGATCGAGTACGTACGCCGGATCTCCTCGCCCGCGGCGGAGGTCCGACGCATCGTCAGGTGCTGGCCGGGGGTGTGGTGGAACGCCTCCCGCAGCTCCGGCGGGACGGCGAAGGTGACGGCCACCGAATCGTCCGTGAGCCGCTCGACCTCGCTCACCCGGAGCGGATGGAACATCTACAACTCCTTGAAGTGGTCGAAGGGTTCGCGGCAGGAGGCGCAACGGCGCAGCGACTTGCACGCGGTCGAGGAGAACCTGCTCAGCAGCTCGGTGTCGGTCGAGCCGCAGTGCGGGCAGCGGATGGCGAGGGTGAGCGGCACGGGTCCGTCGGACCGCTGCCGGCGGGGCGGTGCTATGCCGAACTCGGCGAGCTTGCGCCGCCCCTCGTCGCTGATGTCGTCCGTGGACCAGGCGGGGGAGAGGACGGTGACGACCGAGACCTCCTCGACGCCCCGGTCGTGGAGGACCCGCTCGATGTCGGAGGACATCGCCTCGATCGCCGGGCAGCCCGTGTACGTCGGGGTCAGCTCGACCTCCACCCTGCCGGGGCCGAGGACCCGTACGCCCCTCAGCACACCCAGGTCCTCCAGGGTGAGCACGGGCATCTCGGGGTCGGGCACCGAACCGGCCAGCCGGCTCAGCTCCTCCTCGAGCGGCGTCATGGTCACCATGACGCTCCCGGGTGGCTGCGGTGCAGGTGCTGCATCTCGGCGAGCATCCGCCCGAACGGCTCGGTGTGCACGCCCTGCCGGCCGGCGCCCGCGCTCCACGCGGTCGTCCGGGGTCCTTCGGGAAGGGGGAGGGCCGCCCGGGTCAGCACGGTGGACACCGAGGTCAGCCAGTCGGCCTCCAGCTCCCGCCAGTCGACGTCGAGGCCCTCGACGGGCTGGAACATCTCACCGGTGAAGCGCCACAGCGCGTCGCAGGCCGCCCGCATCCGGTCGTGGCTCTCGGGCGTGCCGTCGCCGAGGCGGAGCGTCCACTGCTCGGCGTGGTCCTGGTGGTAGGCGACTTCCTTGACGGCCTTCGCGGCCAGGCCGCGCAGGGCCTCGCGGGCCTCGTCGTCCGGGCTCGCGTCGGCGGCGGCGAGGCGCCCGTACAACAGGCGCTGGTAGGTGGAGAAGTACAGCTGGCGGGCGATCGTGTGCGCGAAGTCGCCGTTGGGCTGCTCGACGAGCTGGGTGTTGCGGAACGCCCGCTCCTCGCGGAGGAAGGCCAGCTCGTCCTCGTCACCGACGAGGGAGAGCAGGACGCGGGCCTGTCCGAGCAGGTCCAGCGCGATGTTGGCGAGGGCGACCTCCTCCTCCAGCACGGGCGCGTGGCCCGCCCACTCCCCCAACCGGTGGGAGAGCACCAGCGCGTCGTCGCCGAGCGCGAGGGCGGCGGTGTTCAGGGAGGCCGTCACAGGTGCTGCACCCCCTCGGGGATCTCGTAGAAGGTCGGGTGCCGGTAGGGCTTGTCGGCGGACGGCTCGAAGAACGGGTCCTTCTCGTCCGGCGACGACGCGGTGATCGCGGTGGCCGGGACGACCCAGATGGACACGCCCTCGTTGCGCCGGGTGTAGAGGTCCCGGGCGTTGCGCAGGGCCATCTCGGCGTCCGGGGCGTGCAGGCTCCCCGCATGGGTGTGGGACAGCCCGCGGCGCGAGCGCACGAACACCTCCCACAGCGGCCAGTCGCTGGTCGTCATGCCGTCGCCTCCACGGTGTCCCCGGACTCGTCGCCCTTGTTCCGATCGCTGTGCTTCGCGGCGTACGCGGCCGCCGCCTCCCTGACCCAGGCACCCTCTTCGTGGGCGCGGCGGCGCTGGGTGATCCGCTGCTCGTTGCAGGGGCCGTTGCCCTTGAGGACCTCGCGGAACTCGGTCCAGTCGATCACGCCGAAGTCGTAGTGGCCCCGCTCCTCGTTCCACCGGAGGTCCGGGTCGGGGAGGGTCAGGCCCAGGGACTCGGCCTGTGGGACGCAGATGTCGACGAAGCGCTGGCGCAGCTCGTCGTTGGAGTGGCGCTTGATCTTCCAGGCCATGGACTGCGCGGAGTGCGCCGACTCGTCGTCGGGCGGGCCGAACATCATCAGCGACGGCCACCACCAGCGGTTGACGGCGTCCTGCGCCATCTCGTGCTGGGCCGGGGTGCCCCGCGAGAGGGCGAGCAGCGCCTCGTACCCCTGGCGCTGGTGGAAGGACTCCTCCTTGCAGACCCGGACCATCGCGCGGGCGTACGGCCCGTAGGAGCAGCGGCACAGCGGCACCTGGTTGGTGATCGCGGCGCCGTCCACGAGCCAACCGATCGCGCCGACGTCGGCCCAGGTCAGCGTCGGGTAGTTGAAGATCGAGGAGTACTTCTGGCGGCCCGAGTGGAGCTTGTCCAGCAACTCGTCCCGGCTGACGCCCAGGGTCTCGGCGGCGCTGTACAGGTACAGGCCGTGGCCGGCCTCGTCCTGCACCTTGGCCATAAGGATGGCCTTGCGGCGCAGCGAGGGCGCGCGGGTGATCCAGTTCGCCTCGGGCTGCATGCCGATGATCTCGGAGTGCGCGTGCTGGGCGATCTGCCGCACCAGGGTGGCGCGGTACGCGTCCGGCATCCAGTCGCGCGGTTCGATGCGCTCGTCGGCGGCCACGGCGGCGTTGAACACCGCCTCGTAAGCCTCCTGCGAGTCCGCAGTCACTGCCGTCATCCGGGCCCCCTACCGACCGATCGTTCGGTTGAATGGCTTCAATGGTGAGTCGACGGCCCGTATGGTGTCAACCCTGTGGATAACCGGGGTGAAGAGACGCGGAGCGGGGCGGGATGGAGTCGTACGACGAGCGGCGCGGACGCGCCGGGGGCGCTGCCGGCGGTGAGAGCCCCGGCCGCACCGGACTGGCGGCGCTCTCCCTGCCGTACCAGGTGGTGGGAGCGGTCGCCCTGGCGGTGGTCGGCCTGGTCGCCTGCTTCCACGTGGGCATGGTGTTCCTGCACGTCGCGCCGTCGAACACGTTGTCCAAGCGGTACGGCGAGACCGTCGACGAGTGGGTCATGCCGGAGTTCGAGCAGAACTGGAAGCTCTTCGCCCCCAACCCGCTCCAGCAGAACGTCGCGGTCCAGGTCCGCGCCGAGGTGGCCCGCGACGGCACCCGCGAGGTCACCCCGTGGATCGACCTGACCGCCGGGGACGCCGCGGCGATCCGCGGCAACCCCTTCCCGAGCCACACGCAGCAGAACGAACTGCGCCGCGCCTGGGACTTCTACGCCAACCAGCACGACGGCGACCGGGTGGACGCCCTGCGCGCCGGCCTCTCCGAGCGCTACGTACGGCGCATCGCCCTGATGCGACTGGAGGACCACCGGCTGGGCGGGAGGATCGAGCGGATACAGGTGCGCTCGTCGACCACGAGCGTGGCCGCTCCGCCGTGGAGCCGCGAGAGGACCGACACGCGGCCGTACCACCGGGTCCAGCCCTGGTGGACCGTGACCGCCGCCGACCTGCCGGGCGGTGTGACCGGCGGCCGCACGGTGGAGGGGGCCCGGTGAACCCGAGCAGCGCGCCCCCGTCCGCGAACCGCGAGAGCCCCGACCGGCGTCTCGCCGCGGCCGTCCAGCGGCTCACCGGGACCGTCCTCGGCCCGTACCAGAGCGCCGTCGTCCGGATCGGCTTCGCCGCGACCTGGCTGCTCTTCCTCCTCCGCGAGTTCCCCCACCGCCACGAGCTGTACGGGCCCGACGGCCCGTGGGACTGGCACATGGCGCGGCGGCTGGTCGAGGACAACCACTCCTTCACCGTCCTGATGTGGTCGGACTCCGTCCTGTGGTTCGAGGCCGTGTACGCGATCGCCGTGCTGTCCGGCGCGCTGCTGCTGGTCGGCTGGCGCACCCGGGCCACGTCGGCGCTGTTCATGGTGGGGGTCCTCTCGCTGCAGAACCGCTCCGTCTTCATGGGTGACGGCGGCGACAACGTCATCCACCTCATGGCGATCTACCTCGTCCTCACCCGCTGCGGACGCGTCTGGTCGCTGGACGCGCGCCGCCGGGCCCGCCGTCCCGCCGGGGCGGGGGCCGACCCGGTCGGGACGGTGCTGTGGACGGTGCTGGGCTTCGGCCTGGTGGCGGTCCTGCTCTTCCGCGACAGGAGCGGCGAGCCGTGGATCGTCGTGCTGCTGTGGCTGCTGTGGCTCGCCCAGGGCGCGTGGTGGCTGGTGTGCCGCTTCGCCCCCGGCCAGCCGCGCGTCCTGCTCGACGTCCTCGCCAACCTGCTGCACAACGCCGTCCTCGCGGTGATCATGGCCGAGGTGTGCCTGATCTACGCGACGGCCGGCTGGTACAAGATCCAGGGCTCGCGCTGGCAGGACGGCACCGCCCTGTACTACCCGCTGAAGCTGGACTACTTCAGCCCGTGGCCCGCCCTGTCCGACCTGCTGGCCAACGCCGGCCTGGTGGTCATGGTCATCACCTACGGCACGGTGATCGTGCAGGTGGCCTTCCCCTTCACCCTCTTCAACCGCCGGGTCAAGAACGTGCTCCTCGCCGTGATGATGGCGGAGCACGCGGGGATCGCGGTACTGCTCGGACTGCCGGCCTTCTCCCTCGCCATGATCACCGCGGACGCGGTCTTCCTGCCGACGGTCTTCCTGCTGTGGCTGGAGGGCCGGGCCCGCCGCGTCGGAGCGCGACTGCGCCCCGGCCGGGCGGCGGCGGAACGGGACCCGGCACCGGACGCGCCGGCCCCCCGTACCCTCGTCGGGTGAGCAGCGAGACCCGGACGGACGTCCCCCTCCAGTACGACGACGGCTACGGCCCCGAGGTCGGGGTCGGGCCGCACCCCCTGCCCTGGCCGCAGGACGAGCGCTACGACCCCGAGCTGCTCGCCGGGGGCGACCGGCGCAACGTCGTCGACCGCTACCGGTACTGGACGCGTGAGGCGATCGTCGCCGACCTGGACACCCGCCGCCACGACTTCCACGTCGCCGTGGAGAACTGGGGCCACGACTTCAACATCGGGTCGGTCGTCCGGACGGCCAACGCCTTCCTGGCGAAGGAGGTGCACATCGTCGGGCGGCGCCGCTGGAACCGGCGCGGCGCGATGGTCACCGACCGGTACCAGCACGTGCGCCACCACCCCGACACCGCCTCGCTGACGGCCTGGGCGGAGGCGGAGGACCTGCCGGTCATCGGCATCGACAACCTGCCGGGCGCGGTGCCGCTGGAGCGCACGGAGCTGCCCCGCCGCTGCGTGCTGCTGTTCGGGCAGGAGGGGCCGGGCCTCACCGAGGAGGCCCGGAGGCACGCGCGGGCGGTGTGCTCCATCGCCCAGTTCGGTTCGACCCGCTCCATCAACGCGGGGGCCGCCGCCGCGATCGCCATGCACGCCTGGATCCAGCGGCACGCGCGGATCGAGGACTCCCCCGCCTGAGCGCGGGGCAGCGGCACGGCGGGGCGCCGCCTGCGAGGTCCGCGGCGCCCGGTCGTGGCCGGGCGCCGGACCTGGCAGGGGCCGCCGCGGGCGGCGGGTCACGCCGCGTGCCGCGTCACGCCGGGCGGCGGACCTCCACCACCCGGAAGCGGTTCGCCACGAAGGCGCCGTCGCACAGGGCCGCGTTCGCGGCGGGGTTGCCGCCCGAGCCGTGGAAGTCGGAGAACGCGGCGGTCTGGTTGACGTAGACGCCGCCCGTCAGGTTCAGCGACAGCTGCGCCGACTCCTCCAGGCAGACCTCCTCGACCGCGCGCTCCACGTCCGCGGAGGTCGTGTACGCGCCGACCGTCATCGCGCCCTTCTCGCGGACCGTGCGCCGCAGCAGCTCCAGCGCGTCGGCGGTGGAGTCCACGGCCACGGCGAAGGAGACGGGGCCGAAGCACTCCGACATGTAGGCGGCCTCCGCGTCCGGCTTCGAACCGTCCAGCTTGACCATGAGCGGAGTGCGCACGACGGCGTCCGGGAAGTCGGGGTTGACGACCTCGCGGGAGGGCAGGGCGACCTCGCCCAGACCGGCGGCCGCCTCCAGGCGGGCCTTCACGTCCGGGTTGACCAGCGCGCCCAGCAGCCCGTTCGCCCGGGCGTCGTCGCCCAGCAGGCCGTCCACGGCGGCGGCGAGGTCGGCGACCACCTCGTCGTACGACTTCGGGCCGGCTTCGGTGGCGATGCCGTCGCGGGGGATCAGCAGGTTCTGCGGGGTCGTGCACATCTGGCCGCTGTACAGGGACAGGGAGAAGGCCAGGTTGGACAGCATGCCCTTGTAGTCGTCGGTGGAGTCGACGACGACCGTGTTGACGCCGGCCTTCTCGGTGTAGACCTGCGCCTGGCGGGCGTTGGCCTCCAGCCAGTCGCCGAACCCGGTCGAGCCCGTGTAGTCGATGATCCGGATCTCCGGGCGGACGGCCAGCGTCTTGGCGATGCCCTCGCCGGGACGCTCGACGGCCAGCGCCACCAGGTTCGGGTCGAAGCCCGCCTCGGCCAGCACGTCGCGCGCGATCCGCACCGTCAGCGCCAGCGGCAGGACCGCGCGCGGGTGCGGCTTGACCAGGACGGCGTTGCCGGTCGCCAGGGAGGCGAACAGGCCCGGGTAGCCGTTCCACGTCGGGAAGGTGTTGCAGCCGATCACCAGGGAGACGCCGCGGCCGACCGGGGTGAAGGTCTTGCGGAGCTCCAGCGGGTCCCGCTTGCCCTGCGGCTTGGACCAGCCGGCCTCCCGCGGCGTCCGGGTCTGCTCCGCGTACGCGTACGCCACCGCCTCCAGGCCGCGGTCCTGCGCGTGCGGGCCGCCCGCCTGGAAGGCCATCATGAACGCCTGCCCGCTGGTGTGCATCACCGCGTGCGCGAACTCGTGCGTGCGGGCGCTGATGCGGGCGAGGACCTCCAGGCAGACCAGGGCGCGCGTCTCCGGGCCGGCGTCCCGCCAGGCGCCCAGGCCGGCGCGCATCGCCGGCAGCAGCACGTCCGCGTCCGCGTGCGGGTACTCCACGCCGAGCGCCGGGCCGTACGGGGAGACCTCCCCGCCGGTCCAGCCGTCCGTGCCCGGCTGGTCCAGGTCGAAGCGGGAGCCGAGGACCGCCCGGTGGGCGGCGAGGCCGTCCGCGGCGCTGAGCGAGCCGTCCTCCCCGTAGGCCTTCGGGTGCTCCGGGTGCGGTGACCAGTAGGCACGCGTACGGATCGCCTCCAGCGCCCGGTCGAGCGTGGGACGGTGCCTCTCGGACAGGTGGGCGGGGGTCAGCTGCGCGGCGGCCATGGGGGACCAACTCCTCGATGAGCTGGGCAGGGACAGGCGGACAGGGCTAGAGTAACCGAACGATCGGTCGGGACAAGGGGGTCTCTCCGGCCTGTGGAGAACCCGTCGGGGAGGATCACTGACATGAGCGGTACCGAGGCCAGCGCACGGGCGGCCGGCACCCCCGTCGACCGCGACCGGACCGTCGCCGTCGTCGGGACGGGGACCATGGGCCAGGGCATCGCGCAGGTCGCGCTCGTCGCGGGCCACCCCGTGCGCCTCCACGACGCCGTGCCGGGCCGCGCCGAGCAGGCCGCCGAGTCCGTCCTCGGACGGCTGGACCGGCTGGTCGCCAAGGGCCGCCTCACCCGGGAGGAGCGGGACGCGGCCGCCGCCCGCCTCCACCCGGCCGCCGCCCTCGACGAGCTGGCCGACGCCGCGCTCGTCGTCGAGGCGGTCGTGGAGCGCCTCGCGGTCAAGCAGGAGCTCTTCGCCGCCCTGGAGGAGATCGTCGGGGACGACTGCCTGCTCGCCACCAATACCTCCTCGCTCTCCGTCACCGCCGTCGGCGGGGCGCTGCGCCTGCCGGGCCGCTTCGTCGGCATGCACTTCTTCAACCCGGCGCCGCTGCTCCCCCTCGTCGAGGTCGTCAGCGGCTTCGCGACGGACGCCGCCTGCGCCGCGCGCGCGTACGAGACGGCCCGCGCCTGGGGCAAGACCCCGGTCGCCTGCGCCGACACCCCGGGCTTCATCGTCAACCGCCTCGCCCGCCCCTTCTACGCCGAGGCGTTCGCGGTGTACGAGGAGCGGGGCGCCGACCCGGCCACCATCGACGCGGTCCTGCGCGAGTCCGGCGGCTTCCGCATGGGCGCCTTCGAGCTGACCGACCTCATCGGCCACGACGTCAACGAGGCGGTGACCACCTCGGTCTGGGAGGCGTTCTTCCAGGACCCCCGGTTCCGCCCCTCGCTCGCCCAGCGGCGCCTGGTCGAGGCCGGGATGCTGGGCCGCAAGTCCGGCCGCGGCTGGTACGCCTACGACGAGGGGGGCTCCCACCGCCCCGAGCCGCACACCGCCGAGCCGGCCGAACCGCCCGCGTACGTCGTCGTCGAGGGCGACCTCGCCCCCTGCGGCGAACTGCTCGACATGATCCGCGAGGCCGGGATACCCCTCCGCGAGGAGGAGGAGGACCGGGGCACCCGCCTGGAACTGCCCAGCGGCGGCCAGCTGGCGCCGGCCGACGGGCAGACCTCCGTCGAGTTCCGCGACGTCGTCTACTTCGACCTGGCCCTCGACTACCGCGAGGCGACCCGCATCGCGCTCGCCGCCGGCCCCGACACGTCCCCGGAGACCCTCGGCCAGGCGATCGGCCTCTTCCAGGCGCTCGGCAAGAAGGTCAGCGTCATCGGCGACGTACCGGGCATGATCGTCGCCCGGACCGTGGCACGCCTCATCGACCTCGCGCACGACGCGGTCGCCAAGGGCGTCGCCACCGAGGAGGACGTCGACACCGCGATGCGGCTCGGCGTCAACTACCCGCTGGGGCCCATCGAGTGGAGCCGCAGGCTCGGCAGGAACTGGGCGTACAGCCTCCTGGAGGAGCTCCACCAGCGCGACCCCTCGGGACGTTACGCGCCCTCCCTGGCGCTCTACCGCCACTCCTACGCCGAGGGGGAGGGGGAGGGCGGGCGATGACGACCGCCAGGCGCGACACCTACACCCCCGAGACCCTGCTGTCGGTCGCCGTCGGGGTCTTCAACGAGCGCGGTTACGACGGCACGTCCATGGAGCACCTCTCCAGGGCCGCCGGGATCTCCAAGTCCTCGATCTACCACCACGTCGCGGGCAAGGAGGAACTGCTGCGGCGGGCGGTCAGCCGCGCCCTGGACGGGTTGTTCGCCGTGCTGGACGAGGGGCCCGCCACCCGCGGCCGGGCCGTCGAGCGGGTCGAGTACGTCACCCGGCGCACGGTCGAGGTGCTGGTCGACGAGCTGCCGTACGTGACGCTGCTGCTGCGGGTGCGCGGCAACACGCGGACCGAGCGCTGGGCGCTGGAACGGCGCCGCGAGTTCGACCACCGCATAGCCGACCTGATGAAGGCGGCCGCGGCGGAGGGGGACCTCCGCTCCGACATGGACATAAAGATCGCGACCAGGCTGCTGTTCGGCATGGTCAACTCGCTCGTCGAGTGGTACCGGCCGCAGCCCGGGGACGGGGCCGGCCGCCGGCAGGTGGCGGACACGCTGGTCCGCATGGCCTTCGAGGGCCTGCGCACCGGCTCCTGACCGGGGCCCGCGCACCGGCCGCCGACCCCCCCCGCGGCGCGGGCCCTCGCGACGACGCGCGGGCCCCGTCCCGGGCCGGGCCCCGCGCCGGGCGGGGCCGCCCCGCCCGGGACGGGGCCCGTGCGGACCGCCCCGGCCGGCGCGGCCCCTACACCCCGTCGGCCGCGAACCTGCGGTCGAGGTCCGTCTCCTCGAACACCAGCAGCGTGCGCGTGGACAGCACCTCCGGGATCGCCTGCAGCCTGGTCAGGACCAGCTCGCGCAGGGTGCGGTTGTCCGGCGTGTGCACCAGCAGCAGTACGTCGAAGTCCCCGCTGACCAGGGCGATGTGCGCCGCACCCGGCAGCGTCTGCAACTGCTCGCGGACGGTGCGCCACGAGTTCTGCACGATCTTGAGCGTGATGTACGCGGAGGCCCCCTGGCCCGCCCGCTCGTGGTTGACGCGTGCGCTGAAGCCGCGGATCACCCCGTCGTCGATGAGCCGGTTGATGCGCGCGTACGCGTTCGCGCGCGACACGTGGACCCGCTCGGCCACCGACCGTATCGACGCGCGCCCGTCCACCTGGAGTATCCGCAGGATGGAACGGTCGACGGCGTCGAGCGGACGGGGCGGCGGAACGTTCTCGCCACCCTGGGGCGCCACCCCCCGGCCGTTGGCCATTTGTTCAGCGTCCATATCCCCCCGCCTTTCCTCCGTGGACGAGATGCCCTGCCCCCGGGTTGTGCAAAACCGTTCGTCCACAGGATCGGGGTGCCTGTAGCCAGAATGGCTCCACGACCGAACAATCGGTAGGTGAGGCGCGCCACATTCGCGCCACTCCCGGGGCTTACGCCCCCTCCCACGAGGAGGTGCTGTCATGACGGTCCAAGAGCTGCCCGGCGCGGCCTCTCATCGTCCCGGTCCGCCGGCGTGGAAGCCGCGCACGGACCCCGCGCCGCTGCTCCCGGACCCCGAGCCGTACCGGGTGCTGGGCACGGACGCCGCCGCCGACTTCGCGCCGGACGTCCTGCGCCGGCTCTACGCCGAGCTGGTGCGCGGCCGCCGGTACAACACGCAGGCGACCGCGCTCACCAAGCAGGGCCGGCTGGCCGTGTACCCCTCCAGCACGGGCCAGGAGGCCTGCGAGGTGGCCGCCGCGCTCGTCCTGGAGGAGCGGGACTGGCTGTTCCCCTCGTACCGGGACACCCTGGCCGCCGTGGCCCGCGGGCTCGACCCCGTCGAGGCGCTGACGCTGCTGCGGGGCGACTGGCACACCGGGTACGACCCGCGCGAGCACCGCATCGCCCCCCTGTGCACCCCGCTCGCCACGCAGCTCCCGCACGCCGTGGGCCTGGCCCACGCCGCGCGCCTCAAGGGCGACGACGTCGTGGCGCTGGCCATGGTCGGCGACGGCGGCACCAGCGAGGGCGACTTCCACGAGGCGTTGAACTTCGCCGCCGTGTGGCAGGCCCCCGTCGTCTTCCTCGTGCAGAACAACGGCTTCGCGATCTCCGTGCCCCTCCACAAGCAGACCGCGGCCCCGTCGCTCGCCCACAAGGCCGTCGGTTACGGCGTGCCGGGCCGGCTCGTCGACGGCAACGACGCGGCGGCCGTCCACCAGGTGCTCTCCGAGGCGGTGGCCCGCGCCCGGCGCGGCGGCGGCCCCACGCTCGTCGAGGCCGTGACGTACCGCGTCGACGCCCACACCAACGCCGACGACGCGACCCGGTACCGGGGGGACGCCGAGGTCGAGGCGTGGCGTCGGCACGACCCGGTCCAGCTCCTGGAGCGGGAGCTGACGGAGCGCGGCCTGATCGACGAGGACGGCGTCCGGGAGGCGGCCGAGGAGGCCGAGACGATGGCCGCGCGGCTGCGCGAGCGGATGAACGCCGACGCCGAGCTCGACCCCACGGACCTGTTCGCCCACGTCTACGCGGAGCAGACCGCGCAGCTGAGGGAGCAGGCCGCGCAACTGAGGGCCGAGCTGGACGCCGAAGCGGAAGGTGACCACCGATGACCACCGTGGCCAAGCGGGCGGCCAAGCCCGCCACCATGGCGCAGGCCCTCCAGCGGGCCATGCGCGACGCGATGGCCGAGGACCCGACCGTGCACGTCATGGGCGAGGACGTCGGCACACTGGGCGGCGTCTTCCGCGTCACCGACGGGCTCGCCGAGGAGTTCGGCGAGGACCGCTGCGCGGACACGCCGCTCGCCGAGGCGGGCATCCTCGGCGCGGCCGTCGGCATGGCGATGTACGGGCTGCGGCCGGTCGTCGAGATGCAGTTCGACGCGTTCGCCTACCCCGCCTTCGAGCAGCTCCTCAGCCACGTCGCGAAGATGCGCAACCGCACCCGCGGCGCGATGCCGATGCCGCTGGTCGTCCGCGTCCCCTACGGCGGAGGGATCGGCGGCGTCGAGCACCACAGCGACTCCTCCGAGGTGTACTACATGGCGACGCCGGGGCTCCACGTCGTCACCCCCGCGACGGTCGAGGACGCGTACGGGCTGCTCCGCGCCGCCATCGCCTCCGACGACCCGGTCGTCTTCCTGGAGCCGAAGCGGCTGTACTGGTCGAAGTCCGACTGGTCGCCCGAGGCCCCGGCCGCGGTGGAGCCGATCGGCCGCGCCGTGGTGCGCCGCAGCGGCCGCAGCGCCACGCTGGTCACCTACGGTCCGTCCGTACCGGTCTGCCTGGAGGCGGCCGAGGCGGCCCGGGCGGAGGGCTGGGACCTGGAGGTCGTGGACCTGCGCTCGCTGGTCCCGTTCGACGACGAGACCGTCTGCGCGTCGGTGCGGCGCACGGGCCGCGCGGTCGTCGTGCACGAGTCCACCGGCTTCGCCGGGCCGGGCGCGGAGATCGCCGCCCGGATCACCGAGCGGTGCTTCCACCACCTGGAGGCCCCGGTGCTGCGGGTGGCCGGATTCGACATTCCGTACCCGCCGCCCATGCTGGAGCGGCATCACCTGCCGGGTGTCGACCGGGTCCTGGACGCGGTCGCCCGGCTCCAGTGGGAGGCGGCGAGCTGATGACCCGGGTGCTGGAGTTCAAGCTGCCGGACCTCGGTGAGGGACTCACCGAGGCCGAGATCGTGCGGTGGCTCGTCTCGGTGGGGGACGTCGTCGCCATCGACCAGCCGGTCGTGGAGGTCGAGACGGCCAAGGCGATGGTGGAGGTCCCCTGCCCGTACGGCGGCGTCGTCACCGCCCGCTTCGGCGAGGAGGGCGAGGAGCTGCCGGTCGGCGCCCCGCTGCTGACCGTCGCCGTCGGCGCCACGGAGGCCCCGGCCGCCCCCGGGGCGTCCGGGGGTTCGGGCACGGCCCCGGAGGCGGACGCGCCCGGCGGGGCCGAACCCGCCGACGAGGGGTCGGGGAACGTCCTGGTCGGCTACGGCACCAGCGCGGCGTCCGCCCGCAGGCGGCGCGTCCGCCCGGCGGCGCCGATCGCCGCGTCCGCGCCCCGGGCCGCCGCACCGGCCCCCGTGCCGGCGCCCGCCGCACCCGCGGAGGGGCCGGTCCCGGTGATCTCGCCGCTGGTGCGGAAGCTCGCCCGGGAGCGCGGTGTCGACCTGCGGCTGCTGCGCGGTTCCGGCCCGGACGGGCTGATCCTGCGGGCCGACGTCGAGCGGGCCTCCGCCGCCCCGGCCTCCGCCGCGACTCCGGTCTCCACCCCGCCGCGCCCCGTGCCGGCCGCCTCGGGGACGGCCGCCGCCGAGCGGATCCCGCTGCGCGGGGTGCGCGGCGCCGTCGCCGACAAGCTGGCCCGCAGCCGCCGGGAGATCCCCGACGCCACCTGCTGGGTCGACGCCGACGCGACGGAGCTCATGGCGGCGCGGGCCGCGATGAACGCCGCCGGGGGGCCGAAGATCTCCCTGCTGGCGCTGCTGGCCCGGATCTGCACGGCCGCGCTCGCCCGCTACCCGGAGCTGAACTCCCGCGTCGACCTCGACGCCCGCGAGATCGTCCGGCTGCCCGAGGTGCACCTGGGCTTCGCGGCCCAGACCGACCGCGGCCTGGTCGTGCCCGTCGTCCGCGACGCGCACGCCCGCTCCGCGGAGGACCTCACGGCGGAGTTCGCCCGCCTCACCGAGGTGGCGCGCGCGGGCGCCCTGTCCCCGGCCGACCTGACGGGCGGCACGTTCACGCTGAACAACTACGGCGTGTTCGGTGTCGACGGCTCCACGCCGATCATCAACCACCCCGAGGCGGCGATGCTCGGCGTCGGCCGGATCGTCCCGAAGCCGTGGGTGCACGACGGTGAGCTGGCGGTCCGTCAGGTCGTGCAGCTGTCCCTCGCGTTCGACCACCGGGTGTGCGACGGCGGCACGGCGGGCGGTTTCCTGCGGTACGTCGCCGACTGCGTCGAGCACCCCGCGGTGCTGCTGCGCACCCTGTAGGACCGGGGTCCGGCCCCCCTCGCCCGGGGGCCGGATCCCGCCGGGACGCCGGGGAGCTGTCCGCGCCGCCCCGGCGGCGACCATACTGGGCCCGTGACCCGATTCGACGCCGTCGTACTGGCGGGAGGAGCCGCGAGGCGACTCGGTGGCGCGGACAAGCCCGGCCTGAGCGTCGGCGGGCGCACCCTGCTCGACCGGGTGCTGCACGCCTGCCGCGACGCCGGGCGGGCGGTGGTGGTCGGCGGCCGGCGGCCGACCGCCCGGCCCGTCGTCTGGGCCCGGGAGGAACCGCCGGGGGGCGGACCCGTCGCCGCCCTGGCCGCCGGAGTGCGGCACGTCGGCGCCGACGCGGTCGTCGTCCTCGGCGGCGACCTGCCGTTCCTGGACCGCGCGACCGTACGGCACCTCGTCGACGCGCTCGCCGCGTCGACCGCCGAGGCCGTCCTCGCCGTCGACGCGGACGGCCGCGACCAGCCCCTCGCCGCCGCCTACCGCACCGAGCCGCTGCGCCGCGAGATCGCCCTCCTCGCCACCGAACACGGCCACCTCTCCGGGTTGCCCCTGCGTCTGCTGACGCAGGAACTGGACCTCGCCCGGGTCCCCGCCCAGCCGCTCGCCGCCTTCGACTGCGACACCTGGGAAGACCTCGCCGCGGCCCGGGCCCGCATCAGGGAGCATGGGAACGTGCTGGACGAATGGATCACCGCGGCCAAGGCCGAACTCGGCGTCGAACTCGACGTCGACACCGCCCTACTGCTCGACCTGGCCCGCGACGCCGCGCACGGCGTCGCCCGTCCCGCCGCGCCGCTCACGACCTTCCTCGTGGGGTACGCGGCGGCCAAGGCGGGGGGCGGCGGCCCGCAGGCCGTGGCGGAGGCGACCCGGAAGGCGGCCGCGCTGGCGAACCGCTGGGCGAGCGAGGCCGACGCGGGATGACCGAGCCGGACGTCGACGGTGTCGACGAAGCCCTCGCCCTGGTCGGCGGAGCGCCGACCCGTTCCGCCGGACACCCGTCCGGCCCCGGCGACACGCCCTGGGACCAGGCCCGCGCCGTCGCCGCCCGGGCCGGCCGCCGCACGGCCCCCCGCGCCCGCCGCGTCCCCCTCCACGAGGCGCTCGGACGGGTCCTCGCCGCGCCGCTGACCGCCCTCACCGACCTTCCGCCGTTCGACACCTCCGCCATGGACGGCTGGGCGGTCGCAGGCCCCGGGCCGTGGGAGGTCCACACGGGTGACTCGGTCCTCGCCGGCCGCCGCGGGATCCCCGTACTGCCCGACGGCGTCGCGGTGCGCATCGCCACGGGCGCCCGCGTCCCCGCCGACACCACCGCCGTCGTCCGCTCCGAGCACGCCCGCGCCGAAGCGGGCCGCGGCGACCGCTCCGGCCCCGGTCCGGGCGGCCACCTGCACGCGCGGTACGAGGTGGTGCCCGGTCAGGACATCCGCCCGCGCGGCCAGGAGTGCCGCAGGGGCGACGAGCTCCTCCCCGCCGCCACGCTCGTCACCCCGGCCGCGCTCGGCCTGGCCGCCGCCGCCGGGTACGACGAACTGGCCATCGTCGAGCCGCCGCGCGCCGAGGTCCTCGTCCTGGGCGACGAGCTGCTCACCTCGGGGGTCCCGCGCGACGGCCTCATCCGGGACGCGCTCGGGCCCATGATCGGCCCCTGGCTGCACTCCCTGGGCGCCGAGGTCACCGCCGTACGGCGCGTCGGGGACGACGCGGAGGCGCTGTACGAGGCCGTCACCGGCACGGACGCCGATCTCGTCGTCACCACCGGCGGCACCGCTGCCGGACCGGTCGACCACGTCCGCCCCGTCCTGCTGAAGGCGGGCGCCGAGTTCCTCGTCGACGGCGTGCGGGTACGACCGGGGCACCCCATGCTGCTGGCCCGGCTCGCCGCCTCCCGCTACCTCGTCGGACTGCCCGGCAACCCGCTGGCGGCCGTCTCCGCGCTGCTCACCCTCGCCGAACCGCTGCTGCACGGCCTTTCCGAGCACCCCGCCCTCGAACCGCTCCGGGCACCCGTGCGCGACGAGGTGCACGGCCATCCCCGCGACACCCGCCTCGTGCCCGTCGCCTTCCGCGCCGGAGAGGCCGTCCCCCTCCGTCACACCGGCCCCGCCATGCTGCGCGGGCTCGCCGCCGCCGACGGCCTGGCCGTCGTACCACCGGGCGGCGTCCGGTCCGGCGGCGTGCTGGAAGTCCTCGACCTGCCGTGGACGGCGTCCACCCCGGCTCCGGTCCGAGGGGGGTGTTTCACGTGAAACACCCCGGCAGGGAAGCCCGCGCCAGCCAGGAGGAGGACCAGCTGGCCACCGGCCGGATCAGTCTGCCGCGGCGGATCGTCGAACACCCGCTGAGGCAGGTGGGCCAGCGGCTGGCCCTCGCCCTGCTCGTCCTGCTCGTGACGGTCCTCATCGTCGTGGCCGACCGCGACGGGTACAAGGACAACGTCGACGGGCAGGTCGGTCTGCTCGACGCCGTCTACTACGCCACGGTGACGCTCTCGACGACCGGGTACGGCGACATCGTGCCGGCGAGCGACACCGCCCGGCTGGTCAACGTGCTGGTCGTGACCCCGCTGCGGGTGCTCTTCCTGATCATCCTGGTCGGCACCACCCTGGAGGTACTGGCCGAGCGCACCCGCGAGGAGTGGCGCCAGAAGCGTTGGAGGTTGGCCTTGCGAGACCACACGGTCGTCGTCGGATTCGGTACGAAGGGGCGTTCCGCGCTGGAGACCCTGATGGCCACGGGGTTGAAGAAACAGCAGGTCGTCGTGGTCGACCCCAGCAGCAAAGTCATCGAGATGGTCAACGCGGAGGGACTGACCGGCGTCGTCGGCGACGGCACCCGCAGCGACGTGCTCCTGCGCGCCGAGACCCAGAGGGCCCGCCAGGTCATCGTCGCCACCCAGCGGGACGACACCGCCGTCCTCGTCACCCTCACGGCGCGCCAGCTCAACAGGGGCGTGAAGATCGTCGCCGCGGTGCGCGAGGAGGAGAACGCCCCGCTGCTGCGCCAGTCCGGGGCGGACGCCGTCATCACCAGCGCCAGCGCCGCGGGGCGCCTGCTCGGCCTGTCCGTACTGAGTCCCAGCGCGGGCACGGTGCTGGAGGACCTGATCCACCAGGGTACCGGCCTCGACATCGTGGAGCGGCCGGTCACCAGGGCGGAGGCGGGCCGGAGCGTCCGGGAGACCGAGGACCTGGTGGTGAGCGTGCTGCGCGGCCACCGTCTGATCGGCTACGACGACCCGGAGGCCAGTCCGCTCCAGCTGACCGACCGGGTCATCACGATCAAGCGGTCGAAGGGGGTCAACGGCGCGGCGGCCCCGTTGAAGGGCGCGGCGCGCAACGGCTCCTCGGCCACACCGGCGGAGTAGCCTCGCGGCCATGCGTGCGATCACGATTCCCGAACCCGGCGGCCCCGAGGTGCTCGCCTGGACCGAGGTGCCCGACCCCGTGCCCGGAGAGGGCGAGGTCCTCGTCGACGTGGCGGCCGGAGCCGTCAACCGCGCCGACCTGCTCCAGCGGCGGGGCTTCTACGACCCTCCGCCGGGCGCGTCCCCGTACCCCGGTCTGGAGTGCTCGGGGCGGATCGCCGCGCTGGGCCCCGGCGTCTCCGGCTGGGCCGTCGGCGACGAGGTGTGCGCGCTGCTCGCGGGCGGCGGGTACGCCGAGAAGGTGGCCGTCCCGGTCGGCCAGCTGCTGCCGGTGCCGAAGGGCCTCGACCCGGTGACGGCGGCGGCGCTGCCGGAGGTCACCGCGACCGTCTGGTCCAACGTCTTCATGGTGGCCCATCTGCGGCCCGGCGAGACCCTGCTGGTGCACGGCGGTGCCAGCGGCATCGGGACGATGGCGATCCAGCTCGGCAAGGCGGTCGGTGCCCGGGTCGCGGTGACCGCCGGCGGCCCGGAGAAGCTGGCCCGCTGCGCCGAGCTGGGCGCGGACATCCTGATCGACTACCGCACCCAGGACTTCGCCGAGGAACTGCGCCGGGCCACGGACGGCGCGGGCGCGGACGTCATCCTCGACATCATGGGCGCCAAGTACCTGGAGCCGAACGTCAAGGCACTCGCGGTGAACGGCCGGCTCGCCGTCATCGGTCTCCAGGGCGGTGTGAAGGGCGAGCTGAACCTCGGGGCGCTACTGGCCAAGCGGGCCGCCGTGACGGCGACCTCGCTGCGCCAGCGGCCGCCGGAGGAGAAGGCGGCCATCGTCGCCGCCGTACGGGAACACGTCTGGCCCCTCGTCGAGGCGGGCAGGGTCCGCCCCGTCGTGCACCGCACGTTCCCGCTGGCGGAGGCGGCCGAGGCCCACCGGGTGCTGGAGGACGGCGCCCACGTCGGCAAGGTGCTGCTGATCAGGGACACGGACGCCTGACGGCCGCCCGACGGACCCCGCCACGGCGAACGGCCCGGCACACGTCCCCGTGTGCCGGGCCGTTCGCCGTCCGCGGTCCCGCGGGCTCACAGGTAGGGGCCGCCCGACCGGGCGCGGCCGTGCCCCTGGTCGTCGTCCTGCGACACGGCCATGCCCGGAGGCAGGGCCCGGCGCATCTGCTCCAACTGGGCACGGGCCGCCATCTGCTGGGCGAACAGCGCCGTCTGGATGCCGTGGAAGAGGCCCTCCAGCCATCCGACCAACTGGGCCTGGGCGATCCGCAGTTCCGCCTCGGACGGGATCGCCTCGTCGGTGAACGGGAGGGACAGCCGCTCCAGTTCCGCGACGAGCTCCGGCGCCAGGCCCTCCTCCAGTTCCTTCACCGAACTGTGGTGGATCTCCTTCAGCCGGACGCGGCTGGCCTCGTCGAGAGGAGCCGCCCGCACTTCCTCCAGCAACTGCTTGATCATGCTGCCGATCCGCATGACCTTGGCCGGCTGCTCGACCATCTCCGTCACCGGGGTCTCGCGCCCCTCGTCGTCGTCCCCGCCGCCCCCGCCGAGCGCCATACCGTCCTGCCCGACGATGAGGACCTGCGGGTTCTCCTGCGACCGTTCATTCCTCGGCATCTCCATACCGCCATTCTCCCGTACGGACGCGCCGCCACACGGCGTACCCCCGCACGCGGGACGACCCGCCCCGTGCGGCGGGCGCGAACCGGGGCGCACCCCGCCGGACGGCCGCGCACCGGCCCGGGGCGGCCGTACGCCGGACGTCCTCCGCCAGGGGCGGCCGGGGCGTCAGACGCGGCGGACGCGGAACCCGATGAAGCCCAGGCCGATGCCCATCAGCGTGAGTCCCGCGCCCAGCGTCAGGACGGGGACGCGCCGGTCGACACCGGTCTCCGCGGCTCGGCCGTGCGACTCCCACGAGGCCGTGGAGCGGCCGCCGTCCGGCGGCACGGCGGCGTGGGAGCCGTCGTCCGGCACGGCCTCCGGGCCCGGGTCCCAGCCGTCGTGGCGGCCGTGGTCCGTCGTGCCGTCGTGCGCGTGCTCGGCGGCCGGCGAGGCGGACGGGGTGGCGGGACCGGGCGGCTCGGAGCGGCCGGGCCGCTCCCGTCCGGCTCCGGCGGGCCGTCCCGCGAGCGGGGGCGACGGGCTGCCGGTGGCCGGCCGGGACGGGGACCCGGTCTCGGGGCCGCCGGGGCCTGGGGAGGAGGGGCCGGCCGGGGAGCTCGACGCGGAACCGGTCGGGAAGCCGGTGGGGGAGCCCGGCGGGACGGGGATCCCCGGGCCGGGCCGTCCGCCGGGGCCGGACGAGGTGGGCGCCGGAGCCGTCCCCGGCGCGGAGGCGGTCATCGCGGTGAGCCCGCCCACCGTGCCCGACGGCGACGCCTCGCCGTCCGCGTGCGCGACGGTGACCAGGCAGCCCACCGCGCACAGCAGGAGGGAGCCCAGTACGACCGCCCGTCCGGTGCGGGGCCGTGGAGCCATCGGACGACTCCCTTCGCGCGGCGTTGCCCGTTCCCGCCCACGATCACACACAGGGCCGTGCCGGGGCCTCCCGAAACGGCCGAATGGACCAGTGCGCGCGGACCAACGCGGGGCGAACGACCGGGAAACCCCGCCGCGGCCCCCGTCACCGCCGGCCACGACCCCCGTCACGCCCGCCGGGACCCCCTCACGGCTGGGCGCGGCCCGTGGAGATCTCCAGGGTGAAGTCCGCCTCGTCCGCGCTGATCTCGGTGTCCTGCGGCGGGTACTGGGTGAGGACCGTCCCGTCGCCGTAGACGTTCTCGTCGACCCGGATCTCCTTGGCGATCTTCCAGCCGGCCGCCTGGATGCACTCCTTGACCGAGGTGATGTTCCTGTACCGGAAGTCCGGGACCTTGAACTTCTCCGGGTCGTCGCCCTCGCCGGGCTCCGTGCACTTCTCGGTGTCGATGCGCTTGCTGAGGTCGGGGCCCTTGTACCCGGCGCCCCCGTCACCGGTGCCGGCACCGGCGCTCGGCTGCGTGCCCGTCGCCGTCGTGCCCGCCGGGTCCTCCCCGCCGAGGGCGAGCACGGTGACCGTCCCGCCGACGGCGAGCAGCGCGGCCGCGATCGCGCCCACGAGCAGCGGCGTGTTCCGCCGGCCCCCGCCGCCGTGGCCGGCCGTCGCCGGCTGGTAGGGGGCGGGCGTCCGGTACCCGGGCGCCGGGGCCGGCGGCTGGTGCGGGTAGCCGTACGCGCCCGGGGCCGGCGTCGGCGCGGGGGCCGGGGTCGGCGGGCCGTACGGGTTCGGCGCCGGCGCCCGGTACGGCGTGTGGACGCCCTGCGCCGCGGGGCCCGCGTGCGACTGGTCCAGCGGCGGGAACACCGTCGAGCCGACGCCCGTGCCGCTGTTCGCCGGGGTGCCGGGGACGATCACCGGCGCGCCGGCCTGCCCGGCGGACAGCACGCGCAGGCACTCGTCGCGCATGGCGGCGGCGCTGGGGAACCGCTCGTTCGGGTTCTTCTTCAGGGCCCGCGCGACGAGCGCGTCCATCGCCGGCGTGACCGACCGGTTGATGGAGGACGGCGGGACCGGCTCCTCCTGGACGTGCGCGTACGCGATGGCGAGCGGCGAGTCCGCGTCGAACGGCAGCCGCCCGGTCAGCAGCTGGAACAGCATGATGCCGACCGAGTACAGGTCGGAGCGGGCGTCGACGCCGCGGCCGAGGGCCTGCTCGGGCGACAGGTACTGGGGCGTGCCGACGACCATGCCGGTCTGCGTCATCGACGTGACGCCCGACTGCATGGCGCGGGCGATGCCGAAGTCCATGACCTTGACCACACCGCGCTTGGTCATCATCACGTTGCCCGGCTTGATGTCGCGGTGGACCAGGCCCATCTCGTGGCTGGTCTCCAGCGCGGCCAGCACGTCCGCGGTGACCTTCAGGGCCTTGTCCGCAGGCATCGCGCCGTACTGCCGGACGTCGGCCGCCAGCACCGAGCCGAGCGGCTGCCCCTCCACGTACTCCATGACGATGTACGGCATGACGCCGCCGTCGCCCGCCGAGGGGTCGCTGAAGACGACCGTGTCCTCGCCGGTGTCGAAGACCGACACGATGTTGGTGTGCTGGAGCTTCGCGACGGCCTGGGCCTCGCGCCGGAACCGCTCGCGGAACGACTGCTCCCGGCCGAGCTCCGTGTGGAGGGTCTTGATGGCGACCTGCCGGTCCAGGGCGCTGTCGTACGCCAGGTACACCGAGGCCATGCCGCCTTCACCGAGCAGGTCGCGCAGCTGGTAGCGGCCGTTCGCCACCGAACCGCCCGCATAGCGGCCCTGTGCGCCGTCCTGGCTCATCGTGCTTCCCCCTACGCGCGGCCTGCCCGCGGTGATCCCGGATTTACGGGCCAAGTCTGCCCCAGGCCCTCCACACGTCAAGCCGGGTGCCCGTTCCGTGACCGTACGCGTCGGAAGCGTCCCGGACGCGTCACGCGGACCCCACCGGATTTGCCCGGGCGCGGGGGGAGCCGGTTGGATGGCCGGTCCATCCCGAACCGGCGCGTCACCCGGAGGCTGTAGCGTGACGTGGCGAAGTACCCCAGGAAAGACGGCGGCGCACCGCTCGCGGGCACAGCGCGCGGACGGCAACGGAAATGACGGCGAGGACGATGGCACCCGGATCCGAAGCAGGTGGCGGCGGAGTGTCGGACGACGGAGCGCCGGGGCGCGGTGACGCCGTCGAGTTCGGTGCCGGCGGCCTGGTCGGCGACGGCCGCTACCGCCTGACCCACCGCCTGGGCCGGGGCGGCATGGCCGAGGTGTTCGCCGCGGAGGACGTGCGGCTGGGCCGGACGGTCGCCGTGAAGCTCCTCCGCACCGACCTGGCGGAGGACCCGGTCTCCAAGGCCCGCTTCACGCGCGAGGCGCAGTCCGTCGCGGGGCTGAACCACCACGCGATCGTGGCGGTGTACGACTCCGGCGAGGACGAGGTGAACGGCCAGGCCGTGCCGTACATCGTCATGGAGCTGGTCGAGGGCCGCACCATCCGGGAGCTGCTGGTCAGCGCGGAGGCGCCGCCGCCCGAGCAGGCGCTGATCATCGTGTCGGGCGTGCTGGAGGCGCTGGCCTACTCGCACCAGCACGGCATCGTGCACCGCGACATCAAGCCGGCGAACGTCATCATCACCGGCAGCGGCGCCGTCAAGGTCATGGACTTCGGCATCGCCCGGGCCCTGCACGGGGCGTCCACGACGATGACGCAGACCGGTATGGTCATGGGCACCCCCCAGTACCTGTCGCCCGAGCAGGCCCTCGGCAAGGCCGTCGACCACCGCTCCGACCTGTACGCCACGGGCTGCCTGCTGTACGAGCTGCTGGCGCTGCGGCCCCCGTTCGTCGGCGAGACGCCGCTGTCCGTCGTGTACCAGCACGTGCAGGACACCCCGGTGCCGCCGTCCCGGGTGTCCGACGCGGCTCCGCCGGAGCTGGACGGGCTGGCGATGCGGGCGCTGGCGAAGGACCCGGACGACCGGTTCCAGAGCGCCGAGGAGATGCGCGGGCTGATCCAGTACGGGCTGCGCATGCTCCAGGAGCAGGGCGGCCACACCGGTACCTGGAACACCGGCGCGCTCGACCCGTACGAGGGCGGCCACACCCCGCACGGCGGCGTCGCGGCGACCGCCGTGATGGGCGCGGCCGGCGGCCCGTCGACGCCGTCCCGGCCGGTGCCGCTGCACGGGGACACCTCGCAGGCCCCGATCCTGCCGCCGGTGAACCCCGACGACGGCGCCCACACGGGCGGGTACGACCGGGGGCACGGCGGGGGAGGCGGCCGCGGCAGGGTGCTGCTGTTCGTCGCGTTCGCGCTGATCGCGATCGTGGCGGGCATCGTGTACGCGGTGAACGCGAGCGAGACGCCGGCGGGTACGGACGTGAAGCCGAGCAACAGCCCGACGCCGTCCGTCTCCGGCAGCACCACCCCCTCGCCGTCCGCCTCGGAGTCCGAGGAGGAGACGGGGCGGCCCGACACGTCGACCGGCGGGAGCGGCGGCTGGACGCCCCCGACGCGGCCCCCGGCGCCGCCGTCGTACAGCCAGGACCCGACGCCCTCCACGAGCGGCGACACCGGCGGTACGGGCACGACCGACGGTTCCGGCGACGGCGGGGCGACCGACGGCGGCACGGACGGCGGCACGACCGACGGCTCCGGCGACGGCGGGACGACCGGCTCGACCGACACCGGCGGCGGCACGACCGACGGTTCCGGCGACGGCGGGACGACCGGCTCGACCGACACCGGCGGCGGCGACGCCACCGGGACGACCGGCTCCGGCCAGCAGGGCGGGACCACGGCGGGGACCGCGTCCGGCGGCAACGGCTTCACCACCGGCGGCTGAGGCGCCGGCCCCGGTCCCGCCTCAGCCCGTGAACGCGTCGCGCACCGCGGCGTACTCGCGGGTCCACCACACCACCAGGGCCGACGCCGCGGGGAACTGCGGGTCGGCCCTGGTGTCGTGCAGCTGGTAGCGCCACCGCAGCATCCAGAAGTCGTTGAGCCGCTCCCACCACACCCGGTGCACCGCACCGGCCAGCTCCGCCGCGTCGGCCCCGGCGGCCCGCCGGTAGGCGCGCGCGTAGGCCCGGACCTTCGCCAGGTCCAGCCGGCCCGCCGGCTGGACGTAGAAGATCACCGCGGCCCGGACCGCCTCCTCGGCGCGCGGCTGCACCCCCAGCCGGTCCCAGTCGACGATCGCGGCCGGCTCGGCCCCCCGGTACAGCAGGTTCAGGGGGTGGAAGTCCCCGTGCACCCAGCCGTCCGCCCCGGGTGCCGCGGCGGGCGGGCGCCGGTGCGCGTGCGCGGCCAGCAGGCGGCGGCGCTCCAGGAGCCGGTGCTCGGCCAGCTCGTCGAAGGCGACCCGGCGCCGCCGCCCCCCGGCCAGCTCCAGCAGCTCGTCGATCAGCCGGAACGTGTCCTCGGGGTCTGCGCTGCCGTGGGCCCGCTCCACCGGGTGCGCCCCGGTCGAGCCGAGGACGCGCTCCAGGCAGGTGTGGACGGAGCCGAGCAGGGCGCCGAGCCGCCGGGAGCCGGCCGCGGTGAGCCCGGCGCCGTCGAGGTGGTGCCCGTCGACCCAGGGGTGCAGGGCGTAGCAGCGGCCGCCGAGCCGGACGACGGTGCGGCCCTCGGCGTCCGGCAGCGCGGGCGCGACCGGGACGCCGAGTGCGTGCAGCAGCTCGGTGGCCCGGTGCTGGCGGGCGATCGTGGCGGGGTCGGAGGTGGGGGCGTCGAGGTGCTGCTTGAGGAAGAACGTGCCGCGCGTGGTGGTGAGGCGGTAACCGCGGTTGAGGAGGCCCTGGGCGACCGGCGCGCAGGAGAGCGGCTCGCCGTACCCGCGGTGGCGGCGCAGCAGCGCGGACACCGGCGGGAGGGGCGGGCCGGGCGGCGTCCGGGGGGCGCGCGGTGCGCCGGGGGCGGCGGGCGGAGCCGTTACACATGAGCGCGGCACCTGTCGGATGTTAGATCACGGCATGATGACCCGGGTCACATCACGGTCCCGTGAACTCTTCCCGACGACGGGGTGGGCGGGATAACGTGCCGGTGTCCCGGCAGCCTGTGAGGCTGTTACCAGCGCACCGTCCGCGTCGCGTCGCCGATGTGGCCGGACGTGCCCCGCATTGCTCGACTTACTTGGAAATCCAAGGAAAATCGCAGGTCAATAGGGGTTCGCGGAATGCCGCGCACTGGGTAACGTGCTCACCACAGGGCGCTCGCCGGGACACTGTCACGCCTGTATCCGGCCGAGGGCACCCACCCCGTGCACCGTGCACGGAGCAGGCGAGCCGCTTTCCCGAGCTCCGCAGGAGCGGGGAACCCCAGGCCACCCGGCGGATCCCGGGAGCCCGGACAGACGGAGGAGCACGCACGTGACCGTGGACAGCACTGCCGCGCGCCAGCCGCGACGCAGCAGCGGCACCAGCAGTGGCGTCAAAGCCGCTGCGGGCGGTGCCACCAAGCGCGCCGCGCGCGCGAAGAAGCCGCGGAGTTCCGACTCCGAGCCGCCGCTCGTACAGCTGCTGACGCCCGAGGGCGAGCGCGTCCGGCACCCGGAGTACGACGTCGACCTGACCGCCGAGGAGCTGCGCGGCCTGTACCGCGACATGCTGATGACCCGCCGTTTCGACGGCGAGGCCACGGCGCTCCAGCGCCAGGGCGAGCTGGGCCTGTGGGCCTCGCTGCTGGGCCAGGAGGCGGCGCAGATCGGCTCCGGCCGGGCCCTGCGCGACGACGACTACGTCTTCCCGACCTACCGCGAGCACGGCGTCGCCTGGTGCCGCGGGGTCGACCCGACGAACCTGCTCGGGATGTTCCGCGGGGTGAACAACGGCGGCTGGGACCCCAACAGCAACAACTTCCACCTGTACACGATCGTCCTCGGCTCGCAGACCCTGCACGCCACCGGTTACGCCATGGGCGTGACCAGGGACGGCGCGGACTCCGCCGTGATCGCGTACTTCGGGGACGGCGCCTCCAGCCAGGGCGACGTCAACGAGTCGTTCGTCTTCTCCGCCGTCTACAACGCCCCGGTCGTGTTCTTCTGCCAGAACAACCAGTGGGCGATCTCCGAGCCCATCGAGAAGCAGACCCGCGTCCCGCTCTACCAGCGCGCCCACGGCTTCGGCTTCCCCGGCGTCCGCGTCGACGGCAACGACGTCCTGGCCTGCCTCGCGGTCACCCGCTCCGCCCTGGAGCGCGCCCGCCGCGGTGAGGGCCCGACGCTCATCGAGGCGTTCACCTACCGCATGGCCGCCCACACCACCTCCGACGACCCGACCCGCTACCGGCACGACGAGGAGCGGGCCGCCTGGGAGGCGAAGGACCCGATCCTGCGCCTGCGCCGCCACCTGGAGGCCCAGGGCCACGCCGACGCGTCCTGGTTCGAGGAGCTGGAGGCGGAGAGCGAGGCCCTCGGCCGGCACGTCCGCGAGGTCGTCCGCGCCATGCCCGTGCCGGAGCACATGGCGATGTTCGACAACGTGTACGCGGACGGGCACGCGCTCGTCGACGAGGAGCGCGCGCAGTTCGCCGCCTACCAGGCGTCCTTCGCGCACGGAGAGGCCGAGTGACCATGGCTGTTCAGAAGCTTCCCCTCGCCAAGGCGCTCAACGAGTCGCTGCGCAAGGCCCTGGAGACCGACCCCAAGGTCGTCGTCATGGGCCTGGACGTCGGCAAGCTCGGCGGCGTCTTCCGGATCACCGACGGCCTGCAGAAGGACTTCGGCGAGGACCGGGTCGTCGACACCCCGCTCGCCGAGTCCGGCATCGTGGGCACCGCCATCGGCCTCGCGCTGCGCGGTTACCGGCCGGTCGTGGAGATCCAGTTCGACGGCTTCGTCTTCCCGGCGTACGACCAGATCGTCACCCAGCTCGCGAAGATGCGGGCCCGCTCGCTCGGCACGGTGAAGGTGCCGGTCGTCGTCCGCATCCCGTACGGCGGCGGCATCGGCGCCGTCGAGCACCACTCCGAGTCGCCCGAGTCGCTCTTCGCGCACGTCGCGGGCCTCAAGGTCGTCACCCCGGCGACCCCCTCCGACGCCTACTGGATGCTCCAGCAGGCGATCCAGAGCGACGACCCGGTGATCTTCTTCGAACCCAAGCGCCGCTACTGGGACAAGGGCGAGGTCGACACCGAGGCCATCCCCGGCGGGCTGCACGAGGCCCGGGTCGCCCGCGAGGGCACCGACCTCACCCTCGTCGCCTACGGCCCGATGGTGAAGACCTGCCTGGAGGCGGCCGCGGCCGCCGCCGAGGAGGGCCGGTCGATCGAGGTCGTGGACCTGCGCTCGATCTCCCCGATCGACTTCGACACCCTCCAGGCGTCGGTCGAGAAGACCCGCCGCCTGGTCGTCGTCCACGAGGCCCCGGTCTTCTTCGGTTCCGGCGCGGAGATCGCCGCCCGGATCACCGAGCGGTGCTTCTACCACCTGGAGGCCCCGGTGCTGCGGGTGGGCGGGTACCACGCGCCGTACCCGCCGGCCCGGCTGGAGGAGGAGTACCTGCCGGGTCTGGACCGGGTGCTCGACGCCGTCGACCGCGCGCTGGCGTACTGAGAGAGGACAACCCGTGATCCGCGAGTTCAAGATGCCGGACGTCGGTGAGGGGCTCACCGAGGCCGAGATCCTCAAGTGGTACGTCCAGCCCGGTGACACCGTCACGGACGGGCAGGCCGTCTGCGAGGTCGAGACGGCGAAGGCGGCCGTGGAACTGCCGTGCCCGTTCGACGGGGTGGTGCACGAGCTGCGCTTCCCCGAGGGCACGACGGTCGACGTCGGCGAGGTCATCATCTCCGTGAACGTGGGCGGGGACGCGCCGGAGGCCCCCGCCCCGGCTGCCTCCGCCGCCCCGGCCCCGGCCGCGGCGGAGGCCGGGGCCGAGGAGGAGGCGCAGGGCCGCCAACCGGTCCTCGTCGGCTACGGCGTGGCCGCGGCGTCCACCAAGCGGCGCCCGCGCAGACAGGCGCCCGCCACCGCTCCCGCCCCGGCCGCCCGCGCGGCGGTCCAGGGCGAGCTGAACGGCAGCGCCCCCGCCCCGGCGGCGCCCGTCCCGCAGGCCCGTCCGCTGGCCAAGCCGCCCGTGCGGAAGCTGGCCAAGGACCTGGGCGTGGACCTGGCGACGGTCGTCCCGACCGGCCCCGGCGGGGTCGTCACGCGCGAGGACGTCCACAAGGCGGCCGCCCCCGCGCAGGCGCCGGCCCCCGAGGCGGCCGACGTGGCGCGGCCCGTGTCCGCCGCCGCCCCGGCGGAGGAGCCGGCCGCGGCCGGCGCCCGGGAGACCCGCGTCCCGATCAAGGGCGTGCGGAAGGCCACGGCGCAGGCCATGGTCGGGTCGGCGTTCACCGCGCCGCACGTCACCGAGTTCATCACGGTCGACGTGACCCGCACCATGCGGCTCGTCGAGGAGCTGAAGGCGGACAGGGACATGGCGGGGCTGCGGGTGAACCCGCTGCTGCTGGTGGCCAGGGCCCTGCTCGTCGCGATCCGCCGCAACCCGGAGATCAACGCCGCCTGGGACGAGGCCGCCCAGGAGATCGTGGTCAAGCACTACGTCAACCTGGGCATCGCCGCCGCCACCCCGCGCGGCCTGATCGTGCCGAACATCAAGGACGCCCACGCCAAGACGCTCCCGGAGCTGGCGCAGGCCCTCGGCGAGCTGGTCGCCACCGCCCGCGAGGGCAGGACGACCCCGGCGGCCATGCAGGGCGGCACGGTGACCATCACCAACGTCGGCGTCTTCGGCGTCGACACCGGCACGCCGATCCTCAACCCCGGCGAGTCGGCGATCCTCGCGGTCGGCGCGATCAGGCTCCAGCCGTGGGTGCACAAGGGCAAGGTCAAGCCGCGCCACGTCACGACGCTGGCGCTCTCCTTCGACCACCGGCTCGTCGACGGCGAACTGGGTTCGAAGGTCCTGGCCGACACCGCGGCCGTCCTGGAGGACCCCAGGCGACTGATCACCTGGGCGTGACGCACGACCCGGCCTGAGCGG
>JAAXOU010000079.1 GCA_012396115.1 Streptomyces somaliensis DSM 40738 | reverse complement strand
CACCCCGCCCCCGACCGCCCCGTCCGCCGCGCGGCACACCGCCGCGGCGGACGGAGGCGCCGGGGACCGCTGCAACCCTTCCGTTACGAGCTGCGGCGCCTCGCGGGAGTGCCCTCGACGGTGCTCGTGCCGGCCGGCGCCGTCGCCGTCTCCGCCGTACTCGCCGTCCTGCTGGGGCGCCTCGCCGCCACACCGCCGCCCCTCGCCGTCGCCGCCTGGCCGGAGCTGCTGCCGCTGCCGCCCGCCGCGCTCGGCGCCGGAGTGCTCGGCGCCCTCTCCTTCGGTGACGAGTACCGCCACCCCGCGCTCCCCGCCGCCCTGGGCGCGGTCTCCCGCCGACGCGGTCTGCTACCGGCCAAGCTCACCGTCACGGCCGTCGCCTCGTTGCTCCTCGCCGTCGTCGTCGCGGTCGTCGACCTGGAGGCGCTGCAGCTCGTCTACGGCGGCTCGTTGATCCCCGTGCCGAGCGACTGGCGGGTGCTCTGCGCCGGTTGGGCCGCCCTCGTCGTCGGGTGCGGTTGGACCGGGCTGCTGGCGGCCGCGGTGTTCCGGACGGCCGCCGCGGGGCTCGCCGCGGTCCTCGCCGTGCCCGTGGCCGTCGTGCCGGTGGTCGAGGACGTCCTCTTCGGCCCGGCCGTCCGCGCCGCCGCCGGGCTCTCCGCCCGTCTGCGCGAACCGGTCTGGTTCCACTGGCCCCGCGAAGTGGACCACTGGCTCGAGGGTGCCCGGCGGGTCCTGGCGCAGCCCATCGGCGTGGCGCTGGCCTTGTCCCTGACCGCACTCCTCTGCGCGCTTCTGCTCACGGGACCGCGCAGCCCGGCTCGTTGGTGACCGGCTGTCGATCGAGGAACGGCCGTTGCGCGCCAACCAGTCGTGAAGCCTTGGAATTTGCCCGCTTCTTTACGCTAAGGCGTCAATTGCGGCGTGGGCGCCGATCACCCTTTCGTGTGCTTTTCACCAAAGACCTCAAGAGGTTTGGAAGCGACGCCGACATAAGGATGCGTGAGTACCCTTGCGCACACCATGATGACCGCCGCCCGTTCCGCCGAGGCCGGCCTCCCCGCTCCGGGTGGTTCCGACCGCTACTCCTACGGGGAGGCGCCCGCGGCCGACCGCGTCGGCGCCCCCGCCTGGGACACCGGAGAAACGGAGTTGGGCCGGATGGGCCGCCGGTCGGCGAGCAACCGCGGCCGCGGGCTCCACGGCCAACTCGTCCAGCAACTCGGCCAGATGATCGTCTCCGGTGATCTCGGCGCCGACCGCCCGCTCGTCCCCGAGGAGATCGGCCAGCGCTTCGAGGTCTCCCGCACCGTCGTGCGCGAGTCCCTCCGAGTCCTGGAGGCCAAGGGGCTGGTCAGCGCGCGCCCCAATGTCGGTACCCGGGTCCGCCCGGTCAGCGACTGGAACCTCCTGGACCCCGACATCATCGAGTGGCGCGCCTTCGGCCCGCAGCGCGACGACCAGCGCCGCGAGCTCGCCGAACTCCGCTGGACCATCGAACCCCTCGCAGCCCGTCTCGCCGCCGGCCACGGGCGCGAGGACGTCCAGCAGCGCCTCGTCGACATGGTCGAGATCATGGGGCACGCCCTGACCCAGGGCGACGCGCTGACGTTCTCCCGCGCCGACGCCGAATTCCACTCGCTCCTCATCCAGCTCGCCGGCAACCGCATGCTGGAGCACCTCTCCGGCATCGTCTTCGCCGCTCTCCAGGTCTCCGGTTCCCCGACGATCAGCTGCGACCGCCCCGGCGAGTCCTGCCTGACCCACCACGCGCATATCGTCGAGGCGCTCGCCGCCGGCGACGGGTCCGCCGCCGAGGCCGCCATGCGGCAGCTCCTCACCATCCACCCCGACGTGGAACGGGTCGTCCCCGCTCCGCGCGAGCACTGATCGCGGGCCGTGACCGAAGGCCGTACCCGCGGTGGCCCGCGGCGCCCGGCGCCGCATGGAGGGTGGAGGCGCCGGAGGCGGAGCCCGCACGCACACGTGCCGCCGGGCCCTGCCGGGGCGCCCGGCCCGGGCCGGGTCCGACGGCCCCGGCGGCACGGTCGGGACGCTACGGCGGCCTGCGCCGCCCGGCCGTGAGGGCGCGGCGACCGCCCCTCCGCCCCTGCTCCTCCGGTTTCACGATGTGACCTGAGCCACGTAGATCGGGCGTAACACTCCTCGAAGCACGGCGATGACCTAAGAGGTGACGACCGAAGAGGAACGCAGCAGCCGTCCGCGGCGCTGTGCGCCTTCCGAGGTTCAGCCCGCGTCGTCGGCTCATTCCCCGCCGACGGTCGTCGGCTCCGGTCCGATCACGGGCGGGGCCGGAAGCCGTTTCCATCGTTCCGAGAGGTTGTTCGTGTCGGCCAGCACATCCCGTACGCTCCCGCCGGAGATCGCCGAGTCCGAGTCTGTGATGGCGCTCATCGAGCGGGGAAAGGCTGATGGGCAGATCGCGGGCGATGACGTGCGTCGGGCCTTCGAGGCTGACCAGATCCCGCCAACCCAGTGGAAGAATGTCCTGCGCAGCCTCAATCAGATCCTCGAGGAAGAGGGTGTGACGCTGATGGTCAGTGCAGCGGAGTCGCCGAAGCGTGCCCGCAAGAGCGTCGCGGCGAAGAGCCCGGCCAAGCGCACCGCGACCAAGACCGTCACCGCCAGGGCGACCGCGGCGAAGACGGCCGCGCCCTCCCCGGACGCCCCGGCGGCCCAGAGCGACGACACGCCGGTCGACGAGGCCGGTACCCCCGCCAAGAAGACCGCGGCGAAGAAGACTGCCGCCGCGAAGAAGACGACCGCGGCCAAGAAGACGACCGCGGCGAAGAAGACGGCCGCGACCAAGAAGACCGCGGCCAAGAAGGACTCCGACGAGATCGCCGAGGGCGAGGAGCTGCTCGACGAAGCGGCGGTCGTCAAGGGCGAGGAGGAGGAGACCGAGGGCGAGGCCAAGGGCTTCGTCCTGTCCGACGAGGACGAGGACGACGCGCCGGCCCAGCAGGTCGCCGTCGCCGGCGCCACCGCCGACCCGGTCAAGGACTACCTGAAGCAGATCGGCAAGGTCCCCCTGCTCAACGCCGAGCAGGAGGTCGAGCTCGCCAAGCGCATCGAGGCGGGCCTGTTCGCCGAGGACAAGCTGGCCAACGCCGACAAGCTGGCCCCCAAGCTCAAGCGCGAGCTGGAGATCATCGCCGAGGACGGCCGCCGCGCCAAGAACCACCTGCTGGAGGCCAACCTCCGCCTCGTGGTCTCCCTGGCCAAGCGTTACACCGGTCGCGGCATGCTCTTCCTGGACCTGATCCAGGAGGGGAACCTCGGTCTGATCCGTGCCGTCGAGAAGTTCGACTACACCAAGGGCTACAAGTTCTCCACGTACGCCACGTGGTGGATCCGCCAGGCGATCACCCGCGCCATGGCCGACCAGGCCCGCACCATCCGCATCCCGGTGCACATGGTCGAGGTCATCAACAAGCTGGCGCGCGTCCAGCGCCAGATGCTCCAGGACCTGGGCCGCGAGCCCACCCCGGAGGAGCTGGCCAAGGAGCTCGACATGACCCCCGAGAAGGTCATCGAGGTCCAGAAGTACGGCCGCGAGCCGATCTCGCTCCACACCCCGCTCGGCGAGGACGGCGACAGCGAGTTCGGCGACCTCATCGAGGACTCCGAGGCGGTCGTGCCGGCCGACGCGGTGAGCTTCACCCTCCTCCAGGAGCAGCTGCACTCCGTGCTCGACACGCTCTCCGAGCGTGAGGCGGGTGTGGTCTCCATGCGTTTCGGCCTCACCGACGGCCAGCCGAAGACGCTCGACGAGATCGGCAAGGTCTACGGCGTGACGCGTGAGCGGATCCGCCAGATCGAGTCCAAGACCATGTCGAAGCTGCGGCACCCCTCGCGTTCGCAGGTCCTGCGGGACTACCTCGACTGATCGGGACCCGTGCGCGCCTGCCCCCGCACAACACCCCGAGGGCCCGGTTCCGTGAAAGGAACCGGGCCCTCCGGCGTTGCGGGGATGCGCCGACCCCCCGCCTGGTCGACGCTGGGTGAGCAAGGTGCATCTCTGAGTCAGGAGGCCGAATGCGCGGCAGGCGTCATCCCAGCAGCAGGAAGCGGACGGTCCTGGGGGTGCTGGCGGCCGTGGCGGCCGTCGCGCCGCTGGCCGCTCCCGCGCCGGCGGTGGCCGACGGCGGGGTCGTGGGCGGCCGGACGGTGAACGCGCCCGACACCCCGTGGGTCGTGGCGCTCTCCAGCCGTGACCGGTTCGGGCGTATGCGGGCGGGCCAGTTCTGCGGGGGCGTCGTCATCGCCCCGGCGAAGGTGGCGACCGCCGCGCACTGCCTGCGCGAGGACGTGCTGGGGGTGCGGTTCGAGGAACTGCGCGACCTCAAGGTCATCGCCGGCCGCAGTGACCTCGGCGGGAGCGGCGGGCACGAGGTGGCCGTGGAGAGCGTGTGGATCAACCCCGCCTACGACGCCGGTTCCAACGCCGGCGACGCCGCCGTACTGACCCTGGCGCAGCCGCTGCCGCGCGGCCACGTGCTCCCGGTGGCGTCCACCGGCGACCCCGCGTACGCGCCGGGCACGAGCGCGACCGTGTACGGGTGGGGGGACACGACGGGCACGGGGACCTATGCGAACACCCTGCGCGCCGCCGACGTGACCGTTCTGCCCGACGAGGACTGCGCCCGCGCCTATCCGGCGGGCCGGGGCGAAGCCCGGTACCTCCCCGCCACGATGCTGTGCGCCGGTACGCGGGAGGGCGGCCGGGACGCCTGCCAGGGCGACAGCGGAGGCCCGCTGATCGCCAGGGGGAAGCTCATCGGCCTGGTGTCCTGGGGCAGCGGTTGCGGGCTGGCCGGGAGCCCCGGCGTGTACACCCGGGTCTCGGAGGTGCTGCCCCGGGTGTGAGCCACGCACCGGACAGCGGGCACCCGGGACCCGCCCGGGCGCCCGCCACCGCACCGGTACGGGAAACAACGGGCGGCCGGCCCCGCGTGACGGGGGCGGCCGCCCGTTGTCCGGTCCTGGACCGGTCTCGCTCGTCGTGGATGCGCGTGTCAGCGGTCCTCGTCGGTCGCTCCGGCCGGCACCGTGGTGAGCCGGTCCGTCTCATCCTGTATGTCCGCGGCGATCTTCTTCAGTTCCGGCTCGAACTTGCGGCCGTGGTGGGCGCAGAAGAGCAGCTCGCCACCGCTGGTCAGCACGACGCGCAGATATGCCTGGGCGCCGCAACGGTCGCAGCGGTCGGCGGCCGTCAGCGGGCTCGCGGGGGTCAGAACAGTAGTCACGTCGCCTCTTCTCTAGCTCGACGAGCTGTCGTACCAGGGTCAACATCCAACCAGGCGGAAAACGTTCCCGCTCACGGCTGTTCCTCGAAACTTTTTCCAGCTGGCTGTCTGCTGCCGGTTGGCGGCGAATGGGCCGTATTGCCGTGTCGCTGTGCGTTACGGGTTTCGCGTCGCTTGTGTCGTACGTCCTCCCGGCCGGGTTGCCGGTTGTGCATGAGGACGTGCCCGGAGCCTAAATGGTTCATGCCTGGAAGGGAACGCGATGTCCATGTCACTTGCCTGACTAGCCGAACATGTGTGCGACCGTGGATTAGCATGAGTCTTCACGAGGGTGGCGTTGCAACCGCTCTACCAGGGCTCTGTACGCTCGGAGCCGCACAGACGCCGCCCCCCACCCCTGTGCGCAAGATCCCAAATTCAGCGAGGAGCGAACCGCGTGACCGCCGAGACGTCCGTTCCGTCCAGTGCGCTGCTGACCGCAGACCGTGACGGTTCCAACTACACTGCGCGGCACCTGCTCGTACTCGAGGGGCTCGAAGCGGTCCGCAAGCGCCCCGGCATGTACATCGGGTCCACCGACAGCCGCGGCCTGATGCACTGCATCTGGGAGATCATCGACAACTCCGTCGACGAGGCCCTCGGCGGCTACTGCGACCACATCGAGGTCGTGCTCCACGACGACGGCTCCGTGGAGGTGCGGGACAACGGCCGCGGCATCCCCGTCGACGTCGAGCCCAAGACCGGCCTGTCGGGCGTCGAGGTCGTCATGACCAAGCTCCACGCCGGCGGCAAGTTCGGCGGCGGCTCGTACGCCGCCTCCGGCGGTCTCCACGGCGTGGGCGCCTCGGTGGTGAACGCGCTGTCGGCCCGGCTCGACGTCGAGGTGGACCGCGGCGGAGCCACCCACGCCATCAGCTTCCGCCGCGGCGTCCCCGGCTCCTTCGCCGGACCCGGGCCCGACGCCCCCTTCAACCCGGCCAGCGGCCTCCGCAAGGCCAAGCGCGTGCCGAAGACCCGCACGGGCGCGCGGGTGCGCTACTGGGCGGACCGGCAGATCTTCCTCAAGGACGCCAAGCTCTCCCTGGAGACGCTGCACCAGCGCGCCCGCCAGACCGCCTTCCTCGTCCCCGGCCTGACCATCGTCGTCCGCGACGACCGCGACCTCGAAGGCGTGGGCAAGAGCCAGGAGGTCTTCCGCTTCGACGGCGGCATCAGCGAGTTCTGCGAGTTCCTCGCCCCCGACAAGCCGATCTGCGACGTGCTCCGCCTCACCGGCCAGGGCACGTTCAAGGAGACGGTCCCGGTCCTCGACGAACGCGGCCACATGACGCCCACCGAGGTCACCCGTGAGCTCGGCGTCGACGTGGCACTGCGCTGGGGCACGGGGTACGACACGACGGTCAGGTCGTTCGTCAACATCATCGCCACGCCCAAGGGCGGCACGCACGTCACCGGCTTCGAGCGGGCCGTCACCAGGACCGTCAACGAGGTCCTGCGCACCGCCAAGCTGCTGCGCGTGGCCGAGGACGACATCGTCAAGGACGACGCCCTGGAGGGCCTGACCGCCGTCGTGACCGTCCGGCTGGCCGAGCCGCAGTTCGAGGGCCAGACCAAGGAGGTCCTCGGCACGTCCGCCGCGAACCGGATCGTCGCCAACGTGGTGGCCAAGGAGCTGAAGTCCTTCCTGGCCTCCACCAGGCGCGACGCCAAGGCCCAGGCCCGAGCCGTGCTGGAGAAGGCGGTCGCCGCCGCCCGCACGCGCATCGCGGCCCGCCAACACAAGGAGGCCCAGCGCCGCAAGACGGCCCTGGAGACCTCCTCCCTGCCGGCCAAGCTCGCCGACTGCCGCAGTGACGACGTCGAGCGCAGCGAGCTGTTCATCGTCGAGGGCGACTCCGCGCTCGGTACGGCGAAGCTCGCCCGGAACAGCGAGTTCCAGGCGCTCCTGCCGATCCGCGGCAAGATCCTCAACGTCCAGAAGTCGTCCGTGTCGGACATGCTGAAGAACGCCGAGTGCGGTGCGATCATCCAGGTCGTAGGAGCCGGGTCCGGCCGGACCTTCGACCTCGACGCCGCCCGGTACGGCAAGATCGTCCTCCTCGTCGACGCCGACGTGGACGGCGCGCACATCCGCTGCCTGCTGCTCACCCTGTTCCAGCGGTACATGCGGCCCATGGTGGAGGCCGGCCGCGTCTTCGCCGCGGTGCCGCCGCTGCACCGCATCGAGCTGGTGCAGCCCAAGCGCGGCCAGGACAAGTACGTGTACACGTACTCGGACAGCGAACTGCGGCAGACGCTGCTGGAGTTCCAGCGCAAGGGCGTCCGCTACAAGGACTCCGTCCAGCGCTACAAGGGCCTCGGCGAGATGGACGCCGACCAGCTGGCGGAGACCACCATGGACCCGCGCCACCGCACGCTGCGCCGGATCAACATCGGTGACCTGGAGGCGGCGGAGCAGGTGTTCGACCTGCTGATGGGCAACGACGTGGCACCCCGCAAGGAGTTCATCACCAGCTCGGCGGCGACGCTGGACCGCTCGCGCATCGACGCCTGAGGCCCGTCCCGTCGGGGGCCCGCCCGGACCCGCCGGCCGGAGCGCGTTCCGGCCGTCGGGTGCCCGGCCTTTCGGGCGTTCCGTCCGGCGGGTTTCCCCGGGCGGGAATCCGGGCCCCCACCGCCCCTACGGATCCCGTCATCCGCCCCGCCCGGCGCTCGGCCCGGCGGGGCCCGGTGCACGCCCCCGCCCGCCCCTCCCCGGCCGGGAACGGCGGGCGGCTCCGCCTATCCTGAAGGGTCCCGGCCGTCGGCCGCCCACTGGGAAGGGTGACTCTTTGAGCGTGCAGCAGATTCCCGTCGTCGTCCTCGCAGGGTTCCTCGGTTCCGGCAAGACCACCCTGCTCAACCACCTCCTGCGCACCGCCCGCGGTACCCGCGTCGGCGTGATGGTCAACGACTTCGGATCCATCGAGATCGACGCCATGACCGTCGCCGGGCAGGTCGGCTCGACGGTGTCCCTCGGCAACGGCTGCCTGTGCTGCGCCGTCGACGCGAGCGAACTCGACACCTACCTGGAGGTCCTCACCCGCCCCTCGACCCGGCTCGACGTCATCGTCATCGAGGCCAGCGGCCTGGCCGAGCCGCAGGAACTGGTGCGGATGGTCCTCGCCAGCGACAGCGAGCGGATCGTGTACGGCGGGCTCGTCGAGGTCGTCGACGCCGCCGAGTTCGACGCGACGCGCGCCCGCCACCCCGAGGTGGACCGGCACCTCGGCATCGCCGACCTCGTGGTCGTCAACAAGGCCGACCGCGTCCCGGAGGACGAGCTGCGGCGCGTACGGGACGCCGTCACGGGCCTCGCGGGCCGCGCCGCGGTGATCACGGCGGCGTACGGGCGCGTCGACCCGGAGCTGCTGTTCGACCGCGCCGCCCGCACCGACGATCCGGCCGGAGCCCGCCAACTGTCCTTCGAGGACCTGTGCGCCGACGCGTACGAGCACGACCACCGGGACCACCCGCACGCCGCCTACGAGACGGTGTCGTTCACCAGCGGGGAGCCCCTGCACCCGCGCCGCCTCATGGACTTCCTCGACTCGCGGCCCGAAGGGCTGTACCGGATCAAGGGGTTCGTCGACTTCGGCGACGCGGATCCGGGCAACCGGTACTCCGTGCACGCCGTCGGCCGGTTCCTGCGGTTCCGGCCGGAGCCCTGGCCGCCCGGCGAGGAGCGGCTCACCCGGCTCGTCCTCATCGGTTCGGGCACGGACGGCGAGGCCCTGAGCCGGGCGCTGGACGGGTGCCGGGTGGCGGGTCCGCACGACGCTCCGGAGGACCACGCCCTGTGGGGCGTCCTGCGGTACGTCCCCGAACCCCGGGCGGAGGCCGAGCCGGAGGAGGCCGAACCGGCCCCCGGCCACGACACGACGGCGTACGGCACCGGCCCGTACGGCGCCGACGCGTACGGCGGGGCGGCCGGCCGGGCCTGACGCACGGGCGCGCCCACCCGGCGTGACCGCCCGCCACGCCTACCCGGCGTGACCGCCCGCCACGCCCGCCGGGCGCGCCCGCGCGTCACGTCCCGGCGGTCACACCGGTGGGCCCGCCAGCGCCGCCACCGGCTTGACCAGCGGCGTACCCGACCCGTCCCGGCGCGGGTCCACGTCCGGCAGCTCCACCGGCGTGCCGTTCCCCTGGGCCGCCACAGCCGGCGCGCCGCCCGCCCAGGCCAGCACCAGCACGTCCTCGCCCTTCAGGAACCGGTGGCAGCGCACCCCGCCCGTGGCCCGGCCCTTGCGGGGGTACTGGTCGAGCGGCGTCAGCTTCGCCGACGTGCCGACGGAGGCGTCCAGCTGGCCGGTGGCGCCCGCGACCGTGAACACGACGGCGTCGGACGCCGGGTCGACGGCGGTGAACGAGACCACCTCGGCGCCCGCCGCCAGCTTGACGCCCGCCACACCGCCCGCCGGGCGGCCCTGCGGACGCACCTGGGAGGCCGGGTAGCGCAGCAGCTGGGCGTCGGAGGTGATGAAGACCAGGTCCTCCTCGCCCGTCCGCAGCTCCACCGCGCCGACGATCCGGTCGCCCTCCTTGAGCGTGATGACCTCCAGCTCGTCCTTGTTGGCCGGGTAGTCGGGCACCACCCGCTTCACCACGCCCTGCAGCGTGCCCAGCGCGAGGCCCGGCGACGACTCGTCGAGCGTCGTCAGGCAGACGACCCTCTCGTCCTTCGCCAGCGTCAGGAACTCCGACAGGGGCGCCCCGCCCGACAGGTTCGGCGCCGACGCCGTGTCCGGCAGCTGCGGCAGGTCGATCACCGGGACGCGCAGCAGCCGCCCCGCAGACGTGACGGCGCCGACCGTGCCTCGCTGGGTCGCCGCCACCGACGAGACGATCACGTCGTGCTTGACGCGCCTGCCGCCGCTCCCCGGCAGCGGCTCGCCGCCCGCCGTACGGGCCAGCAGGCCCGTCGAGGACAGCAGCACCCGGCACGGGTCGTCGGCGACCTCCAGCGGCACCGCGGCGGCCGGGGAACCGGCCGACTCCAGCAGCACCGTGCGCCGGTCGGTGCCGAACTTCTTCGCCACCGCGGCCAGCTCCGACGAGACGAGCCTGCGCAGCTCGGCGTCGGAGTCCAGGATCCTCGTCAGCTTCTCGATCTCGCCGTTGAGGCGCTCCCGCTCGGCCTCCAGCTCCAGCCGGTCGAACCGGGTGAGCCGTCGCAGCGGCGTGTCCAGGATGTACTGGGTCTGGACGTCGCTCAGCGAGAACCGCTCGACCAGCCGCTCCCTGGCCTGCGCCGAGTTCTCGCTCGACCGGATCAGCCGGATCACCTCGTCGATGTCGACGAGTGCCACCAGCAGTCCCTCCACCAGGTGCAGCCGGTCCCGCTTCCTGCCGCGCCGGAACTCGCTGCGCCGCCGGACCACCTCGAAGCGGTGGTCGAGGTAGACCTCCAGCAGCTCCTTCAGGCCCAGCGTGACCGGCTGGCCGTCGACCAGCGCCACGTTGTTGATGCCGAAGGACTCCTCCATCGGCGTCAGCTTGTAGAGCTGCTCCAGCACCGCCTCGGGCACGAAGCCGTTCTTGACCTCGATGACCAGGCGCAGCCCGTGCTCCCGGTCCGTGAGGTCCTTGACGTCCGCGATGCCCTGGAGCTTCTTCGCACCGATCAGGTCCTTGATCTTGGCGATGACCTTCTCGGGACCGACCGAGAACGGCAGCTCCGTGACGACCAGGCCCTTGCGGCGCGCCGTCACGTTCTCCACCGTCGCCGTCGCGCGGATCCTGAACGTGCCGCGGCCGGACTCGTAGGCGTCCCTGATCCCGGACAGCCCGACGATCCTGCCGCCGGTCGGCAGGTCCGGGCCGGGGACGAACCGCATGAGCGTCTCGAGGTCGGCGCCCGGGTGCCTGATCAGGTGCCGGGCGGCCGCGATCACCTCGCCCAGGTTGTGCGGGGGCATGTTGGTGGCCATGCCGACCGCGATGCCCGAGGCGCCGTTCACCAGCAGGTTCGGGAAGGCGGCCGGGAGGGCGGCGGGCTCGTGCTCCTGCCCGTCGTAGTTGGGCACGAAGTCGACGGTGTCCTCGTCGATCGACTCCGTCATGAGGGACGTCGCGTCGGCCATCCGGCACTCCGTGTACCGCATGGCGGCCGGCGGGTCGTCGTTGCCGAGCGAGCCGAAGTTGCCGTGGCCGTCAACCAGCGGCAGGCGCATCGAGAAGGGCTGCGCCATGCGCACCAGCGCGTCGTAGATCGAGGCGTCGCCGTGCGGGTGGAGCTTGCCCATCACCTCGCCGACGACGCGGGCGCACTTGACGAACCCGCGCTCCGGGCGCAGGCCCATCTCGTTCATCTGGTAGACGATGCGGCGGTGCACCGGCTTCAGGCCGTCCCGGGCGTCGGGCAGGGCGCGGGAGTAGATCACCGAGTACGCGTACTCGAGGAAGGAGCCCTGCATCTCGTCGACGACGTCGATGTCGAGGATCCGCTCCTCGAAGTCGTCGGGCGGCGCGGTCTTAGTGCTGCGGCGGGCCATCGCTGCTGCGGCTCCTTCACCAACAGGGTTGATCTGACGCCGACCATTGTGGACCGTCCCACCGACAGGACCGACCGCGACCCGGAAGAGGGACACCGCAGGTTGCCGGGAACCTCACGGGGCTCCGATGCGCTTGCATACAGTGGCAGCACTTCTCACGAGCAACAATCTTCACGAAGCGATCGAAGGGACGTACATGCCCATGGGTCACACGGCCACAGCCCGAGCCGGCTCCGGCGGCCTGACAGCGACCGAGCACCGGTTGGCCAACGGCCTGCGCGTGGTGCTCTCGGAGGACCACCTGACCCCGGTCGCCGCGGTGTGCCTCTGGTACGACGTCGGCTCCCGCCACGAGGTCAAGGGCCGCACCGGCCTCGCCCACCTCTTCGAGCACCTGATGTTCCAGGGCTCCGCGCAGGTCGAGGGGAACGGCCACTTCGAGCTGGTGCAGGGCGCCGGCGGCTCCCTCAACGGCACCACGAGCTTCGAGCGCACCAACTACTTCGAGACCATGCCCGCCCACCAGCTGGAGCTCGCCCTCTGGCTGGAGGCCGACCGCATGGGCTCCCTGCTCACCGCCCTCGACGACGAGTCGATGGAGAACCAGCGGGACGTCGTCAAGAACGAGCGCCGCCAGCGCTACGACAACGTGCCGTACGGCACGGCGTTCGAGAAGCTGACCGCCCTCGCCTTCCCCGACGGGCACCCCTACCACCACACGCCGATCGGCTCCATGGCGGACCTGGACGCGGCCACGCTGGAGGACGCCCGGGACTTCTTCCGCACGTACTACGCCCCGAACAACGCCGTCCTGTCCGTCGTCGGCGACATCGACCCCGAGCGGACGCTCGCCTGGATCGAGAAGTACTTCGGCTCCATCCCGCCCCACGACGGCAAGCCCGCGCCGCGCGACGGGACGCTCCCGGACGTCATCGGCGAGGAGCTCCGCGAGGTCGTCGAGGAGGACGTCCCGGCCCGCGCCCTGATGGCCGCCTACCGCCTCCCGTCCGACGGCACGCGCGCCTGCGACGCCGCCGACATCGCCGTGACCGTCCTCGGCGGCGGCGAGTCGTCGCGGCTGCACAACCGGCTGGTCCGGCGCGACCGCACCGCCGTCGCCGCCAGCCTCGGGCTGCTGCGGCTGGCCGGGGCGCCCTCGCTGGCCTGGCTGGACGTGAAGACCTCCGCCGGCGTGGAGGTGCCCGACGTCGAGGCCGCCGTCGACGAGGAGCTGGCCCGGTTCGCCGCGGAGGGCCCCACCGCCGAGGAGATGGAGCGCGCCCAGGCCCAGCTGGAGCGCGAGTGGCTGGACCGGATGAGCACGGTCGCGGGCCGGGCCGACGAGCTGTGCCGGTTCGCCGTCCTCTTCGGCGACCCGCAGCTCGCCCTCACCGCCGTCCAGCGGGTCCTGGACGTCACCGCCGACGAGGTGCGCGAGGTCGCCGCCCAGCGGCTGCGCCCGGACAACCGCGCGGTCCTCGTCTACGAACCCACCAAGGCCGCCGACGGCGACCGGACCGACAGCGACGAGGAAGAGGGGGCGGACCAGTGAGCGACGCTGCCGTGTCTCTGACCACCATGGAGTTCCACCCGCGGCCGGAGCCGGGCACGCCCCGGGTGTGGGCCTTCCCCGCGCCCGAGCGCGGCCGGCTCGGCAACGGCCTCACGGTGCTGCGCTGCCACCGCCCCGGCCAGCGGGTCGTCGCCGTCGAGATCGTCCTCGACGCCCCGCTGGACGCCGAGCCCGAGGGCCTCGACGGCGTCGCCACCATCATGGCGCGCGCCCTGTCCGAGGGCACCGACGAGCACACCGCCGAGGAGTTCGCCGCCGAGCTGGAGCGGTGCGGCGCCACCCTGAACGCGCACGCGGACCACCCCGCCGTGCGGGTCTCCCTGGAGGTGCCCGCGTCCCGGCTGCACAAGGCCCTCGCCCTGCTCGCCGAAGCGCTGCGGGCCCCGGCCTTCTCGGACGACGAGGTGGGCCGCCTGGTGCGCAACCGGCTCGACGAGATCCCGCACGAGACGGCCAACCCGGGGCGCCGCGCGGCCAAGCAGCTCTCCGCCGAGCTGTTCCCGGCCTCCTCGCGCATGTCCCGGCCCCGCCAGGGCACGGAGGAGACCGTCGCCCGGATCGACGCCGCGGCGGTACGGGCCTTCTACGGGGCCCACGTCCGCCCCGCGTCGGCCACCGCGGTCGTGGTCGGCGACCTGACCGGCATCGACCTGGACGCGCTCCTCGACGACACGCTCGGCAGCTGGACCGGCGACGCGCCCCGCCCGCGCGCGGTGTCCCCCGTCACGGCCGACGACACCGGCCGCGTCGTCATCGTGGACCGGCCGGGCGCCGTGCAGACGCAGCTGCTCATCGGCCGCGTCGGGCCCGACCGGCACGACAGCGCGTGGCCCGCCCAGGTCGTCGGCACGTACTGCCTGGGCGGCACGCTCACCTCCCGCCTGGACCGCGTCCTGCGCGAGGAGAAGGGCTACACGTACGGCGTGCGGGCCTTCGGGCAGGTCCTGCGGTCCCTGCCCGACGGCACGGGCGCGGCGATGCTCGCCATCAGCGGCTCCGTCGACACGCCCAACACCGGACCCGCGCTGGACGACCTGTGGAAGGTGCTGCGCACCCTCGCGGCGGAGGGCCTCACCGACGCCGAGCGCGACGCCGCCGTGCACAACCTGGTGGGGGTGGCCCCGCTCAGGTACGAGACCGCGGCGTCGGTCGCCGACACGCTCGCCGAGCAGGTCGAGCAGCACCTGCCGGACGACTTCCAGGCGCGGTTGTACCGGCGCCTGGACGCCACGGGCACGGTGGAGGCGACGGCGGCCGTCGTCAGCGCCTTCCCGCCGGACCGGCTGGTCACCGTTCTCGTCGGAGACGCGGCGCGGATCAAGGAACCGGTGGAGGCGCTGGGCATCGGCGAAGTGACCGTGGTCACGGGCTGACTGACGGAGCGGAACCCCGGCCCCTTTCGGAGCACGGGGTTCCGCTCCCGCCCGGCCGCGTGCCCGTTTTGTTGGGGAGACGGGACGTCTGTTCTGTGGTGTGCATTACAAAATCCTGTGTTCATTTGGTTGTCGGAAGATCGGCCCCTTAGCGTCTTAGCCGCTGTCCGCCCCCCGTACCCGCCGCACCCGCGGCACCGGGCAGCGATCGCCGAATCCCCGTCAGGCGCGAGCCCGGGGAGCCGGGGAACCACCTCCCCGGGGTGAATCGGGCGCCTTCGCGGTGCGGAGGAGTCCGTAGGAGACCTTCCTGCTCCGAACCCGTCAGCTAACCCGGTAGGCGAGAGGGAAGGAAAGGACACGTCCCCCCATGGCGTTGACCCGTTCCACCGGGAAGCACCGTGCCCCGAGCCGCACGAGCCGCAGGAACGTCCGGGCCGCGAGCGCCGCGGCCCTCGCCACCTCCGGCGTCCTCGGCACCCTGGCCTCCCCGGCGTTCGCCGCCGACGCGGAGCACGCCCCGCCGGAGGACACCGGCCTCAACCTGGTCCTCACCGGATACGAGCTGGCCGACGAGGTCGAGGAGCAGGCCGTCGCGCAGGAGCTGGCCGCCGAGGCGGCCGAGCGCCAGGCGGGGGCCGAGGCGGCCGCCGAGCGCCAGGCGGAGATCCGCGTCCGGGCCGCCCGCGAGGCGGAGCGCCGGCGCCTCACCTCCTTCCAGCTCCCGGTGGCGGGCTCGTACGTCTCCACCGCCTACCGCGCGAGCGGCTCGATGTGGTCCTCCGGGAGCCACTCGGGCGTCGACTTCCACGCCCCGTACGGCTCCGTCGTCGTCTCCGTGGGCCTCGGCACGGTCGTCGAGGCCGGCTGGGGCGGCGCCTACGGCAACAACGTGGTGATCCGGATGGAGGACGACACCTACACGCAGTACGGCCACCTCGCCTCGATCGGAGTCTCCGTCGGCGAGAGGGTCGTGCCGGGCCAGCAGATCGGCCTCTCCGGCTCGACCGGAAACTCCACGGGCCCCCACCTCCACTTCGAGGCCCGCACCTCCGCCGAGTACGGCTCCGACGTCGACCCGGTCTCCTACCTCCGGGCGCGCGGCGTCAGCGTCTGACCCGCCACCGCCCCGCGAAGGCCCGGTCCGGCAGGCCGGCGGGGCCTTCGCGCACCCCGGCCGCACCCCGGGCCGCCGGCCG
>JAAXOU010000078.1 GCA_012396115.1 Streptomyces somaliensis DSM 40738 | reverse complement strand
CCCGACGGGCCGGCCCCCGCCCGTCGGGCCGCGGGCACTGCCCCCTCGCGCACCCGAGCACGCCAGGGCCCCGGCCCGCCGTCGGCGGGCCGGGGCCGGGGAACCATCCGGCGGCGACTACGCCTCGGAGCCCTCCGGGCCCTCGGCGTCGTCCGCGGCGTCCGTGGGGGCCGTGGCCGGCTCCCGGGCCGCGAGCAGCCGCACCAGCTGCCGGCCCGCGATCCTCCGGAACTTCCTCGACTGGGGGCGCGTACGGTCCAGCACGGCCACCTCCAGGCGCTCGGCGGGGATCTCCCGCTCGCTGCCGTTGGTGTCCCGCGACAGGGCCTGCACCGCCAGCCTCAGCGCCTCCGCCAGCGACATCCCGTCGCGGTGCCGCTGGTCCAGGAAACCGCTGATCTGCTCGGCGTTGCCGCCGACGGCCACCGAACCGTGCTCGTCCACGATCGAGCCGTCGTGCGGCAACCGGTAGATCTGGTCGCCCTCCGGCGACGTGCCGACCTCGGCGACGACCAGCTCCACCTCGTACGGCTTCTCGCCGACGCTGGAGAAGATCGTGCCGAGCGTCTGCGCGTACACGTTCGCCAGTCCGCGCGCCGTCACGTCGTCGCGGTCGTAGGTGTAGCCGCGCAGGTCCGCGTAGCGCACACCGCCGATCCGCAGGTTCTCGTACTCGTTGTACTTGCCCGCGGCGGCGAAGCCGATCCGGTCGTAGATCTCGCTGAACTTGTGCAGCGCGCGGGAGGGGTTCTCGCCGACGAAGACGATGCCGTCGGCATACTGCATCACGACGAGGCTCCGGCCCCGTGCGATGCCCTTGCGGGCGTACTCCGCCCGGTCGGCCATGGCCTGCTGGGGTGAGACGTAGAACGGCGTCGACACCGGCTATCCGTGCCTTTCTGTCAGGGGCGGGAACATCGGGGCAGCGTCAGAGCAGCTCGGCGCGCGGACCGTCCGGCTGGTCCATCCGGCGCTCCAGCACCGCGCGCGACACCTCCGACGCCTCCGTCTCCGCCAGCCGGCGGAAACCGTCCTCGGTGATCACCGTGACGATCGGGTAGATGCGGCGCGCCACGTCGGGCCCGCCCGTCGCCGAGTCGTCGTCCGCGGCGTCGTACAGCGCCTGCACCACCAGCGTCAGGGCCTGCCGCTCGGTGAGGTCCTCGCGGTAGAGCTTCTTCATCGCCCCGCGCGCGAACAGCGAGCCCGAGCCGGTCGCCGCGAACCCCTGCTCCTCGGAGCGCCCGCCCGTGACGTCGTAGGAGAAGATCCGGCCCTTCCCGCGGTCCACGTCCCAGCCGGCGAAGAGCGGGACCACGGCGAGGCCCTGCATGGCCATGCCGAGGTTGCCGCGGATCATCGTGGAGAGCCGGTTCGCCTTGCCCTCCAGGGAGAGCTGGGCGCCCTCGACCTTCTCGAAGTGCTCCAGCTCCAGCTGGAACAGCTTCACCATCTCCACGGCGAGGCCCGCCGTGCCGGCGATGCCGACGGCCGAGTACTCGTCGGCCGGGAAGACCTTCTCGATGTCGCGCTGCGCGATCATGTTGCCCATGGTGGCGCGCCGGTCCCCGGCGAGGACCACGCCCCCGGGGAACGTGGCGGCGACGATCGTCGTGCCGTGCGGGGCCTCGACCGCGCCCTGCACCGCGGGCAGCGTCCGACGCCCGGGGAGCAGCTCCGGGGAGTGCTCGGCGAGGAAGTCCATGAAGGACGAGGACCCGGGCGTCAGGAAGGCAGCCGGCAGACGCCCGGTGCCACGGGTGTTTGCTTCCACGAGTTCCCCTCCACATTTGCGGCGGCCCGCCTGATGACACCGGGGTCATCTCTCGGCTTGCCGATGGCCGGATTGCAGTTGAAGCACAGTACGCCAGGGACCTTACCCGGAGCGCAGTGAAGATCCACATCTCGCCGGAGGGCGGCCGGGCCGGAAGGCCGGGTACGGCGACCGCCCTCCCGGAGCGGCGGCTCCGGGCCGTCCGCGAGCGGGCGCCGTGCGCGGTCCGGCCCGGCCGCGCACGACGCTCGGCCTCCCCGCCCCCGACCCCGCCCCCGGTCCCGGGGGGTCACGCGGCCGTCACTGGCCGCCCTTCTGCACGAAGGAGCGCACGAAGTCCTCGGCGTTCTCCTCGAGCACGTCGTCGATCTCGTCCAGGACCGAGTCCACGTCGTCGCTGAGCTTCTCGTGGCGCTCCTTGAGGTCCTCCGAGGCCTGCGCCTCGGGTGCCTGGTCCTCGACCTCCTCGGTGGAACGCGTCGCCTTCTGCTGGCCGCCGCCGGTGTCCTTGGTCGCCATATCCCTCACCCCGCTCGGATTGCCCGCTTGGTCAGGTGTCTCGATGTCGGACCCTACAAGCCCGGTCCGACATCGGCCCCGTCTTTCTCGACGTCCGGGCCACCTCCATGATTCCCTGCGGCGGCCTCCCGAAGCGCCTTTCAGCCGCCCGAAAGGGTGCGGACCAGCTCCTCGGCCGTGCGGCAGCGGTCCAGCAGCTCCTCCACGTGCTCCCGGGTGCCCCGCAGCGGCTCCAGCGTGGGTACCCGCTGCAGGGAGTCGCGCCCGGGGAGGTCGAAGATCACGGAGTCCCAGGACGCCGCGGCGACGTCGTCCGCGTACTGCTCCAGGCACCGGCCGCGGAAGTAGGCCCTGGTGTCCTCGGGGGGCCGCCTCTCGGCCCGCTCCACCTCCGCCTCGTCCAGCAGGCGCTTCATGCGCCCGCGGGCGACCAGGCGGTTGTACAGGCCCTTCTCGGGGCGCACGTCGGCGTACTGCAGGTCCACCAGGTGCAGGCGCGCGGCGTCCCAGCCGAGGCGGTCGCGGCGCCGGTACCCCTCCATGAGCTCCAGCTTCGTCACCCAGTCCAGCTCCCCGGCGAGGCTCATGGGGTCGCTCTCCAGCCGGCCGAGCGTGTCCTCCCAGCGGGCGAGGACGTCCGCGGTCTGCTCGTCCGCGTCGGCGCCGAAACGGTTCTCGACGTACTTGCGGGCGAGCTCGCAGTACTCCATCTGGAGCTGCACCGCGGTCAGTGTGCGGCCGCTGCGGAGCGTGACCGGCTGCCGGAGCGTCGGGTCGTGCGAGACCTGGTGCAGCGTGCGCACCGGCTGGTCGACGGCGAGGTCGACGGTGATGAAGCCGTCCTCGATCATCGACAGGACCAGCGCGGTCGTGCCGAGCTTCAGGTAGGTGGAGATCTCCGAGAGGTTGGCGTCGCCGATGATGACGTGGAGGCGGCGGTACTTCTCGGCGTCGGCGTGCGGCTCGTCGCGCGTGTTGATGATGGGCCGTTTGAGTGTCGTCTCCAGCCCGACCTCGACCTCGAAGTAGTCCGCCCGCTGGCTGATCTGGAAGCCGTGCTCCTGGCCGTCCTGGCCGATGCCGACACGGCCGGCGCCGGTGACGACCTGGCGGGAGACGAAGAAGGGCGTGAGGTGGCGCACGATGTCCGAGAAGGGGGTCTCCCGCTTCATCAGGTAGTTCTCGTGCGTGCCGTAGGAGGCGCCCTTGTTGTCGGTGTTGTTCTTGTAGAGGTGGATGGGCTGGGCGCCGGGCAGCTGGGTGGCCCGTTCGGCGGCCTCGGCCATGATCCGTTCGCCGGCCTTGTCCCACAGGACGGCGTCGCGGGGGTTGGTGACCTCGGGGGCGCTGTACTCCGGGTGGGCGTGGTCCACGTAGAGGCGGGCGCCGTTGGTCAGGATGACGTTGGCGAGGCCGATGTCCTCGTCGGTGAGCTGGCTGGAGTCGGCGGCCTCGCGGGCGAGGTCGAAGCCGCGGGCGTCCCGCAGCGGGTTCTCCTCCTCGAAGTCCCAGCGGGCGCGGCGCGCCCGGTGCATCGCCGCCGCGTAGGCGTTGACGATCTGGGACGAGGTGAGCATGGCATTGGCGTTCGGGTGGCCGGGGACGGAGATCCCGTACTCCGTCTCGATGCCCATTACTCGCCGTACGGTCATGCGGCCCTCCTTGCCCGGCGTCGTCCCCGCGCGGGGGCGGCGCCCGAGTACCGGTCTCCGATGCGTGTGCGGTGCCCGATCCCGCACTGCGCGGTTCGGCGGTACGAACGAGCCTAGAACGCCTTCGCACCGGAGGGGAGATCGATTGCGCCATTGCTCCGGTGCGGTCCGTGCCCGGTGGCGCCCGGTGGAACGCGGCCGGCTGCGGACGCCTTCCCCCTTCCGGGGGACCGGGGGCGTCCGCAGCCGGTTCCGCGCGCTCCTAGAGGTACTGGCCGGTGTTCGCCACCGTGTCGATGGAGCGCCCGGTGTCCGCGCCCTGCTTCCCGGTGACGAGGGTGCGGATGAAGACGATCCGCTCGCCCTTCTTCCCGGAGATGCGGGCCCAGTCGTCCGGGTTGGTGGTGTTGGGCAGGTCCTCGTTCTCCTTGAACTCGTCCACGCAGGCCTGGAGGAGGTGGGAGACCCGGATGCCCTTCTGGTCGTGGTCGAGGTAGGCCTTGATGGCCATCTTCTTCGCCCGGTCGACGATGTTCTGGATCATCGCGCCGGAGTTGAAGTCCTTGAAGTACAGGACCTCCTTGTCGCCGTTGGCGTACGTGACCTCGAGGAAGCGGTTCTCCTCGGACTCCGCGTACATCTGCTCCACGACCGACTGGATCATGGCCTGCGCGGCGGCCGCCTTGGAGCCGTTGTGCTCGGCGAGGTCGTCCGCGTGGAGCGGCAGCGACGGGGTGAGGTACTTGGCGAAGATGTCCTTGGCGGCCTCGGCGTCCGGGCGCTCGATCTTGATCTTCACGTCGAGGCGGCCGGGGCGGAGGATCGCCGGGTCGATCATGTCCTCGCGGTTGGAGGCGCCGATGACGATGACGTTCTCGAGGCCCTCGACGCCGTCGATCTCGGCGAGCAGCTGCGGGACGATGGTGTTCTCCACGTCCGAGCTGACGCCGGAGCCGCGGGTGCGGAAGAGGGACTCCATCTCGTCGAAGAAGACGATGACGGGGGTGCCCTCGGACGCCTTCTCGCGGGCCCGCTGGAAGACCAGGCGGATGTGCCGCTCGGTCTCGCCCACGTACTTGTTGAGCAGCTCGGGGCCCTTGATGTTGAGGAAGTAGCTCTTGCCGGCGGGCTGTCCGGTCACCTCGGCGACCTTCTTCGCCAGAGAGTTGGCGACGGCCTTGGCGATGAGGGTCTTGCCGCAGCCGGGCGGGCCGTACAGCAGGATGCCCTTCGGGGGCCGGAGCTCGTGCTCCTTGAAGAGGTCGGGATGGAGGTAGGGGAGCTCGACCGCGTCGCGGATCAGTTCGATCTGGTTGCCCAGGCCGCCGATCTTGTCGTAGTCGACGTCCGGGACCTCCTCGAGGACGAGCTCCTCGACCTCGCTCTTGGGGATGACCTCGTAGACGTAGCCGGAGCGGGGTTCGAGCAGGAGTGCGTCGCCGGGCCGGATGGTGGCGTCCAGCAGGGGCTCGGCGAGCCGTACGACCCGCTCCTCGTCGGTGTGGCCGATGACCAGGGCGCGCTCGCCGTCCTCAAGGATCTCCTTGAGGGTGACGATGTCCCCGGCGCGCTCGAACTCCATGGCCTCGACCACGTTGAGCGCTTCGTTGAGCATGACCTCCTGGCCCCGCCGGAGCCCGTCGAGCTCGACGCTGGGGCTGACGTTCACACGGAGCTTGCGGCCACCGGTGAAGATGTCGCACGTGCCGTCCTCGTTGGCCTGCAGGAAGACGCCGAAGCCGGCCGGCGGCTGAGCGAGGCGGTCGACCTCCTCCTTGAGGGCCACGATCTGGTCGCGGGCCTCACGGAGCGTGTTGGCGAGCCGCTCGTTCTGCGCGGACACGCCGGCCAGACTGGTCTGCAGCTCGACGATCCGCTCCTCGAGAATCCTCGTGTGTCGCGGAGAGTCGGCGAGCTTGCGTCGCAGGACGGCGATTTCCTGCTCGAGATAGGCAACCTGGCCGGCGGGGTCGTCAGACCCCCGCCCCGGCCGGATGCCGCGGTTGATGTCGTCGTCGTGGGCTGCCACGGTCCTCACCTCCTCCAAGGGGAGCTGGACGCTTCCAGACCCTACCTGCGTGGGTGGCGGTTGAAACCCCCAGATCACCAAGACTCTCGGGGCGCGTCCGATCTTCACCCTTGCGCTTTCCCCACGGGAAGGGGATACCCACCCACCAACATCGGAAAGCGGCCGGTTGTATCGTCGTCGGTGGCCAACACCCGCCGGGGTGGGCCGGACTTACTTCCCGACGCTTCACCGAGGCAGGAAACGGCAGGGCACATGACCGCGCAGCACGAGGCCCCCAGCACGGCCGCCGGAGAGGCGCTGGAGGTCTGGATCGACCAGGACCTCTGCACCGGGGACGGGATCTGCGCCCAGTACGCCCCGGAGGTGTTCGAACTCGACGTCGACGGGCTGGCCTACGTCAAGGGCCCCGACGACGAGCTCCTGCAGGAGCCGGGCGCGGCGGCGCCGGTGCCGCTGCCGCTGCTGCGGGACGTGGCGGACTCGGCGAAGGAGTGCCCGGGCGACTGCATCCACGTGCGGAGGGCCTCGGACGGGGTGGAGGTGTACGGCCCCGACGCCGAGTAGCCGCCCGTCAGCGGGTGGTGGCGGGGGTGCGCAGGAACGCGCCGCCGGACCACCGCCATTCGGCGGTCTCGCGCTCGTCGGGGCAGCAGCGGGGCACGTCGGGGGACGAGTAGCCGAACAGGGTCGCCGTGACCAGGCCGTCACGCACGGCGAGGTCTCCGACGAAGAGGGCGTCCGCGGGGTCGACGAGGGTCGCCACGACGCGGGCGCCCTCCGCGGCGCCGGGCGTGCCCGTGAGGACGTACAGGCCCTGCGGCGGGGTGCCCGAGCCGGCCCGGCAGTGGACGGCGGCGACCGTCTCGGGCCGCCCGTCGCCATCGAGGTCGCCGGAGGCGGCCCTGGGGACGGCGGTGGGGGTCCCGGCGCACTCCAGCGGGTAGGAGGCGGCCGCCGCGTCGGGGGCGGACGCGCCGGTCACCGGCACCCGGGGGGCGGCCGCGGGGCCGGTGGCGGTGGCCGGGTCGGGCTGTGCGAGGCCGGCCAGGACGATGACGCCGGCCGTGGCCGCGGCGGTCGCGAGCCAGTGCGCGGGGCGGGCGTGGGTGTGCGCGAGGTCCGGGACGGCGGAGGTCTGCACGCGGGCTGTCTCCTGTGGTCGTGCGGGGGCGGTGGGATGCCGCCGCGGGCCGTGGCCAGCATCGTTCCACACCCCGCGGGCAGCGGGAACCCGGGGTGGCGGCCCCGGCCGGGCGAACGCCGCGGCGCCGCCCGGGACTTCCCCGTCGGACGGGGGAACTCCGGGGCGGCGCCGCGGCGTTGTGGGCGGGTCAGCCCTTGTTCGGGCCTTCGTAGTCCTCGCCGTAGGCGCCCTTGGCGGGGCGGCGGCGGCGCATGGGCGGCTCGACGCCGTCCGCGAGGCGGCGGGCGGTGACGAGGAAGCCGGTGTGGCCGATCATGCGGTGGTCCGGGCGGACGGCCAGCCCCTCGACGTGCCAGTTGCGGATCATCGACTCCCAGGGCTGCGGTTCGGCGTAGCAGCCGATCTCGCGGATGGACTCGACGGTCCGGGCGAGCTGGGTGGTCGTCGCGACGTAGCAGCAGAGGATGCCGCCGGGGACGAGGGCCTTGGAGACGGCCTCCAGGCACTCCCAGGGGGCGAGCATGTCCAGGATGACGCGGTCGACGTCGGTCTCGGCGAGGTTGTCCTGGAGGTCGCCGACGGTGAGCCGCCAGGCGGGGTGGGGACCGCCGAAGTAGCGCTCCACGTTGGCCCTGGCGATCTCCGCGAAGTCCTCGCGGCGCTCGTAGGAGTGGAGCATGCCGCTGTCGCCGACGGCGCGCAGCAGGAAGCTGCTGAGCGAACCCGAGCCGACGCCGGCCTCCACGACGCGGGCGCCGGGGAAGATGTCGGCGAAGGCGAGGATCTGGCCCGCGTCCTTCGGGTAGACGACTGCGGCCCCGCGGGGCATGGACAGGACGTAGTCGGGGAGCAGGGGGCGCAGCGCGAGGTAGGCGACGTTTCCCGTGGTACGGACGACACTTCCCTCGGGGGCGCCGATCAGCTCGTCGTGCGGGAAGGAACCCTTGTGGGTGTGGAAGTTCTTCCCGGCCTCGAGCGTGAACGTGTAGTGGCGTCCCTTGGGATCGGTGAGCTGGACCTGGTCCCCGACCTCGAAGGGCCCGCGACGGCGGGCGGCACCGGTCGGTTCGGACATGTGACCAGGGTACCCGGCGGTGGCGGGGGCCCCGACCACGGCGCGGCGGGACTAGCCGGGGGCGGTGCCCGGGCGGGCCATGGCCCGGACGAAGGCGCGCTCGACGTCCGCGGTGGACAGCACGCCGTACACCTCGCCGGTCTCCTCGACGACGAGGTACTCGGTGGCGGGGGTCTCGCGGAGCCTTTCGAGGAGGGCCTCGCCGGTGAGGTCGGCGGGGATCCTCATGCCGTCGGTGAGGTCCTGGGCGAGGCCGCCGACGGCGACCCAGGGGCGGCGGTGCCGGGGCACGCCGGCTATGGCGGTCTCGCGGACGAGCGCGGTGGGCTCGCCCTGGCCGTCGACGACGACGAGGGCGCGGGCGCCGGCCTCGTTGGCGCGGCGGAGCGCCTCGGACAGGGGCGTCTCGGGCGGTACGGGGACGGCGCGCCGGGTGAGGGTGCGGGCCTGCAGGGCGGGGAGGCGCTCGCGCAGGCGGGCCATGCGGAGGCTGTTGCCGGCGCCGGTCCAGATGATCGCGGCGAGGATGGCGGCGAGGAGGGCGTCCATGACCGTGTCCATGCCGCTGGGGTCCGCGGCGCCGCCGAGGACGCCGGTCCGCGTGAGCAGGGGCAGGCCGAGCAGGACGGCGACGGCCAGGGCCCGGCCCGCCCAGGCGGCGGCGACGGTGCCGCTCATGGGGTTGCCGGTGATCTTCCAGACGACGGCACGGAGCATGCGGCCGCCGTCGAGCGGGAGGCCGGGCAGGAGGTTGAAGGCGGCGACGAGGAGGTTGGAGACCGTCAGGCCGGCGAGGAGGACGCCGGGGACCGTGCCGGGCTCGACGGCGTGCAGGCCGGCGTAGAAGGCGCCGGAGAGCAGGAGGGAGAGGAGGGGGCCCACGAAGGCGAGGACGAATTCGCGGCCCGGGGACTCGGACTCCTTCTCGATCTCGGAGACGCCGCCGAAGAACTGGAGCTGGATGCGGCGGACCGGGAGCCCGTAGCGGAGCGCGGCGACGGTGTGGGCGAGCTCGTGGACGAGGACCGAGGCGTAGAAGGCGACGGCGAAGAACAGCGAGACCAGGTAGCGGGCGCCGCCCAGGTCGGGCAGGACGCGGTCGAGCTGGCCGCCGAAGACCCAGGTGATGAGGGCCGCCACGAGGAACCAGCTGGGGGCGACGTAGACCGGCACGCCGAGGATCCGGCCCATCAGCAGGCCGCCGCCGGGTTCGGCGCGGCGCCGCCCGCCGGGGCCGGGGGTGCCTCGGGTGGGGGCGGACCGCGGGCGCGCGGCGCTGTCGTCGTCCTGGTTCACGGGATCCCTTCGGCGTGGGGGCGGGCCGGGGTCCCTCCCGCCCGGTCGTGCGGAGTGCGGTGTTCCCCCGCCGTCGATGGTATGCCGACGGCTGTCGGTGGCGGGTCATAGGGTCGAGGACATGACTTCGCGCCCGCAGCCGCCCGTGTCGCTCTCGCCGTCCCGCGCCGGGGACTTCATGCAGTGTCCCCTGCTGTACCGGTTCCGGGTGATCGACAGGCTGCCGGAGAAGCCGAGCCCGGCGGCGACGCGGGGCACCCTGGTGCACGCGGTGCTGGAGCGCCTCTTCGACGACCCGGCGGCCGAGCGTACGGCTCCGAGGGCGCGGGCGATGGTCCCCGGGCAGTGGGCGCGGCTGCTGGAGTCGCGTCCGGAGCTGGCCTCGCTGTTCGAGGACGACGCGGACGGGGAGCGGCTGGGGCGGTGGCTGCGGGAGGCCGAGGACCTGGTCGAGCGGTGGTTCGCGCTGGAGGACCCGACGCGGCTGGAGCCGGCGGAGCGGGAGCTGTTCGTGGAGACGGAGCTGGAGTCGGGGCTCCGGCTGCGGGGGGTGATCGACCGGGTCGACGTGGCGCCCTCGGGCGAGGTGCGGATCGTCGACTACAAGACGGGCAGGGCGCCGCGCCCGGAGTACGGGGACGGCCCGCTGTTCCAGATGACCTTCTACGCGCTGGTGGTGTGGCGGCTGAAGGGGGTGCTGCCGCGGCGGTTGCAGCTGGTGTACCTGGGCAGCGGCGACGTGGTGACGTACGACCCGGTGATGGCGGACCTGAGGCGGGTGGAGCGGAAGCTGCTGGCGCTGTGGGAGGCCATCCGGAGGGCGACGGAGACGGGCGACTGGCGGCCGCGGCCGACGAAGCTGTGCGGCTGGTGCGACCACCAGGCGTTCTGTCCGGAGTTCGGCGGGACTCCCCCGGTGTACCCGCTGCCGGTGGGGCCGGCCGGTCCGGGGCACAATGGGCCGGGTCCAGCGATCTCTTGAGGAGTGCCCGTGGCCATCCGCGTCCTACTGGTCGACGACCAGCCGCTGCTGCGTACCGGTTTCCGGATGATCCTGGAGGCGGAGCAGGACATCACGGTGGTGGGCGAGGCCGGGGACGGCCTGCAGGCGCTCGACCAGGTGCGGGCGCTCCAGCCGGACGTGGTCCTGATGGACGTCCGGATGCCGCGGATGGACGGGGTGGAGGCGACGCGCCGGATCACGGGACCGGGGCGGGACGGGCCGGCGAAGGTGCTGGTGCTGACCACGTTCGACCTGGACGAGTACGTGGTGGAGGCGCTGCGGGCGGGGGCCAGCGGGTTCCTGCTGAAGGACGCCCCGGCGAACGAGCTGGTGCAGGCGATCCGGGTGGTGGCGGCCGGCGAGGCGATGCTGGCGCCGAGCATCACGCGACGGCTGCTGGACAAGTACGCGGAGCACCTGCCGTCGGGGGACGAGCCGGTGCCGGACGCGCTGAACACCTTGACGGAGCGTGAGGTGGAGGTGCTGAAGCTGGTGGCGCGGGGACTGTCCAACGCGGAGATCGCGGCGGACCTGTTCGTCTCGGAGACGACGGTGAAGACGCACGTGGGCCACGTGCTGACGAAGCTGCGGCTGCGGGACCGGGTGCAGGCGGCCGTGTACGCGTACGAGAGCGGCCTGGTGCGGCCGGGCGCGCAGTAGCCCGGTCGGCTCCCCGCCCGTGCGGGCGGGGAGAGCGTGGCGACGCCGCCCCCGCGGGGGCGGCGTCCGCTCCGGGGCGCCGGTGTCCGGCGGGGCCGGGGTCAGTCCTTCCTGATCTCCCAGAACCGGAACACGGTGGACGCGTCGAGGGTCCATTCCAGGCCGGAGATCGCGCCGCGGGCGACCGCGTACTGCTTGGCCTGCCAGAGCGGGAGGAGCGGGACGTCCTCGGCGACGAGGTTCTGCAGCCGGTCGAAGTCGTCCCGGGCGGCGCTGCGGTCGGCGGTGGCCGCGGTGTCCGGGATGATCCTGCCGGTGATCTCGGCGTTCTCGTAGTGGTTGCCGAGGACGTTGTCCTCGCCGAAGAACGGCTGGGTGAAGTTGTCCGGGTCCGGGTAGTCGGGGATCCAGCCCTTGACGTAGACGCCGTACCTGCCGGCCTGGACGTCCTTCTCGTACCGGCCGTACTCGACCGACTTCACCCGGGCCTCGAACAGTCCGCTCCTGTTGAGCTGGCCGGCGATGGCCTTGATCTGCTCGTCCGTGCCGGGGCCGTAGCGGCTGGGCGTGGAGTGGAGGGTGATCTCGACCTTGCCCTCGATGCCCTCGGCGCGGAGCGCCTTCCTGGCGAGACCGATCTGCGGGCGGTCGCCGTAGCGGTCGAAGAAGGCGGTGTTGTGCCCGAGGATGCCGGCGGGGACGATCGAGTACAGCGGGGTCGCCGTGGAGTGGTAGACGTCCCGGACGAGCGCCTGGCGGTCGACGAGGTGGGCGATGGCCCTGCGGACGCCGAGCCTGCCGGCGACCGGGTCCTTCATGTTGAAGACCAGGTACTGGACCTCGGCGCTGGAGCCCTCGACGACCTCGATGTCCTGGACGTCCTCGCGGCCGGCGGTCGTGGAGCCGTCGTACTTCCGGATGTCCTCGGCGGCGAGACCGCGGTAGGCGACGTCGACGTCGCCCTTCGCCAGTCCTTCGGCGAGGGCCTTGCGGTCGCCGTCGTAGAACCTCAGGGTGACGCCGCCGTTCTTGATCTTGGCGGAGCCCCGGTAGCCGGGGTTGACGGAGAAGACGGCCCTCCCCTCGTCGAAGGAGTCCAGCCGGTACGGACCGGACCCGACGGCCTTGCCGTCGGTGCGCAGGGAGTCGGCCCGGTACTCGCGGTGGTCGACGATGGAACCGGCCGCAGAGGCGATCTTGCTGGGGAAGGTGGCGTCGGGCACCTTGAGGACGAAGACGACGGTCCTGTCGTCGGGGGTCTCGATCCTGCCGATGGTGGACAGGAGGGGGGCGGGCCCGTTCTCGTCGTCGATCTTCAGGGCGCGCTCGAAGGAGAACCTGACGTCCTCGGAGGTGAGCGGATTGCCGTTGCTGAACTTCAGGCCCTCGCGGAGGGTGCACTGGTAGACGGCGCTGTCGCCCTTGTCGAACCCGCACCGCTCGGCGGCCTCCGGCTGGGGCGTGGTGGCCCCCTTGGGGAAGCTCAGCAGGGACTGGAAGACGTTGTTGAACAGCAGCCAGGAGCCGGGGTCGTACCCGGCGGCGGGGTCGGTGGCCGCGACCCGGTCGGACATGCCGACGACGATCGTCCCGGAGCCGCCGGCGCCGGCGGCCCCCTCGGTGTCGCAGCCGCCGAGCGCGGCGGCGGCGAGTCCCACGGCGAGCGGGACCGCCAGCCACTTGTCGTGTGCCTTCACTGGAACCTTGCCTCTGGATCTCTTCGGTGCGGCGGGGGTCAGGCGTCGCCCCGGCCGAGCTCCCAGAGCTGCAGGTCCGAGGAGGTGTTGAGGGCCCATTCGACGCCGGTGAGGGTGGCGCGGGAGGCGACGTACTGCTTGCCCTGCCAGAGCGGGAGGACCGGGACGTCCTCGGCGACGATGTCCTGGAGCCGCTGGAAGGCGGGGGCCGCGGCGGCGCGGTCGGCCTCCCGGCGGGAGGCCGGGATGAGCTGCTTGCGGGCCTCCTCGTTGACATAGGGCGTGTTGAGGAAGTTGTGGGCGTCGAGGAACGGGGCGATGTAGTTGTCGGGGTCCGGGAAGTCGGGGAACCAGCCGAGTCCGTAGACGGCGTAGTCGCCGCGCTTCTGGGCGGGCCGGAAGGAGGACCACTCGACGCCCCGGACGGTGACGTCGAACAGGCCGCTCCCGTTGAGCTGGTCGCGCAGGGCGGCGAACTCCCTGGCCGTCGCGGCGCCGTAGTGGTCGGTGGTGTAGTGCAGGGTCAGCTTGACGGGGGTGTCGACGTCCGCGTCGCGCAGGAGGGCCGCGGCCCTGGCGCGGCTGGGGTCGCCGTACTTGTTGAAGAACGAGTTGCTGTGGGTGACGATCGTCGACGGGATCAGCGAGTACAGCGGCTTCGCGGTGCGGCCGTACACGCCGCGGATCAGGCGGTCGCGGTCGACGAGGGCGGCCATGGCCTGGCGCACGGCCTTGTTCCTGACCGCGGGGTCCTCGGTGTCGAAGGCCAGGTAGCGGATCTCGAGGCCGGGGACCTCGGTGAGCTTGACGTCATCCTGGGGGTGGACGTCGAGCTTCTCGATCAGCTCGGGCTCCAGGGTGCGGGTCACCATGTCGATGTCCCCGGCCTCCAGCGCCTCGGCCATGGAGGCGGCGTCGTCGAAGGAGCGCAGCTCGACGCCGTCGTTGCGGACCGTGACGTCGCCCTTGTAGCGGGGGTTCCGGGTGAAGGCGACGCTGACGAGGCGCCCGTCGCGGACGCGGGGGCTCATGGTGTACGGGCCGGAGCCGTCGACCTGGAAGCCCTCGCGCAGCCTGGTGGCGTCGTACCTGTCGCTGCTGACGATGCCGGCGACGGGCGTGGCGAGCTTGTACGGGAAGGTGGCGTCGGGCGTCTTCAGCCGGAAGAGGACCTCGCGGTCTCCCCTGGCCTCGACGGCCTCGACGTTGGAGAGGAGGGCGGCGACGCCGTTGTCGGACCTGATGGCCAGGACGCGTTCGACGGAGTACTCCACGTCCCGGGCGGTGACCGGCTTGCCGTCGGAGAAGACGAGGCCCTCCCGGAGCACGCAGCGGTAGCTCTCGTTGGCGCCGCTGGTGAACTCGCACTGGGAGGCGGCGTCGGGGACGGGGGTGCCGCCGCCGCGCGGAACGCGCATCAGGGTCTGGACGGTCTGGCGCAGCACGTTCCAGGCGCCGGTGTCGTAGGCGTAGGCCGGGTCGAAGGGGGCCGGGGCGTCCCGGGAGACGGCGAACCGGTCGGTGGTCCCGACGACGATGCCGCCGTCCGCGGCGTCTCCGCCCGTCCCCATCCCGCAGGCGGCGAGGAGGGGGGCCAGCAGTCCGGCGATCGCCGGCAGCACCGGGCTCTTGCGGTTCATGGGGGTACTCCTGGTCCGGCACGGGGGGTGGGGGCGTCCGCGGGCCTCCGTCGTGGTCCTCCGGCGGGACGCGACGGGTGGGGTCGGGCTGCGAACGGTCGGCCCCGTGCCCGCGGCCGCTTCGCGACGGCCGTGGCGCGGGGGTGCGGCGGGGTGTTCGCCGGAAAGATTAGTGTCCCCACCACCCGTCCGGGAGCGGGGCGGGTCTGGGGGGTTTCCGGGGGCGGTTTCCGACCGTGACCGCGCGGCTCCGACGGTGCGGGGAGGTTTCCCGCGGATCCGGACCAATCCGAACGAGCGGCCACCGCCGGGACCACCCGGCCCGGACGCGCGTGCGGATGTGAAGACCCGGGGGGTGCCGTGCTGGGTGAGTAAGGTCACGCGGCGCACCCCCTCCCTCGTCACGGAGGGTGTGCGAACCGGCGCCGAGGGTCCTCCGTCACCCGAGGGGCCGCGCCGCGCGCGCGGGCCGGTCCGTGCCGCCGACCAGGGCGCGCAGGAACCCCAGGTCCACTTCTTCGAGGGAGCCGACGACGGCCCGCCCGTCGGCCGGCGCGATGGGGGCGAGGGACGGTACGGCGACGACCCGGCAGCCGGCCGCCTCGGCGGCCGCCACTCCGGTGGCCGTGTCCTCGACGACGGCGCACCGGGCGGGGTCGGCTCCGACGCGGCGGGCGGCGAGGAGGTACGGGTCGGGGTGCGGCTTCGTCCGGGGCACCTCGTCGCCGGCCACCGTGAGGGTGAAGTGCTCGGCGCCCAGGGAGTGCAGGACGCGGTCGATGATGCGCCGGTGGGAGGCGGACACCAGCGCCGTGGGCACGGAATTCCCGCTCAGCTCCCCCAGAAGCCGGGCGGCGCCGGGCATGAGGGGGACGCCGTCGCCGATGCGCTCCTCGAAGCGGTCGTTGAGCAGCGTGGTGAGTTCGGGGAGGGCGATGTCGGCGCCCGTGGCCTCGATGAGGTAGCCGGCGCTGCGGGTCATGGGGCCGCCGACGACGATGTCGCGCCAGGACTCGTCCAGCTCGTGCCCGAGGTCCCGGAAGACCGCCACCTCCACGTCCCACCAGAAGCCCTCGGTGTCGACGAGCGTGCCGTCCATGTCGAGGAACACGGCCTGGAGGGCCGACCCGTCGGCCGCTCGGCTCGGGAACGCGGGGACCGTGCTGGTCATCCGGCACACCTCCATGGGGGACGGGAAGGCCGGCCGCGCGCCCCCGCCGGGGAGTCCGGTGGGGGCGTGCGGCCGGCCTGCGCTGGGCCGACCAGTGTACGGCGCCCCGTGCCGCCGGACGCCCGGCGGCGGGCGGGACGTGCCGGGCAGGTCAGCGGGCGTTGAAGTACTTCGCCTCGGGGTGGTGGAGGACGATGGCGTCGGTGGATTGTTCGGGGTGGAGTTGGAATTCTTCGGAGAGGTGGACGCCGATGCGTTCGGGTCGTAGCAGGTCGGCGATCTTGGCGCGGTCTTCCAGGGCGGGGCAGGCGCCGTAGCCGAGGGAGAAGCGTGCGCCGC
>JAAXOU010000077.1 GCA_012396115.1 Streptomyces somaliensis DSM 40738 | reverse complement strand
GGGCGCCCCGCGCCGGACGCGGCCGCCGTGGGGCGGGCGCCGCCCGGGGCTAGCGCGCGGTCCGCGTGTGGACGTGCTCGACCAGGCGCGTCAGCGCGTCGGGGTCGGTCGCGGGAAGCACCCCGTGGCCGAGGTTGAAGACGTGGCCCTCCAGCCCGGAGGCGGCGTCCAGGACGCGGCGCGTCTGCTCCTCGACGGCCTCGCGCGGGGCGAACAGGACGGCGGGGTCGAGGTTGCCCTGGAGCGCCTTGCCGGGACCGACGCGTCGGGCGGCCTCGTCGAGCGGGACGCGCCAGTCGACGCCGACCACGTCCGCGCCCGCCTCGCCCATGAGGCCGAGCAGCTCGCCGGTGCCGACGCCGAAGTGGATGCGCGGCACGCCGTACCCGGCGACGGCGTCGAAGACCTTCGACGAGGCGGGCATGACACGGCGGCGGTAGTCGTCCGGAGCGAGCGCGCCGACCCAGGAGTCGAACAGCTGCACGGCGGAGGCGCCGGCCTCGATCTGCACCCTCAGGAACGCCGCGGTGATGTCGGCGAGCCGGTCGAGCAGGTCGGCCCAGAGACCGGGGTCCCCGTACATGAGGGCCTTGGTGTGCTCGTGGTTGCGCGACGGGCCGCCCTCGACGAGGTAGCTCGCCAGGGTGAAGGGCGCGCCCGCGAAGCCGATCAGCGGGGTGGCGCCGAGTTCGCCCGTGAGCATGCCGATGGCCTCGGTGACGTACGCGACGTCGTCGGGGGTCAGGTCGCGCAGCCGCGCCAGGTCCTCGCGGCGGCGGATCGGGTCGGCGACGACGGGGCCGACGCCCGGCTTGATGTCGAGGTCGAGGCCGATGGCCTTGAGGGGGACGACGATGTCGCTGAAGTAGATCGCCGCGTCGACCCGGTGGCGGCGCACGGGCTGCAGCGTGATCTCGGTGACCAGCTCGGGCCGCATGCAGGACTCCAGCATGGGGACGCCCTCGCGGACCTTCAGGTACTCGGGGAGTGAGCGCCCCGCCTGGCGCATGAACCACACCGGCGTGTGCGGCACCGGTTCGCGGCGGCAGGCCCTGAGGAAGGCGGAGTCGTACGTCTGGGTCGGGGGGCCCGGGGGGCGGGTGTCGGCACTCACGCACGCATCTTCGCACGTGCGCACGCGCGGTCACGCGGAGCGGGCGGCGCGGTGGGGGTGTTCCTCCCCGCCCGCGGCCCCCCTTCCGCCTACTCTTCCCCGCATGGCTGCGGCTCAGGAACGGTTCCTCGACCACTTCGACGGCATCGAGGGCGGGGGCGGCGGGGAGGGGGAGCCCGTTCCGCCCGCCTTCCGGGCCGCGGTCGACGCGTTGCGGGCGGCACGGGTCCGCCCGGAGGTCGAACTGGCGCCGACGCGGCCGCCCCGGCGGCTCGCGCCCTGGGCGTACGCGCTGGAGGCGGTGGCCGCTGAGGACGGCGGCGACCTGGCGGACGGCCGGTTGGTGCTGCTGCACGACCCGGCGGGCCACGAGGCGTGGCGGGGGACGTTCCGGCTGGTCACACTGGTGCGGGCGGAGCTGGAGCCGGAGATGGCCGCGGACCCGCTGCTGCCGGAGGTGTGCTGGTCCTGGCTGACGGGGGCGCTGGAGGCGCGGGCCCTGTCGTACGCGGAGGCGAGCGGGACGGTCACCCGGGCGGGGTCGTACTACTTCGGCGGGCTGGCGGATCGGCGGCCCGCGACGCAGATCGAGATCCGGGCGTCGTGGACGCCCGGGGAGGGCCGGGGCGGGGCGCCGGACGCCGGGGCGCACCTGGCGGCCTGGGGGGACCTGCTGTGCCAGGTGGCGGGGCTGCCGCCGTCCGGCCCCGAGTCGCGGGAGGGGGGCGGGGCGGGCGTGGTGCCGCTGCCGCAGCGGCGCGGGCCGCGCCGGACGTGACCCCTCGGTCAGCTGTCCGATTTGCCCCAATTGTTACAGAATATCCGTGATCTCCTCCTAAAGGAGGACGTGGTTGCTGCCGAAGAGGTCTGTGACCCTATCTGCACGGTTCGCCCCGGCCGCTTCCCCGAGCCGGCAGTGTCCCGCACCTTCCCAGGAGGCCTGGTGTCCGTTCTCCTCGAGCAGCCCGCAAGCCTGGTCGCCTACCGCCCGAACAAACCGACGGCCATGGTCGTCGTGGCCGACCCGCGCGTCCGCTCCACCGTGACCCGCCACCTGTGGGCGCTCGGAGTGCGTGACGTGATCGAGGCGTCGTCCATCGCGGAGGCCCGCCCCCGTATCGGCAACCCGCGCGACATCTGCGTCGCCGACGTCCACCTGCCCGACGGCTCCGGCCTCACCCTGCTGTCGGAGACCCGCGCCGCCGGCTGGCCCAACGGCCTGGCCCTGTCCGCCGCCGACGACATCGGCGCGGTGCGCAACGCGCTCGCCGGCGGCGTCAAGGGCTACGTCGTCACCGGCACCCGCACCAACATCGGGCACCCCGCCCGGCCGGGCGCCGCCCCGATCGGCGCCGCGGCGGCCCGCTTCCACCACCGCCGCCCACCGGGTGCCCCGAGCCACCCCGGCGGCTACCGCGAGCTGTCCGGTCGCGAGGTCGAGGTCCTCCGGCTGGTGGCGGAAGGCCAGTCGAACAAGGCCATCGGCGTCTCCATGGGGCTGTCCGCCCTGACCGTCAAGTCCCACCTGGCCCGGATCGCCCGCAAGCTGGGCACCGGCGACCGGGCGGGCATGGTCGCGGTCGCGCTGCGCACCGGCATCATCCACTGATCCCCGCGCCCCGACCCGCCCGCCGACGGAACGTTACGTCGACGGGCGGGGCCCGTTCACCGATACCCTTGACAGGTGACCGACGCCCAAGACACCGCAGCGAAGACACCACTGCGAACCACCGGGGGCGGCCCTCCGGACGACGGCGTCGCAGCCGACGGGGCGGCGGCCCCGGAACCGATCCCCCTGCTGGAGCCCCGTGAGGGGGTGCCTCCCGTCGTGGCCGACGCCGAGGCGCTGGCGCGGGTGGTCGAGACGTTCGCCGCCGGCACCGGCCCGGTGGCCGTCGACGCCGAGCGGGCGTCCGGCTACCGCTACGGGCAGCGGGCCTACCTGGTGCAGCTGCGCCGGGAGGGCGCCGGCACGGCGCTGGTCGACCCGGTCGGCTGCCCCGACCTGTCGGCCCTCGGCGAGGCCCTCGGCGGCACGGAGTGGATCCTCCACGCCGCCACGCAGGACCTGCCGTGCCTGCGGGAGATAGGCATGGCGCCGTCCAGGCTCTTCGACACGGAGCTGGCGGGCCGCCTCGCGGGCTTCCCGCGCGTCGGACTCGGCGCGATGGTCGAGTCCGTCCTCGGGTACGTACTGGAGAAGGGCCACTCCGCGGTGGACTGGTCGACCCGTCCGCTGCCCGAGCCCTGGCTCCGGTACGCCGCGCTCGACGTCGAGCTCCTCGTCGACCTGCGGGACGCGCTGGAGAAGGAGCTCGACCGGCAGGGCAAGCTGGAGTGGGCGCGCCAGGAGTTCGCCGCGATCGCCGCCGCCCCTCCCCCGCCCCCGCGCAAGGACCCGTGGCGCCGCACCTCCGGGATGCACAAGGTGCGCCGGCGCCGCCAGCTGGCCGTCGTACGGGAGCTGTGGACCCTCCGGGACAGGATCGCGCAGCGCCGCGACGTGTCGCCCGGCAAGGTGCTCAGCGACGCGGCGATCGTCGAGGCCGCGCTCGCCCTGCCGACGGACGTGCAGGCCCTGACCGCGCTGCCCGGTTTCGGCACGCGCACGGGACGCCGTCAGCTGGAGCAGTGGCAGGCCGCCGTCGACCGCGCCAGGCAGCTGCCCGACGCGCAGCTGCCCCAGCAGGGCCAGCCCGTCACCGGGCCGCCCCCGCCGCGGGCCTGGGCGGACAAGGACCCGGTGGCCGCGGCCCGGCTGTCGGCGGCGCGCACGGCGATCTCGGCGCTGGCAGAGTCGCTGAACCTGCCGCAGGAGAACCTCGTCTCCCCCGACACGGTCCGCCGCGTCTGCTGGGAGCCCCCCGGCGATCCGACCGCGGAGTCGGTGGCGGAGGCACTGGCGGGCTACGGCGCCCGTCCCTGGCAGGTCGAGCAGGTGACCCCCGCCCTGGTCGCCGCCCTGCGCACCGCGCGGCCCTGACGCGGCGCCGCTCCCCTCCGGCGCGCGTCCGGAAAGGGGGCGGCGTTCCGGCGCGCCGCCCCGGGCCGCCCCGGAGGCGGCCCCGGGCGCCGGTCCCGCGGCGCGGCGGGCCGCGGTTTCGCGGTCCCTCGGCGCCGGGGAAGGCCGCGGCCGCGCGGTGTGACCTCGGACGCTCCGCGCGGGGGCTGTGCAGTCCGGTTACCCGCAAGTAGCATGGGGGTGAGCGTGCGCTCAGCCGCGTGTGCCGCAGCAGTGCCACCCCGCACCCTGGAGGAGAGCCATCGTGCCTCGTACCGTCAGGGACGTCGTCTTCGTCGACGGCGTCCGCACCCCGTTCGGCAAGGCGGGCCCCAAGGGCGTCTACCACGAGACCCGCGCCGACGATCTTGTCGTGAAGGCCATCCGGGAGCTGCTGCGCCGCAACCCCGGCCTCGACCCGCGCCGGGTCGACGAGGTCGCCGTCGCGGCGACCACGCAGATCGGCGACCAGGGCCTGACCATCGGCCGGATGGCCGGCATCCTCGCCGGCCTGCCGCAGTCGGTCCCCGGTTACGCCGTCGACCGGATGTGCGCGGGCGCCCTGACGGCCGTGACGACGACCGCCGGTTCCATCGCCTTCGGCGCGTACGACGTCGTCATCGCGGGCGGCGTCGAGCACATGGGCCGCCACCCCATGGGCGAGGGCGCCGACCCCAACCCGCGCTTCGTCTCCGAGAAGCTCGTCGACGAGTCCGCCCTCTTCATGGGCATGACGGCGGAGAACCTGCACGACCGGTTCCCGCACCTCACCAAGGAGCGAGCCGACGAGTACGCGGTGCGCTCCCAGGAGAAGGCCGCCAAGGCGTACGCCGACGGCAGGATCCAGCGGGACCTGGTGCCGATCTCGGTGCGCCGCACCGACGCCGCGACCGGCGAGACCGGCTGGGGCCTGGTCACCGCCGACGAGCCGATGCGCCCGGGCACCACGCTGGAGAGCCTGGCCGGCCTGAAGACGCCCTTCCGCCCCCACGGCCGGGTCACCGCGGGCAACTCCGCGGGCCTCAACGACGGCGCCACCGCGTCGATCATCGCCTCCGAGGACTTCGCGCGCGAGCACGGCCTGCCGGTCGGGATGCGCCTCGTGTCGTACGCCTTCGCCGGCGTCGAGCCCGAGGTCATGGGCTACGGCCCGATCCCGGCGACCGAGAAGGCCCTCGCCAAGGCGGGCCTGTCCATCGGCGACATCGGCCTGTTCGAGATCAACGAGGCCTTCGCCGTCCAGGTCCTGGCGTTCCTGGACCACTACGGCATCGCCGACGACGACCCCCGCGTCAACCAGTACGGCGGCGCCATCGCCTTCGGCCACCCGCTGGCCTCCTCCGGCGTCCGCCTGATGACCCAGCTGGCGCGGCAGTTCGAGGAGCGGCCGGAGGTCCGCTACGGCATCACGACCATGTGCGTCGGCTTCGGCATGGGCGCCACGGTCATCTGGGAGAACCCGAACCACGAGGACGCCGGAGGCAGCAAGTGACCACCACCGCCGAACTTCTGAAGGGCGCGGCCGAGCTGTTCCCGGACGAGGTCGTCACCACGGCGCACGTGCGCCACTTCGACCTGCCGCTGGGCGCGGGCAGGTTCGCGCTGATCACGCTGGACAACGGCTTCGACCACACCAAGCCGACCACGTTCGGCCCGCAGTCGCTCGCCAACCTGAACGCGGCGATCGACCGGGTCGAGAAGGAGGCCGCGGACGGCGGGATCGTCGGCGTGGGCCTCACCGGCAAGCCGTTCGTCTTCTCCGTCGGCGCCGACCTCAAGGGCGTCGAACTGCTGAGGCGCCACGAGGAGGCCCTGGCCGTCGGCAAGGGCGGCCACGACGTCTTCAAGCGGCTGTCCGCCCTGCCCGTCCCCACCTTCGCGTACTACAACGGCGCGGCGATGGGCGGCGGCGTCGAGGTCGGCCTCCACTGCACGTACCGCACCGTGTCGAAGTCCGTGCCGGCCTTCTCCCTCCCCGAGGTGTTCCTGGGCCTGGTCCCGGGCTGGGGCGGTTGCACGATCCTGCCGAACCTGATCGGCGCGGACCGCGCGGTCTCGGTGATCATCGAGAACTCGCTCAACCAGAACAGGCAGCTCAAGGGCGAGCAGGTCTTCGACCTCGGCATCGCCGACGCGCTCTTCGAGGCCGCGGACTTCCTGGAGCAGTCGCTGCTGTGGACGGCGAAGGTCCTCACCGGCGCCGTCACCGTGGAGCGCCCCGAGGTGGACCGCGGCGACGCGTGGGACGCCGCCGTGGCCCGCGGCCGCGCCATCGCCGACGGCAAGGTGCACGGCGCGGCCCCCGCCGCGTACCGGGCCCTCGACATCGTCGAGGCGGTCAGGGACGGCGACCTGCAGAAGGGCTTCGACGCCGAGGACGCCGCCCTCGCCGACCTGATGACGAGCGGTGAGCTGCGCGCCGGCGTCTACGCCTTCAACCTGGTCCAGAAGCGCGCCAAGCGCCCGGTCGGCGCCCCGGACAGGAGCCTGGCCCGCCCGGTCGCCAAGGTCGGCGTGGTCGGCGCCGGGCTGATGGCCTCGCAGCTGGCGCTGCTGTTCCTGCGCCGCCTGGAGGTCCCGGTCGTCCTCACCGACATCGACCGGGAGCGCGTCGACAAGGGCGTGGGCTACGTCCACGCCGAGATCGACAAGCTGCTCGGCAAGGGCCGGATCAACCAGGACAAGGCCAACCGCCTCAAGGCGCTGGTGACCGGTGTCCTGGACAAGGCGGAGGGCTTCGCCGACGCGGACTTCGTCATCGAGGCCGTGTTCGAGGAGATGTCCGTCAAGCAGAAGGTGTTCGCGGAGGTCGAGGCGGTAGCCCCGGCGCACGCCGTCCTCGCGACGAACACCTCGTCGCTGTCGGTCTCCGAGATGGCCTCCGGGCTCCGGCACCCGGAGCGCGTGGTCGGGTTCCACTTCTTCAACCCGGTCGCGGTCCTCCCGCTGCTGGAGATCGTCCGCGGCGAGCAGACCGACGACGCCTCGCTGGCCACGGCGTTCGCCGTCGCCAAGAAGCTGAAGAAGACCGCGGTGCTGGTGAAGGACGCCCCGGCGTTCGTCGTCAACCGCGTCCTCACCCGCTTCATGGGCGAGATCCAGAACATCATCGACGAGGGCACCCCGATCGAGACGGCGGAGAGGGCGATCGAGCCGCTCGGCCTGCCGATGTCGCCGCTGGTCCTGCTGGAGCTGGTCGGCCCCGCGATCGGCCTGCACGTGTCGGAGACCCTGAACCGGGCCTTCCCGGACCGCTTCACGGTCTCCCCGAACCTGAGGGCGGTCGTGGAGGCGGGCAAGCGCGGCTTCTACGTGTACGACTCGGGCCGGCCGGAGTTGGACCCGGAGGTCCTCGCGCTGCTGGAGCAGGGCGACGTGGCCCTCACCGAGGAGCAGGTCCGCGACCGCGTCCTGGACGCCGTGGCGCAGGAGATCGGCCTCATGCTGGAGGAGGGCGTCGTCGCCGAGGCGCAGGACGTCGACCTGTGCCTGATCACCGGCGCCGGCTGGCCCTTCCACCTGGGCGGCATCACGCCGTACCTGGACCGCGAGGGCGTGTCGGAGCGCGTGAACGGCAGGCGGTTCCTGCCGCCGGGCGTCGCCAGCCCGCCGGCGTGACGGCCGCGTGAGACGGCGGGCGGGCCGTACGGGAGGGATCCCGTACGGCCCGTCCGCCGTTCCCTGGGCGCCGGGGGGCGCCGGGCCCGGCTCAGTCCCCGGCCAGGGCGTCGAGGACGCCCTGGCCGTACTTGGCGAGCTTGTTCTCGCCGACACCGCTGACGGTGCCCAGCTCGGCGAGGGTCGCGGGCGGGGCCGTGGCGATCTCCCTCAGCGTGGCGTCGTGGAAGACGACGTAGGCCGGGACGCCCTGCTCCCTGGCCGTGGCGGCCCGCCAGGCGCGCAGCCGCTCGAAGACGGGCAGCGCCTCCTCCGGCAGGTCGACGGGCGCGGTCCTCTTCCCGCCCCCGGACTTCGCGGACGTGCGCGCGGACTTCTCCGGCTCGCTGCGCAGCAGCACCCGGCGGCGCCCCGACAGCACCTCGGCCGACTCGCCGGTGAGGGCGAGCGTGTTGAACTCGCCCTGCACGGCCAGGAGCCCTTGGGCGAGCAACTGCCGCACCACGCCCCGCCACTGGGCCTCCGTCAGGTCCGTGCCGATCCCGAAGACGCTGAGCGCGTCGTGGTCGAAGCGGATGACCTTGTCGGTCTTGCGGCCGAGGAGGATGTCGACGATCTGGCCGGTGCCGAACGACTGGTTGCGCTCCCGCTTCAGCCGGACGACCGTCGACAGCGCCTTCTGGGCGGCGACGGTGCCGTCCCACGTCTTCGGCGGCGTCAGGCACGTGTCGCAGTTCCCGCAGGGGCCGCTGTCCTGGCCGAAGTAGGCCAGCAGCCGGACGCGGCGGCACTCGGCGGTCTCGCACAGCGCCAGCATCGCGTCGAGGTGCGCGGCGAGCCGGCGGCGGTGCTCCTCGTCGCCCTCGCTGGTGTCGATCATGCGGCGCTGCTGCACCACGTCGTTGAGCCCGTAGGCCAGCCAGGCCGTGGACGGCAGGCCGTCGCGGCCGGCGCGGCCGGTCTCCTGGTAGTACCCCTCCACGGACTTCGGCAGGTCCAGGTGGGCGACGAACCGGACGTCCGGCTTGTCGATGCCCATGCCGAACGCGATGGTCGCCACGACGACCAACCCGTCCTCCCGGAGGAACCGCGCCTGGTTCTCCGCGCGGGTCCTCGCGTCCAGGCCCGCGTGGTAGGGGACGGCCTCGATCCCGTGCTCGACGAGGAACGCGGCGGTCTTCTCCACCGACGCGCGCGACAGGCAGTAGACGATGCCCGCGTCGCCCTCGTGCTCCCCCCGGAGCAGGGCGAGGAGCTGCTTGCGCGGCTCGTTCTTCGGGACGATGCGGTACTGGATGTTGGGCCGGTCGAAGCTGTCGACGAAGTGCCGGGCGCCCTGCAGGTTCAGCCGGGCGGCGATCTCCGCGTGCGTGGCCCGCGTCGCGGTCGCGGTCAGGGCGATGCGCGGTACGTCGGGCCAGCGCTCGTGCAGCCGGGACAGCTGGAGGTAGTCCGGCCGGAAGTCGTGGCCCCACTGGGCGACGCAGTGCGCCTCGTCGATGGCGAACAGGGAGATCGTGCCCCGCTCCAGCAGCCGCAGCGTCGACTCGGCGCGCAGCCGCTCGGGCGCCAGGTACAGCAGGTCCAGCTCGCCGGCGGCGAACTCGGCCTCCACCAACCGGCGTTCGTCCGGGTCCTGCGTGGAGTTGAGGAAGCCCGCGCGCACCCCGGCGGCGCGCAGCGCGTCGACCTGGTCCTGCATGAGCGCGATCAACGGGGAGACGACCACGCCGACGCCGGGGCGGACCAGTGCGGGGATCTGGTAGCAGAGCGACTTGCCGCCGCCGGTCGGCATGAGGACCAGCGCGTCACCGCCGTCCACCACGTGCTCGATGATCTCCCGCTGCTGTCCGCGGAACGAGTCGTAGCCGAAGACCCGGCCGAGGACCTCGAGGGCCCGGTCCGCGTCGGGTGTGTGCGGGGAAGTCATTCGGCAATGGTACGAGCGCCGTGCGCGGCCCCGCCGGGTGCGGCCGGGATCTGTGGATAACGTGGGCGGCATGAGTCTTCCCCTGCTGGTCGTCGACGCGGCGAACGTCGTCGGCTCCGTACCCGACGGCTGGTGGCGCGACCGCCGGGGCGCCGCCGAGCGGCTGCGGGACCGCCTCGCCCGGTACGCGGCGGACGGGGTGCCCGGGCTGCTGCCGGGTCCGCTGGACGTCGTCCTGGTCGTCGAGGGCCGGGCGCGCGGCGTGGCGCCGGTGGACGGCGTGCGGGTGGTGGCGGCGCCGGGCGAGGGCGACGACGCGGTCGTCGCCCTCGTGCGGGCGGCGGCGGGACGGCGCTGCGTGGTGGTCACCGCCGACCGCGAGCTGCGGCGCCGCGTCGGCGAGCACGGCGCCGAGTGCGCCGGACCGCGTGCGGTGCGGCCCGCTTGAGGACCGGTTCAGCGGCCCGCGGGGCCCCGGTCCGCTCCGGCCAGGCGGCTGTGGGTCCGGCCGTACAGGAAGTACAGGGCGACGCCCAGCACCATCCACACCGCGAACCGGAGCCAGGTCTCGGCGGGCAGGTTCAGCATCAGCCACAGCGAGGCGGCCACCGACGCCGCCGGCAGCCACGGCACCAGCGGCGTGCGGAAGGAGCGCGGCAGGTCGGGGCGGGTGCGGCGGAGGACGACGACGCCCACGGCGACGACGACGAACGCGAACAGCGTCCCGATGTTCACCAGCGTCGCCAGCTCGCCGATGCTGGTCAGCCCGGCGATGACGGCGATCAGCACGCCCAGCAGCACGGTCGCCCGGTACGGCGTGGAGAACACCGGGTGGGTGCGGGAGAAGAACCGGGGCAGCAGTCCGTCGCGGCTCATCGCGAAGAAGACCCGCGTCTGGCCGAGGAGCAGGATCATGCAGACGGTGGTGAGGCCGACGGCGGCCCCGAAGCTGATGAACCCGGCGTACCAGGGGTGCCCGGTGGCCTTGAAGGCGTCGGCCAGGGGCGCGTCGACGGACAGCCGGCTGTAGTGCTGCATGCCGGTGACGACGATGGACACGGCCACGTACAGGACGGTGCAGATGAACAGCGACCCGAGGATGCCGCGCGGCATGTCCCGCTGCGGGAGGCGGGTCTCCTCGGCGGCGGTCGCGACGACGTCGAACCCGATGAAGGCGAAGAAGACGACGGACGCGGCGGTGAAGATGCCCATGACGCCGAAGTTCGTCGGCGCGTACCCGAAGAGGACCTGTACGAGCGGCGCGTCGAGGCCGACTCCGCCGGGCTGCCGTTCGGCCTTCGGGATGAACGGGTCGTAGTTGGCGGCCCTGATGAAGAAGGCGCCCGCGACGATCACGACGAGGACCACCGTGACCTTGATGACCACGATCACCGCGGTGAGCCGGGCGGACAGCTTCATGCCGAGCACCAGGACGCCGGTGAGCAGCAGCACCAGCAGGAACGCCAGCAGGTCGAAGCCGAAGCCGTGCGCCTCGTCCGTGCCGGACAGGGCCTGCGGCAGGTGCCAGCCGACGTTGTCGAGCAGCGACCGCACGTACCCGGACCAGCCGACCGCGACGACCGCCGTGCCCAGGGCGAACTCCAGCACCAGGTCCCAGCCGATGATCCAGGCGGGCAGCTCCCCCAGCGAGGCGTACGCGAAGGTGTACGCCGACCCGGCGACCGGGACGGTCGAGGCGAACTCGGCGTAGCAGAGCGCGGCCAGCGCGCAGACGATGCCGGCGGCGACGAAGGCGAGGGCCGTGGCGGGTCCGGCCGTCTCCTTGGCGACCTTGCCGGTGAGGACGAAGATGCCGGTGCCGATGATGACGCCGACCCCGAAGACCGTCAGGTCGAGCGCGGACAGCGTTCTGCGCAGCCCGTGCTCGGGCTCCTCGGTGTCCCGGATGGACTGCTCGACCGTCTTGGTGCGGAACACCCCGTTGTCCCGGCGCTCCGCCGGATCGCTCTGTGTGGTCACCCCGCCATGATCGGGAGGCGGGCGGGGCCGCGCACGCCCACCGGGATGACCGTCATACGAACGGGCCGGTGGGACCACCCGATCAGGGTGTCCCCACCGGCCCGTCGGCGGTCGGCCGGAAGGGTCAGTCGCGGGCCGGCTCCGCGGTCTTCCCCACGGGGGCGGCGGCGCGGTCGCCCCCGGCCGCGCGGACCCGTGACTGGTGCAGGCCGTCCAGCTTGGACACGAGGCCGGTGACCTGGCGGGCGACGTCCGGGGCGGTCAGCCCGATCTCGGCGAGGACCTCCGCGCGGGAGGCGTGGTCGAGGAACCGCTGCGGGATGCCGAAGTCGCGCAGCGGCACGTCGACGCCCGCGTCGCGCAGCGCCTGCGCGACGGCGCTGCCGACACCGCCGGCGCGGCCGTTGTCCTCGACGGTGACGACCACGCGGTGCCGGTCGGCGAGCGGCGCCATCGCCTCGTCCACGGGCTTGACCCAGCGCGGGTCGACGACGGTGGTGGAGATGCCCTGCTTGTCGAGCAGGTCCGCGATCTCCAGGCACATCGGGGCGAGGGCGCCGACGGAGACCAGCAGCACGTCCGGCCGGTCGGTGCCCGGCTCGCGCAGGACGTCCATGCCGCCGACGCGGCCCACCGCCTCGACGGCGGGACCGACCGCGCCCTTGGAGTACCGCACGACGGTCGGGGCGTCCCCGACGGCGACGGCCTCGCGGAGCTGGGCGCGAACCTGGTCGGCGTCGCGGGGCGCGGCGATCCGCAGGTTCGGTACGACCTGGAGGATCGACATGTCCCACATGCCGTTGTGGGAGGCGCCGTCGGTGCCGGTGACGCCGGCCCGGTCCAGGACGAACGTCACCCCGCAGTCGTGCAGGGCGACGTCCATGAGCACCTGGTCGAAGGCACGGTTGAGGAAGGTCGCGTAGACGGCGACGACCGGGTGGAGGCCGCCTGCGGCGAGCCCGGCCGCGGAGACGGCGGCGTGCTGCTCGGCGATGCCGACGTCGTACACGCGGTCGGGGAAGGCCCTGGCGAACCTGTCGAGGCCGACCGGCTGGAGCATGGCCGCGGTGATGGCGACGATGTCCTCGCGCTCCTTGCCCAGGGCGACCATCTCGTCGGCGAAGACCGAGGTCCAGTCGGCGCCGGAGGAGGCGATCGGCAGGCCCGTGTCCGGGTGGATCTTCCCGACGGCGTGGAAGCGGTCGGCCTCGTCCTGGAGGGCGGGCTGGTAGCCACGGCCCTTCTCGGTGAGGCAGTGGACGATGACCGGGCCGTTGAAGCGCTTGGCGCGCTGGAGGGCGGACTCGACGGCGGCGATGTCGTGGCCGTCGATGGGTCCGACGTACTTCAGGCCGAGGTCCTCGAAGAGGCCCTGCGGGGCGATGAAGTCCTTCAGGCCCTTCTTGGCGCCGTGCAGCGTCTCGTACAGCGGCTTGCCGACGACGGGGGTGCGGTCGAGGATGTCCTTGGTGCGGGCCAGGAACCGCTCGTAGCCGTCGGTGGTGCGCAGGGTCGCCAGGTGGTTGGCGAGGCCGCCGATGGTGGGGGCGTAGGAGCGCTCGTTGTCGTTGACGACGATGACCAGGGGGCGGTCCTTGGCGTCGGCGATGTTGTTGAGCGCTTCCCAGGCCATGCCGCCGGTGAGGGCCCCGTCGCCGATGACGGCGACCACGTGGTCGTCGCGGCCGAGCAGCTCGTTCGCCTTGGCGAGGCCGTCGGCCCAGCCCAGGACGGTGGACGCGTGGGAGTTCTCGATGAGGTCGTGCTCGGACTCGGCGCGCGCCGGGTAGCCGGAGAGGCCGCCCTTCATCTTCAGCTTGGAGAAGTCCTGGCGGCCGGTGAGCAGCTTGTGCACGTACGACTGGTGACCGGTGTCCCAGAGGATCTTGTCCTTCGGGGACTCGAAGACGCGGTGCAGGGCGATGGTCAGCTCCACCACGCCGAGGTTCGGGCCGAGGTGGCCGCCGGTCTTGGAGACCGCGTCGACGAGGAAGGTGCGGATCTCCGAGGCCAGCCGGTCGAGCTGCTCCGGGGAGAGCCGGTCGAGGTCGCGCGGTCCCCTGATACGGGTCAGCAATGCCACCCGTGCCTCCTTGCGTGTTGGGCTGGTCGAGGTTGAGCCGGTCGAGCGTGCCGGTCGCCGAGTCTAGTGTTCCGCCCCGGGTCGCGGACATCGGGCCGTGTCCCGGGGCGGGTGCGGCGCGCCGCGGGACGGTGGCGCCGGCCACGTCCTTCCGGACGCGGCGGGGCCCGGCGCCGGTTGCGCGGCGCCGGGCACGGCGCGCGGCACGCGGGACCCGGCCGCGGGAGGGTCCCGGCCCCGGGGCGCGGGCGGCCCGCTCCGTCTACGCGGGGGCGGGGGCGGCCGTCCGGCCGCCGGTGCGGCGGGGCCCGGCCAGGAGGGCCGAGTCGTCCGTCCCGTTCAGTACCAGGGCGAGGGCGCCCAGCACCCCGGCGCGCCCGCCGAGCGCCCCGGGGGCCACCGTCAGGTGGCGGGCGGCGCTGGGCAGCGCGTAGCGCGACACGGACTCGCGGATGGGTGCCAGGACCAGTTCGCCGGCCTCCGCGAGGTCGCCGCCGAGGACGACCCGGCTGGGGTTGAGCAGGTTGCAGAGGCTGGCGACGCCGCTGCCGATGTGGCGGCCCACGTCGGCGACGACGCGGCGGCAGCCGGGGTCGCCCTCGTGGGCGAGCCGGACCACCCGCTCCATGGTCAGGTCGGGGCCGTGGCCGGGCCGGAGCAGCGGCAGGACGTACCGCTCGGCGGTGAAGGTCTCCAGGCAGCCGCGGTTGCCGCAGCGGCAGACGGGGCCCGACTCGTCGAGGGTGATGTGCCCGATCTCCCCCGCGGTGCCGCCGGGGCCCCGGTAGATCCGCCCGTCGATGACGAGGCCGGCGCCGACCCCGGCGGCGACCTTGACGTACGCGAGGTCGCGCACGCCCCGGCCGGCCCCCCACACCAGTTCGCCGAGGGCGCCGAGGTTGGCGTCGTCGTCGACGTGCACGGGGACGCCGAGGCGGGCGGAGAGCTCCCGGCCGAGGTCGGCTCCGGCCCGGTCCGGCCGGGCCGACGCGGGGCCGGGCGTGCCGGAGGGGGCGCCGATCGGGCCGGGGAGGCCGAGACCGAGGCCGACCACCTTGCCGAGGCTGCTGCCGGCGGCTTCGACCAGCCGTCTGACCAGCCGTTCGGCCCGTTCCAGGCCCTCGGCGGGCGGGGCTCCGGCGTCGAACGGCTCGGACTCCTCGGTGAGCACCCGGTGGGCGAGGTCGCCGACGGCGACGCGCAGGCGGGCGTGGCCGAAGTCGACTCCGACGGCGGTCCCGGCGTCGCCGCTGAGCGAGACGCTGCGGGCCCGGCGGCCTCCCGCGGAGGTCGGTGTGACCTCGACCGTCCCGCCGTCCTTCAGCTCCCGCACGATGTTGGAGACCGTGGCGGCGGACAGCCCGGTGGCCCTGGCGATCTCCGCCTGGGTGAGCGAACCGGCCATGCGGACGGCGCGCACGACCCGTTCGAGGTTGGCTCGATGCAGGGACGTCTGCGACCCCGGGGTCTCCATCGGCACCCTCATTCCCGCTGCTCTCTCCACCCTGTGCACCCTAAGCTGAGCGTTCCGTTCCGCCTCGCGTCAAGGCCGCGGGGGGTGCGGGGCTCCGGAGGGCAGCCGTTTTCCGGCCGGGGCAGGTGTGCCGGGAGCAGGGTGCGGGGAGGCCGTCCGCCCGGGGGGCGGGCGGACGCGGGCGATCGGCCTCACTTCAGGGCGCCGGCCGTCAGCCCCGCCTGCACCTGCCGCTGGAAGACCGCGTACACCACCAGCACCGGCAGCATCGCGATCGTCATCCCGGCCATCAGCGCGCCCCAGTCGCCCCGGTAGCCCTGCTGGAGCGCGATCATGGCGAGGCCCTGGGTGAGGACGTACTTGTCCTCCTGCTGGTTCAGCACCATCGGCAGCAGGTACTGGTTCCACTGCCCGAGGAAGTTGAAGATGCCGACGCTGACCAGTCCCGGCTTGGCCATGGGCAGCATGATCTGGAAGAACGTCCTGGTGTGCGAGGCGCCGTCGATCGCCGCCGCCTCCGCCACCGAGGTCGGCAGCGTGCGGAAGAACGCCGTCATGAAGAAGACGGTGAACGGCAGCGAGTACGCCACGTAGACGAGGACCAGCCCGTGGTGCGTCGCCAGCAGCGAGGTGCCGGGGAAGTCCCGCAGGACGAAGAAGAGCGGGACCACCAGCATGAACACGGGGAAGGACATGCCGGCGACGAACAGGTAGTAGACGAGCCGGTTGCCGGGGAAGGTGAAGCGGGCCAGCACGTAGGCGGCCATCGAGCCCAGCACCATCGTGCCGGTGACGGAACCCCCCACGACGATGACCGTGTTCACGAAGTACCGGCCCATGCTCGCCTCGTTCCAGGCGTTGGGCCAGTTCTCCCAGTGCGGGCTGGTGGGCAGGGCCCACGGGTCGCCGAGGATGCCCCCGCTGTCCTTGAGGGAGCTCCACAGGACCCACAGCAGCGGGACGCCCACCATCAGGGCCCACAGCGCGAGGATGCCGTGGGAGAAGACGTTGAGGACCGCCCCCTCGGCGGGGCCGCGCCCGGCGCGGCGCGGCGCCCGGCCGGCGGCGGACGGGCCGCCGGACGCCG
>JAAXOU010000076.1 GCA_012396115.1 Streptomyces somaliensis DSM 40738 | reverse complement strand
GCGACGGGGCGCCGCCCGGCGGCTCGGCCCGCACCGTGGGCCTGATCGCCCTGGGCGCGGTGCTGCTGCTCGGCCTGCGGAGGCTGCGCGGCCGGCGCGGCGGGGGCGGGGCGTCGTGAACGCCGCTCCCGTCGCCCCTGTCGCCCTCGCCGCCCCCGCCCTTCGCGGCGGCCCGCGGGCGTGCCGTCGGGCGCGGGCGTTCCGTCAGGTACGGGGGTGCGGGAGTTGCGGGAGGTGCGTCAAGCGCACTTGACGGTCGGGCCGTTGAGCATCGCGCCCGCCACCTGCTGGCCCTTCGGAGTCCAGTAGCCCAGCTTGGACACGACCGTCGAGCAGGTGCCCGGCGGGAGCGTGACGTGGACGGTCACACTGGCCGGGCGGCCGGGCTGGAGGTCGGTGAGCGCGCAGTCCAGGGCGTGCGCGCTGCGGGTGGTCGCCGGGTAGCGGCCGGTCAGCGGGTTGACGCAGCGGACGTCCGTGGAGGCCAGCTCGATCCCGGTGCCCGGCTCGCCGATGAGCCCGAAGCGCGCGCTGGCGTCCCCGTCGCCAGCGGTCCGCCGCACCGTGTAGGTGAGGGTCGTCGTCTTCCCGGGGGCGAGCGCGGCCGGGGGCGCGACCTCGATGGTGTGCGAGGGCGCGGGCTTCGGCGCGGCGAGGGCGAACGTCGCGGTGGCGGTGCCCGACACGGGCAGGTGCGCGGTCCGGTCCGCGCCGCTGACGGCGACGGTCGCCGTGATCGCGTACGTTCCGGGGCCCGGGTAGTCGGCGCGGGTGCCCAGCGTGCCGGAGGCGGCGCCGTCCTCCTCGCCCCGGCGGGCGGTCCACGTGCCGGAGACGGAGCAGTCGCAGTCGGCCGCGGCGGTCACGGTCATGGACGCCCCGGTGACGGTGACGCACAGCCCGACGGCCGGCCCGGCGGGACGCTCGACGCCCCGCTGGGTCAGGGGCGCGGCGGGGGCGCAGCGGGAGACGGACGCCGGCGGGGCCGCGGCCTGGGGCCCGGACGCGGTGGCGGGGACGGCGCCCGCGAGGACGGCCAGGGCCGCCGCGGCGAGGGCGGCCGGCATGGGGGTTCCGAGACGCACTGCGTGCCTCCTGGTCTGTGCGGCTGGGTCGGCTGTACCCCACCGATGCTGCGCGAGGGACCGGTTCCCCGCGCGCCGACTGGTCCATCAGGAGTGCGCCGCACCGCCCTCCGGGCGTACCGCACCGCCCTCCGGGCGTACCGGGTCGGCCGACGGGGCGTCACCCCGCCCCGCCCGCGCCTCCGCGACCCTCGCCTCGAAACCCCGCACCAGGCACCGCAGCCCGAACTCGAAGTGGTCGAACCGCGCCGAGAACGTGTCCTCGGACAGCCGCGCCATCAACGGGAACTCCCCGCCCTCCATGACCCGGGCGAGGACCGGCTCCTGACTGCGCCAGAACGCCTCGTCGCTGACGCCGGTCTCCCTCGCCGCCTCCGCCGCCTCGATCTCCAGCCGGGCGATGCCACCGGTGAAGCTCTGCACGGCGATGATCACCGACAGCGTCTCGGGGTCGCTCAGCCCCATGCCCCGCAGTCCCGCCAGCGCCGCCTCCAGCGCGCGCAGGGCCCCCGGCCCGAGGACGCTGCGGCTCTGGTTGACCTTCAGCAGCCAGGGGTGGCGCCGGTACAGGGCGAGCTGACCGCGCGCCAGGGCCTCGACGCCCTCGCGCCAGTCCCCCGGGGACCCGGGCGTACCGGGCGGGGGGGCCTGCACCCGGTCGAGCATCAGGTCCAGCAGTTCGGCCTTGCCGGGGACGTACCGGTACAGCGACATCGTGCCGACGCCCAGCTCGGTCGACAGGCGGCGCATCGACACGGCGTCGAGCCCCTCGGCGTCGGCCAGCCCGACGGCCGCGGTGACGATCCGGTCCAGGGTCAGCCCGCGCTTCGGACCGCGACTCGGCGGTCCGTCCGTGCCCCACAGGAGCTCCAGGCTGCGGTGGACGTCACCGCTGCCGCTCGTGGTCGTGTCGCCTCCGCTGCCGGTCATGGCGCCAGCGTACGGGCCCGGTACGCCCGGCCGAAAAACCGAGTACGGTGTACGCTCGGTTGGGTACGCTGTACTCGATTTCAGTTCGGGAGCTTGCGACGGAGGGCCGCATGGACACGACTCACGCGATCAGGGCCGAGGGCCTGCGGAAGAGGTACGGCGACAGATCCGCCCTGGACGGCCTCCACCTCGCCGTGCGCTCCGGCACGGTCCACGGGCTGCTCGGGCCCAACGGCGCCGGGAAGACCACCGCCGTGCGGGTCCTCGCCACCCTGCGGCGGTTCGACGGCGGGCGCGCCGAGGTGGCCGGGGTCGACGTGGCCCGCCACCCCGGCCGGGTGCGGACCCTGATCGGCCTCACCGGTCAGTACGCCGCCCTGGACGAAGTGCTGACGGGGCGGCAGAACCTGGAGATGTTCGGCCGCCTCTTCCACCTCGGTGGCCGCGGCGCCCGCCGGCGCGCCGCCGAGCTGCTGGAGCGGTTCGGCCTGGCCGAGGCCGCGGACAGGGGCGTCGAGGAGTACAGCGGCGGCATGCGGCGCCGTCTGGATCTGGCCGCGTCGATGATTCTCGCGCCCCGCGTGCTGTTCCTCGACGAGCCGACGACCGGCCTCGACCCGCGCGCCCGGGGGGAGGTGTGGGAGGCGGTGCGGGGCCTGGTCGCGGAGGGGACGACGGTGCTGCTCACCACCCAGTACCTCGACGAGGCCGACCGGCTCGCCTCGCACGTCACCGTCGTCGACCGGGGCCGGGCCATCGCCGACGACACGCCCGGGGCGCTCAAGGACCGGGTCGGCGGCGACCGCATCGAGGTCGTCGCCGCCGACCCGGCCGACCTGCCCCGGGTCACGGCGATCGTGGCCCGCGTCGGTGACGGCGAACCGCGCGTCGCGCACGCCGAACGGCGCGTCCACGCCCGGGTGCGCGACCGGGTCGCGGCGCTCACGGAGGTCGCGCGCACCCTGCGCGACGACGGCGTGCGGGTCGAGGACATCGGCCTGCGCAGGCCGACCCTGGATGACGTGTTCCTGCACCTGACCGGCGAGGGCGCGCACCGCACGGCGGACGCGTCCACCACCCGTGCCCCGGAAGGAGCCGCCGCGTGACCACCGCCGCACCTCCCTCCCGCCCCGGGCCCGTCCCCGGCCGGGGACGGGCCTACTGGGCGGTCGCGGACTGCTGGAGCATCGTCCGCCGCACCCTCACCCACTACCGCCGCAAGCCCGCCGACATCGTCTGGCAGCTGGGCTTCCCGATCGTCTCCGTCCTGCTGTACGGCTACGTCCTCGGCGGCGCGATGCGACCGCCCGGAGGCGGCGGTGGCGCGGCCGCGGAGTACCGGGAGTACCTGATGCCCGGCATGTTCGTGACGACGATGGCCTTCGGCTTCATGAACACCGCGACGGCCGTCGTGACGGATGTGCAGAAGGGCGTCACCGACCGGTTCCGCTCCATGCCGATGGCCCCGTCCGCGGTGGTCACGGGCCGCGGTGTGACCGATCTGCTGGTCGCCTGCGCGGAACTGGCCATCCTCGCCGCGACGGCGCTCGCGACGGGCTGGCGCGCGGAGGGCGGGCCGGCGGCGACGGCCGGGGCCTTCGCCCTCCTGCTGTGGCTGCGCCTCGCCCTCGTCTGGCCGGGGGTGTGGCTGGGGCTGCGGCTGCCGGGCGCGGAGGCGGCCGGTTCGCTGTTCGCCGTGGCGTTCCCGCTGACGATGGTCTCCAGCGTCTTCGTCCCCCCGTCGACGATGCCGGACTGGCTGGGCACCGTCGCCGCGTGGAACCCGGTCTCCTCCACCGCGTCGGCGGCCCGCGGGCTGTTCGGCAACGAGGTGGCCTCGGACGGCAGCTGGGTCCAGGAGCACGCCCTGCTGATGGCGGTGGTGTGGCCGCTGGTGATCACGGCGGTCTTCCTGCCGCCGGCCGTGCGCCGGTTCCGGAGCCTCGGCGCGTAGGGCACTCCCCGGCCTCGACCGCGGCCTCGACCGCGGCTTCGGTCCCGGGGGCGGCTTCGGCTTCGACCGCGGCTTCGATCTCGGGCGCGGCCTCGACCTCGGGTGCGGTCGAGGCCCTGCGGTCGCCGCGGCCGTAGCGCGGGTGGGAACGGGGCTGGAGGGGCCGAGGAACCGAGGGACCGCGGGACCGGGAAGGCGGGGAACGGAGGGATCGGGTGCGACCGGTCCGGGTAGGGTCCCCGCGTACCCGGCTCGCCGGGGAGGCGCCGGTCCCGGCCGATTAGGGCGGCCGGGACCGGCGGTCAGGCGGCGGTCAGCCGGTGGTCAACCGGCGGTCAGCCGGTGGTCACTTGGTGGGGCATTCCTTCCACGCCAGCCGGTAGACCGTCTGGATGTCCCCGTCGGTGGAGTCCATGGCGATGAAGCTGTTGGTCTTCGTCGTGTCGGACGTGCCCTTGTCGACCCGCAGCTCCGTGTTGATGTTGAAGTTGCGCTTCACGCCGCAGGGTGCCCAGACCAGCTGCGCCCAGTCGGTCCGGTCGTTGACCTGCCAGTTGTTGTCCATCGGACCGCGGAGGGAGTGCGTCCGCGCCGCGGTGTCGCGCGAGCCCTGGAAGTAGTACGACGCCTTCTGCGTCGCCGACGCGCCGCGCTCCAGGTGGGCGTAGCCGCGGTAGTCGGCGTTGGCCACGGCGTAGGTGAAGCCGTGCGGGACGTGGACGATCAGGCTGAGCTGGCAGTTCTTGCGGAAGTCCGTCGGCTTGGCGCCGACGCCGACCTGCGCCAGGTAGTCGCTGTAGGTGACGGTGAAGGCCGTGTTGTCGGGGGCGACCGCGACGGCGGCCGTGCCCGCGGGGCAGCCCGAGCCGTTGACCGTCGCGACCTCGATGGCGATCTTGTCGGGCGGCGAGACGATGCCGGTGCCGGCGGCGCCGGCCGTCTGGGGGGCGAGGAGCGTCGACCCGATGAGCGCGGCGGTCGCGCCACCGGTCATCAGAGCGCGGGCCGCGGTCCTTCTGGAGCGTGATCCGGACATGAGAACTCCGTTCGGTCGTCGTTGCGGGGGAGGGGTTCACCTGATGACATGGCCATGTCAAATATTCAAACGGTCGGGTCACCGTCACCCGCTCCGTCCGAATGGTGGGATCGTAGGGATGTCCAAGGACGGGGGACAGGGCGACTTTCGGCCGTCCGCGCCGCAGGGCCCGGCGCCGCCGTGTCCTGCGACACGGAGCGCCGGGCCCTGCGGCGGGTCCCGCGGACCCCCTACAACCTGCCGACGACGTGGTCGACGCACGCCGTCAGCGCCTCGACGTCCGCCGGGTCGATCGCCGGGAACATGGCCACGCGCAGCTGGTTGCGGCCCAGTTTCCGGTACGGCTCGGTGTCCACGACGCCGTTGGCGCGCAGCACCGCGGCGACCGCCGCGGCGTCGACCCGCTCGGAGAAGTCGATCGTGCCGATGACCTGTGAGCGCTTGGCCGGATCCGTGACGAAGGGAGCGGCGTACTCGGACGCCTCCGCCCAGCCGTACAGGGCCCGGGCGGATGCCGCCGTGCGGCGCACCGCCCAGTCGAGGCCGCCCTGACCGTTGATCCACTTCAGCTGCTCGTTGAGCAGGAAGAGCGTGGCGAGCGCCGGGGTGTTGTACGTCTGGTTCTTGAGGGAGTTGTCGATCGCGACCGGCAGCGAGAAGAACTCCGGCACGTGGCGGCCCGAGGCGTGGACGCGGGCGGCCCGCTCCAGCGCGGCCGGGGAGAACACGGCGATCCACAGGCCCCCGTCGGCGGCGAAGGACTTCTGCGGGGCGAAGTAGTACACGTCGGTCTCGGCGATGTCGACCGGCAGGCCGCCCGCGCCGGACGTGGCGTCCACCAGGACCAGCGCGCCCTCGTCGGCGCCCTCGACGCGCCGGAGGGGCGCGGCGACGCCGGTGGAGGTCTCGTTGTGGGTGAGCGCGTACACGTCGACGCCCGCCTCGGCCCGCGGCTCCGGATGCGTGCCCGGCTCCGAGGAGACGACGGTCGGCTCCTCCAGCCACGGCGCCCGCGCGGCGGCCCTGGCGAACTTGGACGAGAACTCCCCGAAGGAGAGGTGCTGCGACCGGGACTCGATCAGGCCGTGCGTCGCGATGTCCCAGAAGGCGGTGGATCCGCCGTTGCCGAGGACGACCTCGTACCCGTCGGGCAGGGAGAACAGGGCGCGCACGCCGTCGCGGACCTCACCGACCAGGTTCCTGACGGGGGCCTGGCGGTGGGAGGTCCCGAGGAGGGACGTGCCGGTGGCGGCCAGGGCGTCCAGCGCCTCCGTGCGCACCTTCGAGGGGCCCGCGCCGAAACGGCCGTCGGCGGGCTTGATGTCATCGGGAATCCGGATCTCAGCCACGCGCCGAGCCTATCCGCCGGACCCCGCCCGCCACCTGCGTCGTCCGCCGTCTGAGACGCGCCCGGCCCGCCCCGCGCCCCTCGCGCCCCACGGGCCCTCCCCCGTCCCCCGGACCGCTCGCACCCCGCGCACCGAGCGCGCGGCGGGTCCGTCCCGCTCCCCGGGACCGGACACCCCGCCATGGCCGTGGGCGGGGGTCGCTGCTTACCGTGGGGGCCGGTCCCGTCCGCGGAACGGTTCCCTCCAGGGGCGGCCGGGCCGCCCACGACGCACGCGCGAGAAGAAGAGGCACCGGTGGACGACGCCCGCACCCCGGACACCCCGGCGGTCACCCTCCCCGGGACGGCCGCGGCCCACCCGGCCGGCCGGGGAGCGGTTCCCGCGCGCACGGCCGCCGGGCCGGTCGCCCTGGTGGTGGGCGGTGCGCTGTCCGTGCAGTTCGGCGCGGCCGTCGCCGTCCTGCTCATCCCGCGCGCGGGCGCCCTCGGCGTGGTGGCGCTGCGGCTGGCGCTCGCCGCGCTGGTCCTGCTCGTGGTGTGCCGGCCCCGGGTGCGCGGCCACAGCCGGTCCGACTGGGGGACCGTGGTGGTGTTCGGCGCCGCGATGGCCGCCATGAACATCACCTTCTACCAGGCCATCGAGCGCATCCCGCTCGGCGCGGCCGTCACCCTGGAGGTCCTCGGCCCGCTCGCCCTGTCGGTCGTCGCGTCCCGGCGGGCCGTGAGCCTGCTGTGGGCGGGGCTCGCCCTGGCGGGCGTGGTGCTGCTGAGCGGCGGCGGCTTCGACCGGCTGGACCCGGTCGGCACGGGCTTCGCGCTCGCGGCGGGCGCGATGTGGGCGGCGTACATCGTGTTCAGCGCCCGCACCGGGCGGCGCTTCCCGCAGGCCGACGGCCTCGCGCTGGCCATGGCGGTGGGCGCGGTGCTCAGCCTGCCCCTGGGCGTCGCGCAGGCCGGGGCGGAGCTGGCCGTGCCGTCGACGCTGGCGCTGGGGCTGGCGGTGGCGGTGCTGTCCTCGGTACTGCCGTACACGCTGGAGCTGATCGCGCTGCGACGGCTCCCGGCGGGGACGTTCGCGGTGCTGATGAGCCTGGAGCCGGCGGTGGCGGCCCTGGCCGGGCTGCTGGTGCTGCGGCAGGCCCTGTCGGCGACGGACGCGGCGGCGATCGCCCTGGTGATGGCCGCGAGCGTCGGCGCGGTCCGCTCCCGCGCGGCCCGTTAGCCCCGGACGCGCCCGGGGGAGGGCGCGCCGATTCCGATCCGCACCGTCATGACCGGGTTGGCCCCGGACGCGCCCGGGGAGGGCGCGCCACCGGCACGTGCCGGGCCCGGCCCGGGGGTCACACCGCCCACGCCGGGTCCCGCCGTTCCAGGAAGGCCGCCATCCCCTCGCGGGCCTCCGCCGAGGCGAAGAGCGACGCCGAACGCTGGACGAGGTCCTCCGCGTCCCGGTCGAAGGACTCCAGCACCCGGGCCGTCACCAGGCGCTTCGACGCGGCCAGCCCCCGCGGCGACCCCTTCCGCAGGGCGTCGAGCAGCGGCGCGAGCGCCTCGTCCACGTCCGGCGCGGCGGTCGTCACCAGCCCGATCCGCGCCGCCTCCGCCGCGCCGAAGCACTCGCCGGTCAGGTAGTACCGGGCCGCCGCCCGCTGGTCGAGGCGCGGCAGGAGCGTCAGCGACACGAGCGCGGGCGCCGCCCCGACGCGCACCTCCGTCAGGGCGAAGTCCGACTCCTCCGACACCACCACCAGGTCGCACGCCGCCACCAGCCCCACACCGCCCGCCCGCACCCGGCCCGCGACCCGCGCCACGACGGGCTTGGGCAGTTCCACGATCCGCCGCAGCAGCGTCACGAAGGCGTACGGGCTCGGCGGGGCCTTCAGGTCGGCGCCGGTGCAGAAGTCGGGACCGGTGTGGGTGAGCACCACCGCCCGTACCGCCGGGTCCTCCGCGCAGTCGTCCAACGCGTCCATCAACTCCGCGACCAGCCGGGCGGAGAGGGCGTTGCGGGAACCGGGGGCGTTCAGGGTGAGCGTGGCGACGGCGCGGTCGCGGGCGGTGGTGACCAGGGACATGGTGCTCGCCTCCGATGGGGTCGGTCCGGCGGAGTGGTCCGGCGGAGTCGGTCGGTACGACGCGGTGGTCACGGGGACCGGCGCGAAACGTAGTTCGAAATATTTCCCGACTCACCGCCGCCATGCGGACCGCCCGCACCGGACGGCCCGCACCGGCGCGCGACCGCGGACCCGCCCCGCGACCCGCGCACGGCAGCGCACCCCGCCGCACCCGGCCGGTACGACGGCCCGGACGTACGGCGGCCCGGACGGTACGACAGGGCGCAGGCGGTACGGCGGCCCCGGCGGTACGACAGGGCCCGCACCGGCCGGGAGGAACCGCGCGGCCCCTCCCGGCCGGTGCGGGGTCAGGAGACGATGTCCTCGTAACCGGCGATCGCGCGGGGGTCGCGGGGGCCCGGGCCGACGTAGCGGGCCGACGGGCGGACCAGGCGGCCCGTGCGCTTCTGCTCCAGGATGTGCGCCGACCAGCCGGCGGTGCGGGCGCAGGTGAACATGGACGTGAACATGTGCGCCGGGACCTCCGCGAAGTCCAGGACGATCGCCGCCCAGAACTCCACGTTCGTCGCCAGGACCCGGTCCGGGCGGCGGTTGTGCAGCTCCTCCAGGGCGGCCCTCTCCAGGGCCTCCGCCACCTCGAAGCGCGGCGCGGCCAGCTCGCGGGCCGTGCGGCGCAGGACGCGGGCGCGCGGGTCCTCGGCGCGGTACACGCGGTGGCCGAAACCCATCAGCCGCTCGCCCCGGTCCAGCGCGCGCCTCACGTACGCGGCGGCGTCACCGGTCCGCTCGATCTCCTCGATCATGCCGAGCACCCGCGACGGCGCGCCGCCGTGCAGCGGTCCCGACATGGCGCCGACCGCGCCGGACAGCGCCGCCGCCACGTCCGCACCGGTCGAGGCGATCACGCGCGCGGTGAACGTCGACGCGTTCATGCCGTGCTCGGCGGCCGAGGTCCAGTACGCGTCGACGGCCTTCACGTGCCTCGGGTCCGGCTCGCCGCGCCAGCGGATCATGAACCGCTCGACCACCGACCCCGCCTTGTCGATCTCGCGCTGCGGCACCATCGGCAGCCCCTGCCCGCGCGCGCTCTGCGCCACGTACGACAGCGCCATGACCGCCGCCCGCGCCAGGTCGTCGCGGGCCTGCTCCTCGCCGATGTCGAGCAGCGGCCGCAGCCCCCAGACGGGGGCGAGCATCGCCAGCGCGGACTGCACGTCCACGCGGATGTCGCCGGAGTGGATCGGGATGGGGAAGGGCTCGGCCGGCGGCAGACCGGGGTTGAACGCGCCGTCGACGAGCAGACCCCACACGTTCCCGAAGGACACGTGCCCCACCAGGTCCTCGATGTCGACGCCCCGGTACCGGAGGGCGCCGCCCTCCTTGTCCGGTTCGGCGATCTCCGTCTCGAACGCGACGACTCCCTCGAGCCCGGGTACGAAGTCGGACATCTGGCGGCTCCTCGTGGTGGCGTGCGGGTGGGGGGATGGGGATGGGGGCGGGGTGGGGGATGGGGGAAGGGGAGGGAACGAACAGGTGGCCCGGCCGTCGAGTCTGTCGGGTTCCCCCGGCGCGGGGAAGCGTGACGTCGGGCACAGTGCGCCGTTCCGGTCGGGCGGGGTTGGGAGGGCCGAGTGCGGGGCAGACTGGGGTGGCCGCCGCGCCCTGGGGCAGGATGGACGCCGTGACCGACGCCCTCCACCCAGCCGTGGACCCCGCCCCCGACCCGGCGCCCATGCGCGAGCAGTACCACACCCGCGAGCTCGCGGAGCGCGACCTGGCCGCACACCCCATGGACCAGTTCGCGCGCTGGTTCGCGGACGCGGCGTCCCACGGGGACGTCCACGAGCCGAACGCCATGGTCGTGGCGACGGCGACCCCCGACGGCCGCCCCTCGGCGCGCACCGTGCTGATGAAGCACTTCGACGCGCGCGGCTTCGTCTTCTTCACCAACTACGACTCCCGCAAGGGCGCCGAGCTGGCCGCCAACCCGTACGCCTCGCTCCTCTTCCCCTGGCACCCGATCGCCCGCCAGGTCGTCGTCACCGGCCCGGTCTCGCGCGTCGGCCGCGACGAGACGGCGGCGTACTTCCGCACCCGTCCGCACGGCTCCCAGCTCGGCGCCTGGGCCAGCGCGCAGTCCTCCGTCATCGGGTCCCGCGCCGAACTGCTCGCCCGGTACGAGGAGCTGGCGGCCCGCCACCCGGAGGGCGGGCAGGTGCCGGTACCGCCGCACTGGGGAGGGTTCCTGGTCGCGCCCGAGACCGTCGAGTTCTGGCAGGGGCACGAGAACCGGCTCCACGACCGCCTCCGGTACGTGCGGCTGCCGGGGGCGGGGGGCGACGGCGGGGGCTGGCGGGTGGAGCGGCTCGCGCCGTAGCGCCCCGGGCCTCGCCCGGCTCCCGGGCCCCGGCTCCCGGCTCCCCGGATCCCGGACCCCCGGCTCCCGGACTTCCGGCTTCCGGACCCCGGGTACGAGGAAGCCCGCGGGCTCCGGTCCCTCCCGTCGGTGAGGACGGGAGGGGTCGGCCGGATGTGCCGACGAGCCCGCGGGCCGGTGACTGCTCGGTGTACGGCAGGAGGCCTGCCGCCGTGTGACGGCAGGCCTCAGCCCGCAGTCACCTCACGCATCCGAAAAGAAACCACTTCCGGATCACCTCCTCTCTCGTGTGCCCCCACGTTATGAACCCGTCCCGCGGCGTTCAACCGAATTTCCCGAACCCCCCGTGTCCCGCATCACGTTCCAGTTGAATGGCCGGGCGCGTCGCGAGTGCACGCGCGTACACGTCCTGTGGGGGGTGCCGGGATGAGCGCGTCCAGGAGCGGAACGGCGCGGGCCGACGGCGACCTGCTCAACGCGCTGCTGGACGGGATGGACGCCGCGCTGTGCGCGTTCGACGCGGACGGCGTGGTCACCCACTGGAACCGGAGCGCCGAGCGGATCCTCGGCTGGTCCGCCGCCGAGGCCGTCGGCCGCCGCGGCCTGGCCGGATGGGCCGCGCGGCCCGGGGACGCCGCCGCGATCGAGGCCCGGCTGGCGGCCGCGGCGGACGGCCCCGGCCGCGTCGTCCACGAGTTCGCGCTGCTCCGCAAGGACGGCGGCCGGATCCTCGTCCGCGGCCAGACGTCCGGCGTCCCGCGCGCGGACGGGCGTCCGGCCGGGGCGTACTGCGCCTTCGGCGAGGTCCACGCGCAGCTCGGCTTCGAGCGCTCGGTCGCGCTCGGCGAGGCCCTGTTCGGGGAGGCGCCGTGCGGGCTCGTCGTCGTCGACGCCGACCTGCGCCCCGCCGTCGTGAACGAGTGGGCCGCCCGGGCGTTCGGCGTCCCCCGCGCGGACCTGCTCGGCCGGCCCCTCGGCGACCTCCTGGCCCAGGGGGCCGACCGGCTGGAGGCGGCCCTGGAGCACGTGCTGGCGGAGGGCGACCCCCGCTCATCGGCCGAGCTGTGGGCGACGGTCCGCACCGCGGAGGGGGAGCGGCGGCGCTGCTGGCGCGGCACGTTCCTGCGGCTCCCGTCGCCGATGTCGCGGGAGCCCGCGCCGCTGGGCGTGGCGTGGCTGTTCGAGGACGTCACGGAGGCGCGGCTCGCCGAGCAGAACGCGGACCGGCTGCGGTTCCGGGCCAGCCAGCTGCACCGGGCGGGCGTCGCCGCGGCCGAGTGCGAGGACCCGACGGAGGCGGCGACCGTGTACCTGGACTTCGCACTGGCCGGGTTCGCCGACGACGCCCTGCTCGACACGGTCCGCGACGACGGTGCGCGGCTCGTGCGGGTCGCGGCCACGCCCGTCCGGGCGCCCGGGCCGGTGGCGTTCACCGCCGGCGCGGGGCTCCCCGTGCCGTACGCCCCCGGCCACCCGGCGCTGCGCGCGCTGGACCGGGCGGGCACGGTGCGGGCCAGCACCCGGCCCTCGGGGGGCGCGTCGGGGTGGCCGGGGGAGCGCCACTGGCCGGCCGGCACGGCCCACGCCCTGTGCACGGTGCTGCGCAGCCGGGGGCGGACGCTGGGCGTGGTGACGTTCCTCCGCTCCTCGGGCCGCCCGCCCTTCGAACGCCCGGACGTCGCGTACGCGGAGAGCGTCGCCGTGCGGGTGGCGGCCTCCCTGGACCTGGCGGGGCCGCTGGGGTGAGGCCCCGTCCGCCCGGGGCCGGCGCGGGCTACCGGCGGTAGAAGATCCGGTCCGCGTACTCCGCCATGACGCGGTCGTTCCACTCGCCGCCCCCGTCGACGTTGCCGGAGCGCAGCAGCGGGGGGTCGATGCCCCGGCGCACCAGCTCCCCGACCGCCGCGGCCACGACGGCCTGCACGAGCGCCCCGGCGACCAGGGTGGAGGCGGGCCCGAACGGCGCCCCGACGCCCTCGTGCGCGAGTTCCGCGTCCCCGACGGCGACCTTGGAGTCGAGGACGACGTCGCAGTGGTCCCCCAGGAAGGTCCCCGAGGCGTTCCGCGGGCGGGTCCCCCGCGCGTACGCCGCGGACGTGACGCCGACGACCTTCAGACCCCGCTCGCGGGCGCCGGCGGCCATCTCGACGGGCAGGGCGTTGCGCCCGGACAGCGAGACGACCACCAACAGGTCCCCGGCGCGCGCGGGCGACGAGTCCAGGACCGCCGCGGCCAGGCCCGCCACGTGCTCCAGGGCGGAGCCGAGCGTCACGGGCGCCACGTCGACGCCGACCGCGCCGGGGACGGCGAGCAGGTTCATCAGGGCCAGGCCGCCCGCCCGGTACACGAGGTCCTGCGCGGGCAGCGACGAGTGGCCGGCGCCGAAGGCGAAGAGGCGGCCGCCGGCCGCGACCGTGTCGGCGACGGCGGCGCCCGCGGCGGCGACGGGCGCGGCCTCCTCGTCCCGCACCCGCCGGAGCAGGCCGATCACGGAGTCGAGGAACCGATCGGCCAGCGTGCTGTCGTCCATCGCCACGGCCTTCCTGTCGGGTGTCGCGGATCACGGTGCGGCCCGGCCCGCCCCCTGTCAACGCGACACCCGGCCGCCGCCCTCCGCGGCGGCACGGCCGTCCGCGGATGCGCAACAATTGAGCCGGGGCCGCGCACACTGGAAGTCACGCATCGAGGGGCACGCATGTCCGGACTGATCGACACCACGGAGATGTATCTCCGCACCATCCTCGAGCTGGAGGAGGAGAGCGTGGTGCCCATGCGCGCCCGTATCGCGGAGCGGCTCGACCAGAGCGGCCCCACGGTCAGCCAGACGGTCGCCCGGATGGAGCGCGACGGGCTGGTGACCGTCGCCGGGGACCGCCACCTGGAGCTGACGGAGGAGGGCCGCCGGCTGGCCACGCGCGTGATGCGCAAGCACCGGCTCGCGGAGTGCCTGCTCGTGGACGTGATCGGCCTGGAGTGGGAGCAGGTCCACGCCGAGGCGTGCCGCTGGGAGCACGTGATGAGCGAGGCCGTCGAGCGCCGCGTCCTGGAGCTGTTGCGCCACCCGACGGAGTCGCCGTACGGGAACCCGATCCCGGGCCTGGAGGAGCTGGGCGAGCAGACGGAGGCCGACCCGTTCCTCGACGAGGAGATGGTGGCGCTGTCCGAGCTGGACGCGGGCGCGGAGGGCAAGACGGTGGTGGTGCGCCGGATCGGCGAGCCCATCCAGACGGACGCCCAGCTGATGCACACGCTGCGGCGCGCCGGCGTGCAGCCCGGTTCCGTGGTGAGCGTGACCGACTCGCCCGGCGGTGTGCTGGTCGGCAGCGGCGGCGAGGCCGCCGAGCTCGGTGCCGACGTGGCGTCGCACGTCTTCGTCGCCAAGCGCTGAGGGCGCCCGGCCCGCCCTCCCCGGTCCGGACGGGGTCGTGCCACCCGCACCGTGCGGAGCGCTCCCGCGCGGGACGGCGCCGGTCGCGTACGCGCCGGTCCGGGCACCGGGCCGGCCGTCCGCCGCGGGAGGGAGCCGTGCGGGGCGCCGTACGTGCCGGGGGCGCGCACCCGGCCACGGAGAAGGTCCCGGCGCCTCTCGGCACCGGGACCCGGCCTCCCCTGTACCGACCCGGAGCCCCGAGCTCTCAGGGTCGGTCCCGTCGGACCCCTTTTCCCCGAGTGGTCCGCCTCCCGCTGAAGATCTCCCCCCGACGGGGCCCCTCAATCCTTGAGCGGTGTCACACGAACGAGCGGTGTTGCCGCCCGCATCCCCGCTCTCGAATATGTGTTCGATAGCCTGTCGGGGTATCCGATGTGACAGGTCGTCCGAGGGGACAGAAGGGGGAGCCGGGGCACATGGTGCGACGCATCGATCTGACCGGGGCCGACGGCGTGCACCTCGCCGCCTGGGAGTTCGCCGATCCGCCCGGGGGACCGGACGGGGGCGCCCGCGTCGAGGGCGGCCTGGAAGGCGGCCGGGCGGAACCTGCCGTGGGCCCGGCCGCACCAGGTGGAGCCCTCGGGGAAGACCACCACCCGGTGCCCGGCGGTGAGGGAGCGGGCGAGGGAGCGGACCGCGCCCGGCAGGGCGCGCAGGCGGTCCCGGTCGAGGAAGAGGGTGCCTCCGAAGGCCGCGAGCGGCCCGAGCAGCGGCCAGTGGCGCACCTCCCGCTTGGCGACCATCCGGCCGGGCAGGACGGCTGCGACGAGGGGGACGTCGAGCCAGGACACGTGGTTGGCGACGACCAGGAGCGGCCCGGACGTCGGCGGGTGGCCGGTGACGCGGACCCGGACGCCGAAGGCGCGCAGGACGGCCCGGCACCACAGGCGGGTCAGCAGCCGGCGGCCGGCCGGGGTGAGCAGCGCGGTGAACGGGGCGAGGAGCACCCCGGCGAGGACGGCCCCGACCCCGGCGGTGAGGCGCAGGGCCGCACGGAGGGGGCCGGCCACCGGGAGGGCGGGGGTGGCGCACAGCTCGGGGGTGCAGGGTGCGGACGGCAGCCAGACGCTCATCACTCCGCGCCGAGGGAGAGGAAGTGGCGCAGGTAGCGGGGGTTGGTGCGGCGCAGCGACAGCAGGACGTACAGGTCGGCGACGCCGAAGTCCGGGTCGTGGGCGGGCGCTCCGCACACCCAGGCACCGAGGCGGAGGTAGCCGCGCAGCAGCGCCGGGAGCTCGGTGCGGGTGGCGGGCCGGGCGACGCCGTCGGGGGACCACAGGCGGCGCGGGGTGACCCAGTACTCCTCGGGGGCGAGGTGCTTGGCCTTGACGGCGTCCCAGGTGGCGGCGGCGAGGGCGCCGCCGTCGGCGAGCGGCAGGGAGCAGCAGCCGGCGAGCCAGTTGTGGCCGCCGCGGGCCATGTACCGGGCGATGCCGGCCCAGATGAGGGAGATGACGGCGCCGTTGCGGTGCGCGGGGTGCACGCAGGAGCGGCCGACCTCGACGAGGTCGTCGCGGAGGGGCGCGAGGCGGGCGAGGTCGAACTCGCCGTCCGAGTAGAGGCGGCCGGCCACGCGCGCCCGATCGGGCGGGAGGAGGCGGTAGGTGCCGACGACCTCGCCGGTGGCCTCCTCCCGTACGAGGAGGTGGTCGCAGTAGGCGTCGAAGGCGTCGCTGTCGAGACCGGGATCCGGGCCGTCGAGGCGCGCGCCCATCTCGCCGGCGAAGACGAGGTGCCGCAGGCGCTGTGCGGCGCGCACGTCCTCCTGCTCGCGGGCGAGGGAGACCCGGTAGGGGAGCGCGGGTGCCGGGGCGGGCGGGACGGTGGTGACCGGGGCCGGGGTCGTGAGGGACATGGGGGCTCCTTGGCCGGGCGGCGGGGGCTGCCGCGGGGGTGCGGTGGCCCGTACCCCTACTTGTGCCGCTGCCGCCTGGCCTCGGCGTGACCGTTCGGCGGAGCGGGGATGTGCGGCGGTTGAATGCCAGGTTCGCCGCCCGCCGCCCCCGGGCGCCCCCGTCGCGGCGGCCGGGCGGCCCGGGGC
>JAAXOU010000075.1 GCA_012396115.1 Streptomyces somaliensis DSM 40738 | reverse complement strand
CCGGGGGCGCCGTCCGGTCCGCCACCCGTCCGGAGCGCGCCGCCGGTCCGCGGCGCGTCCTCCCCCGGGTCCGGGCGATGGCGGGCGAACTGCGGGGCCGCCTCGCGCTGGCGATGCTGCTCGGAGCCCTCGCCCTCGCGTCGGCCGTCGGTCTCATGGCCGTGTCCGGCTGGCTGGTCTCACGGGCGTCCGAGCAGCCGCCGGTGCTCCACCTGATGGTCGCCGTCACCGCGACCCGGGCCTTCGGCATCGGCCGTGCGGTGTTCCGGTACACCGAGCGGCTCGTGTCGCACGACGCCGTACTGCGCATGCTGGCCGATCTCCGGGTGGCCGCCTACCGGCGCCTGGAGCGCATCGCCCCGGCCGGGCTGCGCCACACCCGGCGCGGCGACCTGCTGTCGCGGTTCGTCTCCGATGTGGACGCCCTGCAGGACTACTGGCTCCGCTGGCTGCTGCCCGCCGGGGCGGCGCTGCTGGTCGGCACCGGTGCCGCCGGGGTCACGGCGTGGCTGCTGCCCGAGGCGGGGGCCGTCCTCGCGGCCGGCCTGCTCGTCGCGGGGGTCGCCGTCCCGGCGCTCGGCGGCATCGTCGCCCGCCGCGCCGAGCACCGGCTCGCGCCCGCCCGCGGCGCCCTCGCCGGCCGGGTGGTCGACCTGTTGCGCGGCTGCGCCGAGCTGACGGTGGCCGGCGCGCTGCGGGACCGCGTGGAACGGGCCCGGCGGGCGGACGGGGAGCTCACCCGGATCGCCGCGCGCCAGTCCGCCGCGTCGGCCCTCGGCGGCGGGCTCGTCGAGCTGACCACCGGGCTGACCGTGGCCGCGGCCGCGTTGGTCGGCGTCGGGGCGGTGCGCGACGGGCGGCTCGACGGGGTGGCCCTGGCGGCCGTGGTCCTCACCCCGCTCGCCGCGTTCGAGGCCGTGGCCGGGATGCCGTCGGCGGTGCGGTACCGGCGGCGGGCGCGGCGCAGTGCCGAGCGGGTCTTCGAGGTGCTCGACGCGCCCGTTCCCGTGGTGGAGCCCGAGCGGCCCGCGCCGGCGCCCGCGGGACCGTTCCCGCTGGAGCTGCGCGGGGTCTCGGCCCGCCATCCCGGGCAGGAGCGGGACGCACTCGTCTCGGTCGACCTGCGCCTGGAGGAGGGGCGGCGGGTCGCCGTCGTCGGCGAGTCCGGGGCCGGCAAGACGACGCTGGCACAGGTGCTGCTGCGCTTCGTGGGGACGGGGAGCGGCACGTACCGCCTCGGCGGCACCGACGCCACGGCGCTCGACGGGGACGACGTGCGCCGGTTCGTCGGACTGTGCGCCCAGGACGCCCACCTCTTCGACAGCACCGTCCGCGAGAACCTCCGGCTGGCCAGGACCGGTGCGGACGACGGCGAACTGCGCCGGGCGCTGGCGGCGGCGCGGCTGCTGGACTGGGTCGACGAACTGCCGGACGGCCTGGACACACCGGTCGGCGAGCACGGCGCGCGGCTCTCCGGAGGACAGCGGCAGCGGCTCGCCCTGGCCCGCGCGCTCCTCGCGGACTTCCCGGTCCTCGTCCTCGACGAGCCCGCCGAACACCTCGACCCGGACACGGCCGACGCGCTCACCGAGGACCTGCTGCGGGCCACGCGCGGCCGTGCCACGGTGCTCATCACGCACCGGTCGCACGGCCTCGACGCCGTCGACGAGGTGGTGGTCCTGTCGGGCGGCCGGGTCGTCCAACGCGGCCCGTACGAGGACCTGGTGACCGTGGAGGGGCCCCTGCGGCGGATGCGGGAGCGGGAACGCGCGGCGGATCCGCGCCTCGGCGCGCCGGCGGGCGCGTCCGCGCCGGGCGGTGCGCGAGGGGGCGTTCGCTCCGGTGCCGGGCGGTAGGCGGACGGCCCGGCCCGGGTGCGTCAGCCGTCGGCGAGGATGGCCTCGATGACGGCGGCGACGCCGTCCTCCTCATTGGCGAAGGTCCGGCCGGAGGCGGCCGCGACGACGTCCGGATGGGCGTTGCCCATGGCGTAGGACCTGCCCGCCCAGGTGAGCATCTCGATGTCGTTGGGCATGTCGCCGAAGGCCACGACCTCGTCGGCCGAGATGCCGCGCTCGGCGCAGCACAGGGCGAGCGTGCTGGCCTTGGAGACGCCGAGACCGCTCACCTCCAGCAGCGCCGTGGGGCTGGAGCGGGTGATCGTGGCGCGGTGGCCGGCTGCCGTACGGGCCAGCGCGAGGAAGCCGTCGGGCGTGAGGTCGCGGTGGAGGACCAGCAGCTTCAGCAGCGGCGCCCCGGCGCCGGGCACCTCCTCGTGGAGCAGCTTCTCGGCGGGACCGACCGCGACGGCGGCGTCCAGGTGGAGGGGCGGGTAGTCCGGCTCGTGGCGGATGCCGTCGGCGAACTCCATCGCGAAGGCCGCGCCGGGGGCCTCCCGGCGCAGGGTCCCGACGACGTCGTACGCGGTCGACCGCTCCAGCGCCCGCACCTCGACGATCCTCCCCCCGGAGTGGAGGTCGACCACGGCCGCCCCGTTGGAGCAGATCGCCAGCCCGTGGCCGTGGACGTGTTCACTGACCACGCTCATCCACCGGGCGGGCCGCCCGGTGACGAAGAAGACCTCGATGCCGGCCTCCTCGGCGGCGGCGAGCGCGGCGACCGTCCGGTCCGACACGGACTTGTCGTCGCGCAGGAGCGTCCCGTCGAGGTCGGTGGCGATCAGCCGGGGCCGCCACCGCGACGTCGGGCGGCTGCTGGGGGAGGTGGTCGGTGAGGTCACGTGTCCATTGTCCCGGACGTGCCGCTCCTCCAGCGCACGGACGTGCGGGACCCCGCACATTCGAGCCGCATTCCGATACCGGGCGGAACGGGGCGGTCCGGAACCGGCCGGAGCCCGGCCCGGCCGGTCCGGCGGCTCGGCGGTCCGGGGGCTCAGCGCTCCAGCTGGGCCATTCCCTCAAGGGCGATCCGTTCGAAGACGGCCTCGTCGGCGGCGAACACCGAGTCGGGAACGGGAGCGTGCACCACGATCTCGTCGAAGCCCAGCTCCGCGTGGCGCCCGGCGAAATCCACGAAGGCGTCCACGGACTCCAGGAGGCCGTTCGCCTCGGGGGTGAATCCGGTGAGGAGGATCTTGTCCAATTCCCCCACGTCCCGGCCGACCCGGGCGCACGCCTCGCCCAGTCTCCCGACCTGCTCGCGGAGCGCCGCCCGGGACTGCTCGGGCGTACCCGTCTCGGACAGCTTCGGGTCTCCGGTGGTGACCCACGCCCGGCCGTACCGCGCGGCCAACCGCATCCCGCGCGGGCCGGTCGCCGCCACGGCGAACGGCAGCCGCGGCCGCTGGACGCACCCCGGCACGTTGCGCACCTCACGGGCCGAGTAGTGGACGCCCTCCCGGGTGACGGCGTCCTCGGTGAGGAGCCGGTCGAGGAGCGCTACGAACTCGGCGAACCGGTCCGCCCGCTCCCGGGGCGTCCACGCCTCCCGGCCGAGCGCCGTCGCGTCGAAGCCGGTGCCGCCCGCGCCGACGCCGAGGGTGATCCGGCCGCCGGAGACGTCGTCCAGTGTGATCAGCTCCTTGGCGAGCGTGACCGGGTGGCGGAAGTTCGGCGAGGTCACGAGGGTGCCCAGGCGGATGTCCCGGGTCACCGCGGCCGCGGCCGTGAGCGTGGGCACGGCGCCGAACCAGGGCCCGTCCCGGAAGGTCCGCCAGGAGAGGTGGTCGTAGGTGTACGCGGCGTGGAACCCGAGTTCTTCGGCCCGCCGCCAGATCTTCCGCCCCTCGCTCCACCGGTGTACGGGGAGGACGACCGTGCTCAGACGCATGCCCCGACGATACGCGGGGCCTCCCACCGCCGGGAAGGCGCCGCCGGGGCGGGACCGGGCGGCCGCGCGGGCACCGCGGTCAGTCCGGGAACCGCAGGTAGGGCGGGGGTACGCCGTCCGTGAGCCAGACGCCGTTGGCGCTGACACGGAAGACGAGGCCGTCGCCGTGCATGGCGCCGGCGTCCACGGTGAGGACGACCGGTCGGCCCCGCCGGGCCGCGACCGCGGCGGCGGTCTCCGGGCCGGACGAGAGGTGGACGTGGTGACGGCCCATGGGACGCAGGCCCTCGGCCCGGATGGCGTCCAGGCGGGGGGCGACGGTGCCGTGGTGGAGGTGGGCGGGCGGAACGGCGGGCGGCAGGCCGAGGTCCACGTCGACGGTGTGGCCCTGGTTCGCGCGGACGCGTTCGCCGTCGATGGTGAAGCGCCGCTTGTCGTTCACCGCGACCACGTGCTCCAGCTCGGCCCGGCTGAGCGGCACGCCGTGCCGGGCCGTGGCCCGCAGCAGGTCGTCGACGGCGACCCAGCCCTGCGGGTCGAGGACGAGGCCGATCCGCTCGGGCTGGTGGCGCAGGTGCCGCGCGAGGTACTTCGACACCTTCACGGTGCGTCGTCCGTCCATGGCGGCAGCGTGTCAGGGATCACGCGGTTCCGCCACGGAAAAACCGCGGAGCAGGTTTGGTCCACAGCCAACTCGGCTTATCCACAGTTCTGTTGCCGATTTTGTGGACAACCGGCCCCCTATCCGGTGCCCGACGGCCCCTGACCCTGGTCCGGCGCCCGGCCCCGATCCGTCCCCCGAGTCGGCCCCTGACCCGCCCCCTGACCCCGACCCGGACCCTCCCCGGTGTCCGGCGGCTCCCGATCCGGCCCCGGCTCGGCCCGCTCCGGATCCCGCCCCGGCCCGGGGCGGGGGGCGGACCCGGCGCCGCCGCCCGTCACCGCGGCGGGCGGCACCCCCGCGCCCTCCCCCTCGTTCGCCGCGACGAACTCGGCGATCCACGCGGCCAGCCGGTCCGGGTGGGTGAGCGGCACCCAGTGCCCCGCCCGCAGGGTGCGCCGCACCAGCCGCGGGGCCCACCGGGCCAGGTCGTCGTGGAGCCGCTCCGACAGGAACACGTCCCCGGTCGGCCTGACCAGCTGCACCGGCACGTGCGCGTACGGGTCCGGGCGGGGCCGCCGCGTCCGGGAGCGCACGTTGTCCCGGTACAGCCACGCGCCGTGCGCGGCGTCCGAGGGCAGCGACCCGGTCGGGTAGTCCTGCGCGGACCTTCTCGCCGCCCGCCGCAGTACGCCGGCGAACCGCCTGCCCAGCGGCCCCCGCCAGGCCAGCTCCGGCAGCACCGGCACGTGCAGCGCGTACACGTACCAGGATCTGGCGCCCTGCTCCAGCAACTGGCCCACGCCGCGCGGCGTCGGCCGCCGCGCCCGTTCCCGGATCCAGTGGCCGAGGTGGTCCAGGGACGGTCCCGAAACCGACGTGAAGGAGGCGATCCTGCCTTCGGTGCGCCCGGTCGTGGCGAACTCCCAGCCCTGCACCGACCCCCAGTCGTGCCCCACCAGGTGGACCGGCCGGCCGGGACTGACCGCGTCCGCCACCGCCAGGAAGTCGTCCGTCAGCTTCCGGAGCGCGAAGCCCCCGCGCAGCGGCACCGGTGCCGTCGACCGGCCGTGCCCCCGCACGTCGTACAGGACGACGTGGAACCGGTCGGCCAGCCGCGCGGCGACCCCGGACCACACCTCCTTGGAGTCCGGGTAGCCGTGCACCAGGACCACGGTCGGGCGGTCCGGGCCGCCCAGCTCGGCGACGCACAGCTCGACCCCGCCCGTACGGATCCGGCACTCGCGGGCGCCCCTCGGCAGACTCACGCCACTCCTCCCGTCCCGCGGGCGCCCGTACCCGGCCCGCGTCCCGCCGGCATCTCCCGCCGGCATCTCCCGTCGGCACCTCCCGCCGACGCCGACGAACGTGACATGCCCGGAGGCGGCTCCGGGAACGCGCGACCGGCCCGCGAAGGACCCGATGGGACCCGCCCCTCCCCCTACGGGCACGTACTCCTGGAGTCGGACGGGGATCCAGCCGCCAGGGCTGACGCGCGCCGCGACGCGCGCCACTACGGTCGGAACGTGACTGTGATCGCCACCGAAAGCCTCAGCAAGCGGTTCCCCCGGGTGACCGCCCTCGACCGGCTCTCCCTGGACATCGGGCCCGGTGTGACCGGGCTCGTGGGTGCCAACGGGGCCGGCAAGTCGACGATGATCAAGATTCTGCTGGGCCTGTCCCCCGCCACCGAGGGCCGCGCCGAGGTCCTCGGCCTCGACGTGGCGACGCACGGCCCCGCCATCCGCGAGCACGTCGGCTACATGCCGGAGCACGACTGCCTGCCGCCGGACGTCTCGGCCACCGAGTTCGTCGTCCACATGGCGCGCATGTCGGGGCTCCCGCCCACCGCCGCCCGCGAGCGCACCGCCGACACACTGCGCCACGTCGGCCTGTACGAGGAGCGGTACCGCCCCATGGGCGGCTACTCCACCGGCATGAAGCAGCGGGTGAAGCTCGCCCAGGCGCTGGTCCACGACCCCCGCCTGGTCCTCCTCGACGAGCCGACGAACGGCCTCGACCCGGTCGGCCGGGACGACATGCTGGGCCTGATCCGCCGGGTCTGGATGGACTTCGGCATCTCGGTGCTGGTCACCTCGCACCTGCTCGGCGAGCTGGAGCGGACCTGCGACCACGTCGTCGTCGTCGACGGCGGCCGCCTCCTGCGCTCCAGCTCCACCAGCGACTTCACCCGGACCACGACGACCCTCGCCGTCGAGGTCACCGACTCCGACGCCCATCCCGACGGCACGGCGGCCCTGCGGGCGGCCCTCGCCGCCGCCGGGGTGGCGCTCCACGGGCGCGCGGAGGAGGGCCTGCCCGGCGCGGGCCACGTCCTGCTGCTGGAGGCCACCGGCGAGGAGACCCACGACATCGTGCGCGACACCGTCGCCGACCTGGGGCTCGGCCTCGTCCGCATGGAGCAGCGCCGCCACCGCATAGCCGAGGTGTTCCGCCCCGGCACGACGGCCGACCGGTCCCCGGAGGTGCAGGCCCGGTGAACACCGAGACCCGGATCCACGACATCGGGTACCGCCGGTACGACGGCCCCCGCCTCGGCCGCGCCTACGCCCGCAGGTCCCTGTACGCGCAGTCCCTGCGCGGGGCGTACGGGCTCGGCCGCAGCGCCAGGTCGAAGGTGCTGCCGATGCTCCTCTTCGGCGTCATGTGCGTACCGGCGCTGATCATCGTCGCGGTCGCCGTCATCACGAAGTCCCGCTCCCTGAGCGTGGACTACACGAGCTACGCGATCTACATGCAACTGGTCATCGCCCTGTACGTGGCCTCCCAGGCGCCGCAGTCCGTCTCGCGCGACCTGCGCTTCCGCACCGTCCCGCTGTACTTCTCCCGTCCCGTCGAGCGCGTCGACTACGTCCTCGCCAAGTACGGCGCGATGGCGTCCGCGCTGTTCCTCCTGACCGCCTCCCCGCTGCTCGTCCTCTACGCGGGGTCGCTGCTGGCGAAGATGGACTTCGCCGACCAGACGGAGGGCTTCGCCCAGGGGCTCGTGTCCGTGGCGCTGCTCTCCCTCCTCTTCGGCGGGATCGGCCTGCTGCTGGCCGCCCTGACGCCCCGCCGCGGCTTCGGCGTCGCCGTCGTGATCGCCGTGCTGTTCGTCTCGTACGGTGCCGTCACCACCGTCCAGGCCATCGCCTGGTCCACCGGCAACCCGGACGCCGTGGTCTGGCTGGGCCTGTTCTCGCCGACCACCCTCGTCGACGGCGTGCAGACCGCCTTCCTCGGCGCCACCACGTCCTTCCCCGGCGGGACGGGGCCCGGCACCGCCGCCGGCACGGTGTACCTGCTGGCCGCCCTCGCGCTCGTCGCCGGCTCGTACGCCGCCCTGATGCGCCGCTACCGAAAGGTCGGGCTGTGACCACCCTCCACATCGACCACGCGTCCCGCTGGTTCGGCAACGTCGTCGCCGTCAACGACGTCACCATGACCGTCGGCCCCGGCGTGACCGGCCTCCTCGGCCCGAACGGCGCCGGCAAGTCGACCCTCATCAACATGATGGGCGGCTTCCTCGCCCCCTCCACCGGCACCGTCACCCTCGACGGGGAGCCGGTGTGGCGCAACGAGTCCGTCTACCGCCACATCGGCGTCGTACCGGAGCGGGAGGCGATGTACGACTTCCTCACCGGACGCGAGTTCGTCGTCGCCAACGCCGAACTGCACGGCCTCGGCGACGCGGAGGCGCGCCGCGCGCTCGCCACCGTCGAGATGGAGTACGCGCAGGACCGGAAGATCGGCACGTACAGCAAGGGCATGCGGCAGCGGGTGAAGATGGCCTCCGCCCTCGTCCACGACCCCTCCGTCCTCCTCCTCGACGAACCGTTCAACGGCATGGACCCCCGCCAGCGCATGCAGCTGATGGACCTGCTGCGGCACATGGGCGCGGACGGCCGCACGGTCCTGTTCTCGTCGCACATCCTGGAGGAGGTCGAGCAGCTCGCCTCCCACATCGAGGTCGTCGTCGCCGGACGGCACGCGGCCAGCGGCGACTTCCGCCGCATCCGCCGCCTGATGACCGACCGCCCGCACCGCTACCTGGTGCGCTCCAGCGACGACCGGGCCCTGGCCGCCGCGCTCATCGCCGACCCGTCGACCACCGGCATCGAGGTGGACGTGCGCGAGGGGGTCCTGCGCGTGCAGGCGGTGGACTTCGGCCGCTTCACGGAGCTGCTGCCGCGGGTCGCCCGCGAGCACTCCATCCGGCTGCTGACGGTCTCGCCCTCGGACGAGTCCCTCGAGTCGGTCTTCTCCTACCTCGTCGCGGCCTGAAGGGAGCCCTCGACCATGTACCACCCCACAGTCGCCCGGCTCACCTACCGGGGCCTGCTCGGCCGCCGCCGCGCCGCCGTCCTCTTCGCCCTCCCCGCCCTGCTGATCGTCATCTCGGTGGCCGTCCGCCTCCTGCAGGGCGCCGACGACCAGATCGCCGCGGACCTGCTCGGCGGGTTCGCGCTGGCCACGATGGTGCCGCTGATCGGCGTCATCGCGGGCACGGGCGCGATCGGCCCGGAGATCGACGACGGTTCGATCGTCCACCTCCTCGCCAAGCCGGTGAAGCGCCACACGATCATCCTCACCAAGCTGGTGGTCGCCATCGCCGTGACCATGGTCTTCTCGGCCGTCCCCACCCTGATCGCCGGTCTGGTCCTCAACGGCAACGGCCAGCAGGTCGCGGTGGCGTACACGGTCGCCGCGCTCGTCGCCTCGATCGCGTACAGCGCCCTGTTCCTCCTCCTCGGCACGGTCAGCAGGCACGCCGTCGTCCTCGGCCTCGTCTACGCGCTGGTCTGGGAGAACCTGTTCGGCAGCCTCGTCTCCGGGGTGCGCACGCTGAGCGTCCAGCAGTGGGCCCTCGCGGTCGCCGAGGAGGTCACCCGCAGTGAGGGGCTGGTCTCCTCCGACGTGGCGCTGCCGGTAGCGGCGGTCCTGCTGGCCGTGGTGACCGCCGCCGCCACCTGGCTCGCCGGCCGGAAGCTGCGGGCCCTCGTCCTGGCGGGCGAGGAGTAGGGGCCGGCCGGGGCCCGCGGGGAGGCGGGTGCCGGGGCGGACGGGGCCGGGCGGGATTACTGTGGCCCCGGGCGCGACCCGCACGGCCCGTACGACCCGCACTCACACCCTGGGGAGCAAGCCATGTCAGACCGCTTCGACGTCGTCGTGCTCGGTGCAGGCCCCGGCGGTTACGTCGCCGCGATCCGCGCCGCCCAGCTGGGCAAGCGCGTCGCGGTGGTGGAGGAGAAGTACTGGGGCGGCGTCTGCCTGAACGTCGGCTGCATCCCGACCAAGGCGCTGCTGCGCAACGCCGAGCTGGCGCACATCTTCACCCACGAGGCGGAGACGTTCGGCATCAGGGTCGAGGGCCGGGTCTCCTTCGACTACGGCGAGGCGTTCCGGCGCAGCCGCCGGGTCGCCGACGGCCGGGCCAAGGGCGTCCACTACCTGATGAAGAAGAACAAGATCACCGAGTTCACGGGCCGGGGCACGTTCCTCGACGCCCACACCCTCCGGGTGGCCGGGGCGGACGGCTCGACCACCACGATCTCGTTCGACGACTGCGTCATCGCGACCGGCGCCACCCCGCGCCTGCTGCCCGGCACGCGCCGCAGCGACCGCGTGGTCACGTACGAGGAGCTGATCCTCACCGAGGACCTGCCGGGCTCCGTCGTCATCGCGGGCGCCGGGGCGATCGGCATCGAGTTCGCGTACGTGATGCGCAACTACGGCGTGAAGGTCACGATCGTCGAGTTCCTCGACCGGATGGCGCCGCTGGAGGACAGGGACGTCTCGGCGGAGCTCGCCAAGCAGTACCGCAGGATGGGCGTCGACGTCCTGACTTCCACGCGCGTGGAGGCGATCGACGAGTCGGGTCCGCAGGTCCGCGTCACGGTCGCGGGCAAGGACGGCGCGCAGCGGGTGCTGGAGGCCGACATGGTCCTGCAGGCGATCGGCTTCGCGCCGAACGTCACGGGCTACGGCCTGGAGGCGACGGGCGTGCGGCTCACCGAGCGCGGCGCCATCGAGGTGGACGGCCGCTGCCGCACGTCGGTGCCGCACGTCTACGCCATCGGCGACGTGACCGCGAAGCTCATGCTGGCGCACACGGCGGAGGCCATGGGCATCGTGGCCGCCGAGACGATCGCGGGCGCCGAGACGATGGAGCTCGACTACCCGATGATCCCGCGCGCCACGTACTGCCAGCCGCAGATCGCCAGCTTCGGCTGGACGGAGGAGCAGGCGCGGGAGAAGGGCTTCGACGTCAAGGTCGTCAAGTTCCCCTTCACCGCGAACGGCAAGGCGCACGGCCTCGGGTACTCGACGGGCTTCGTGAAGCTGATCAGCGACGCGAAGTACGGCGAGATCATCGGCGCCCACCTGATCGGCCCCGACGTCACGGAGCTGCTGCCCGAGCTGACCCTGGCCCAGCGGTGGGACCTCACGGTCCACGAGGTGGCGCGCAACGTGCACGCCCACCCGACGCTGGGCGAGGCGGTGAAGGACGCCGTGCACGGCCTCGCCGGGCACATGATCAACCTCTGACCGCCCCCGTGCCGGCCCCGGGCGGCGGAACGGCCGCCGCGCTCCGGCGGCCGCCCGCCGGGGCCGACCGGGCTCAGCGGGGGAGCAGCCGCTCCAGGACCGCGGCGATGCCGTCCGCGTCGTTGGCCCCGGTGACCTCGTCGGCCACGTCCTTCAGGGCGTCGTGGGCGTTGGCCATGGCGACGCCGTGCCGGGCCCAGGTGAACATGGGGATGTCGTTGGGCATGTCGCCGAACGCGATCGTGTCCGCCGCCCCCAGGCCCAGGCGGCGGGCCGCCAGGGAGAGACCGGTCGCCTTGCTGAGGCCCAGCGGCAGGATCTCCACTATGCCCGCGCCCGCCACGACGGCGTCGACGAGGTCGCCGACCACCCGGCGCGCGGCCGAGGCCAGGGCGTCGTCATCCAGGCCGGGGTGCTGGATGTACACCTTGTTCAGCGGCGCCGACCACAGGTCCGCCGGGTCCTCGAAGGGCAGGCACGACAGGGTGTCGTCCTGCAGCCGGTAACCGGGGCCGATCAGGAACTCGCCGTCCGGGCCGTCACGGCCGGCGGCCAGCGCCAGCGGACCGATCTCGGCCTCCAGCTTCGCCAGGGCGAGCGCCGCCAGCCGCCGGTCCAGCGTCACCGACGTCAGCAGCCGGTGCTCGCCCGCGTGGTAGACCTGCGCGCCCTGGCCGCACACCGCGAGGCCCTCGTAGCCGAGGTCGTCGAGGATGTGGCGGGTCCAGGGCACGGAGCGGCCGGTGACCACGATGTGCGCGGCGCCCGCCGCCGCGGCGGCGGCGAGCGCGTCCCGGGTGCGCCGCGACACGGTCCCGTCGGGACGCAGCAGCGTCCCGTCGAGGTCCGTCGCGACGAGCCGGTAGGGGAAGGGGCTCACCTGGCCACGGGCTCCAGCAGCTCCCGTCCGCCGAGGTACGGCCGCAGGACCGCGGGCACCCGGACCGAGCCGTCGGCCAGCTGGTGGTTCTCCAGGATCGCCACGATCGTGCGCGGGACGGCGCACAGCGTGCCGTTGAGCGTCGAGAGCGGCTGGACCTTCTTGCCGTCGCGCATGCGCACGGACAGGCGCCGGGCCTGGAAGCCGTCGCAGTTCGACGCGGAGGTCAGCTCGCGGTACCTGCCCTGCGTCGGGATCCACGCCTCGCAGTCGTACTTGCGCGAGGCGGAGGCGCCCAGGTCGCCGCTGGCCACGTCGATCACCTGGAACGGCAGCTCCAGCGCGGTCAGCCACTGCTTCTCCCACTCCAGCAGCCGCCGGTGCTCGGCCTCGGCGTCCTCCGGCGCGACGTAGGAGAACATCTCGACCTTGTCGAACTGGTGGACGCGGAAGATGCCGCGGGTGTCCTTGCCGTACGTACCGGCCTCGCGGCGGTAGCAGGGGGAGAAGCCGGCGTACCGCAGCGGCAGCCTGTCGGCGTCGAGGATCTCGTCCATGTGGTAGGCGGCGAGGGGCACTTCGGACGTGCCGACCAGGTAGAAGTCGTCCTTCTCCAGGTGGTAGACGTTCTCCGCCGCCTGGCCGAGGAAGCCGGTTCCCTCCATGGCGCGCGGGCGGACCAGCGCCGGCGTGAGCATCGGGACGAAGCCGGCCTCCGTGGCCTGCGCGATCGCCGCGTTGACCAGCGCGAGCTCCAGCAGCGCGCCGACGCCCGTCAGGTAGTAGAAGCGCGAGCCGGACACCTTCGCGCCGCGCTCGACGTCGATGGCGCCCAGCGCCTCGCCGAGTTCCAGGTGGTCCTTCGGTTCGAAGCCCTCGGCGGCGAAGTCGCGGATCGTGCCGTGCGTCTCCAGGACGACGAAGTCCTCCTCGCCGCCCACCGGGACGTCGGGGTGGACGAGGTTGCCGAGTTGGAGCAGCAGGCGCCGGGCCTCCTCGTCGGCCTCGTGCTGCTCGGCGTCGGCGGCCTTGACGTCGGCCTTGAGCTGCTCGGCCCGCTTGAGCAGCTCGGCCCTCTCCTCGGGGGACGCCTTGGGGATCAGCTTGCCGAGCGACTTCTGCTCGGAGCGGAGTTCGTCGAAGCGGACGCCGGACGACCTGCGCCGCTCGTCGGCGGAGAGCAGGGCGTCGACGAGTTCGACGTCCTCTCCACGGGCGCGCTGGGAGGCGCGCACACGGTCGGGGTCCTCACGGAGCAGGCGAAGGTCAATCACCCCCCCAGGCTACCGGTGCGCGCCGACCGTCCCCACCGCGTGCCGCCCCTTCGCCGGCACACCGCTCCGTCCTTGTTGTCACGGTTGTCGTGGTTATCGTGTTCGCCGGTGATCGCGACGGAGAATGCCGAGAATGCCGATGTTCGGGTGGGGACCGATCGGGGCGCCTGACTTTTCCACAGAGGCGGTCGCCCGGAGGGAAGTTATCCACAGGCTGTGTGGAAAGGGTGTGGATTTCCGGATCGACCACCCAGGGAGGGGCTGTGGCGGGCCTGTTCCCCTGCTCAAACCCCCTCCGGCCGCACATTCGAGTGGGAATTCTTCACTCCATGGGGTGGGCGGGGAGAATCGAGATGACGTGAGTGTGGGGAGTAAATGACCAAGACTCGATCGCTCTATGCGCAAATTCTTCGAATTTGTCCGTTTTGGGCGTGTGTGAAAGAAACCGGGATATCGACTTGTCCCCAGGAAGCCCCCGTGTCCTGTGGACAACTTCGCCCCCTGTGGGAGAGCGGGGGACCTCAGTCGCCCCGGCCGTCCTGGCAGCGCGCCAGCCAGTCCGCCGCCGCGGTGAAGTCGGCGTCCGTCGTGCCGGGCCGCGGCGTGCGCGTCCCGCCGGCCGCTCCGCCCGCCCGCGGGTAGGAGCCCAGGAAGCGCACCTTCGGGCAGATCCGCTTCAACCCCATCAGCGCCTCGCCCACCCGCCGGTCCGCGATGTGCCCCTCGGCGTCCACCGCGAAGCAGTAGTTCCCGATCCCCGCGCCCGTGGGACGCGACTGGATCAGCATCAGGTTGACGCCGCGCACCGCGAACTCCTGGAGGAGCTCCAGCAGGGCGCCCGGATGGTCGTCCCGGAGCCAGATCACCATCGACGTCTTGTCCTCGCCCGTCGGCGCCGCCGGCCGCGCCGGCCGGCCCACCAGCACGAACCGCGTCTCGGCGTTCTCCGCGTCGTGGATCTCCGTGAACAGCGCCTCCAGCCCGTACGTCGCCGCCGCGAACTCCCCCGCGAACGCCGCGTCGTACCGGCCCTCCCGCACCAGCCGGGCTCCGTCCGCGTTCGACGCGGCCGACTCCCACACCGCGTCCGGCAGGTGGGCGCGCAGCCACTTGCGCACCTGCGGCTGCGCCACCGGGTGACCGGTCACCGTCCTGATGTCGGAGAGGGCGGTACCCGGCCGCACCAGCAGAGCGAACGCGATGGGCAGCAGCACCTCGCGGTGGATCACCAGCGGCCGGCCCGACGCCAGCTCGTCGAGGGTGGTGGTGACCCCGCCCTCCACCGAGTTCTCGATCGGCACGAACGCGGCGGCCGCCTCCCCGTTCCGCACGGCGTCCAGGGCGGCCGGCACCGACACCGTCGGCACCAGCTCGCGCGTCGCGGCTTCCGGCAGCGTACGCAGCGCCGCCTCGGTGAAGGTGCCCTCGGGGCCCAGATAGGTGAATCGCGTGGCCGACATGCCGGTCACCCTAGTGCGCCCCGGCACCGCGCCGCCGGTGCTTCCGGCCGGGCCTCCCGCCGCGGCCCGGCCCCGGCCGTCACGCCTCCAGCAGCCGCTGCCCCACGTACTCGCCCTCCGCCGGGCCCCCCGGCACCGCGAAGAGGGCGCTCGACTCGTGCCGGATGAACGGGGACAGCGCGTCGCCCCGGTCCAGCTTCCGCTGCACCGGCAGGAACCCCTTCCGCGGGTCCGCCTGCCAGCAGACGAACAGCAGTCCCGCGTCCGGCGTCCCGTCCGGGCCGATCCCGTCGTGGTACGAGAACGGGCGGCGCAGCATCGTCGCCCCGCCGTTCTGCTCGGGCGCCGAGATCCGCGCGTGCGCGTCGGCCGGGATCACCGGCCCGCCGTCCGGGCCCAGCTTCTCCAGGTCCAGCTCCGTCGTCTCCGTACCGCCCGTGAGCGGGGCGCCGTCGGACTTGCGCCGGCCTATGACCGCCTCCTGCTCCTTCAGCGGGAGCTTCTCCCAGTCGTCGAGCAGCATCCGGATCCGCCGCACCACCGCGTAGGACCCGCCGGCCATCCACGGCTGGGTGCCGCCGGGCGCCACGAAGACGTGCCCGTCGAAGCCGGGCTCGGTCGGCTTGGGATTGCCCGTTCCGTCGATCTGCCCCATCAGGTTGCGGGTCGTCATGGGACGGGCGGTCGCACCGGGCGAGCGGTTGAAGCCGTTCATCTGCCAGCGCACCCGCGCCGCCGCGCCCGCCTCCCGCTGGACGGTGCGCAGCGCGTGGAACGCCACCAGCGCGTCGTCGGCGCCGACCTGCACCCACAGGTCGCCGTCGGACCGCTTCGGGTCGAGCCGGTCGGACGAGAACACCGGCAGCGGCTCCAGCTGCTCCGGGCGCCGCGCCGCCAGCCCCGTACGGTCGAAGAAGGACGCGCCGAACCCGAAGGTGACCGTCAGGGAGCAGGGCCCCGCGTCCCGCGCGACCCCGCCGTCCGCGTCGCCCACCGGTTCGCCCGCCATCAGCCGTTCGGCCGCCGCCGACCACCGGCGCATCAGCGCGGCGGCCTCCCTGCGGCCCGAACCCGGCGCCAGGTCGAACGCCACCAGGTGACCGCGCGCCTGCGCCGGCTGCACGATCCCCGCCTGGTGGGCGCCGCGGAAGGGCACCCGCGCCGAGCCCACCGCCGCCAGCGCGGGCCCGCCGTCGCCGCCGTCTCCGCCTCCGAGGGCCGCGTACCCGGCGGCGCCACCGGCGCCGCCGAGCGCGAGCCCCGCCGCCCCGGCGGCGCCCACGGTGCCGAGCAGCCTGCGCCTAGAGATCTCCAGATTGTCACTCATGGTCACATCAGCCGATCTTCACGTTCTCTTCGATGGTGGTCTGGTCGATGTCGGACGTCCGTACCGTCACCCGGATGCGCCAGTCCCCCGGCATCGGGAACCGCGCCGAGCGGGCGGTCCACCGGCCGGCGGCGTCCCGGTCGAGCGCGACCGGCAGCGGTCCGATCCCCTGTGCGTCGAGCGTGAACGACACCTTCACTTCGGCCGCGTCCCGCGGCCGGCCGTCCGGACCGTCGACGGCGACCCGCAGCGTGTTCCGCCCGGACCGGCCGGGATCGAGGAACAGCCGCACGGTACCGGTGCCGTTCGGGCCGCCCGTGTCGAACGGCAGGCCGACGTCGACCGGCCGGTCCGGTACGGCGGTCGCGGCGGCGGCCCGCGCCCGGTCGGCCTGCTCCTGGGTGCGGCCCGGCTCGGTCCCGGTGAGGGCGGTGGTCACCGCGAGGAGCACCACGGCGAGGGCCGTCTCGGCGAGCACGGAGCGGCGCAGCCCGGCCCGCGCCGGGTCGGCGTCGCGCTCCCGCCGCCTGCGGGCG
>JAAXOU010000074.1 GCA_012396115.1 Streptomyces somaliensis DSM 40738 | reverse complement strand
GCCTCGGCGAGGCCGGGGTCGCCGGGTCCGCCGTCGGGTGCGGGCCAGTCCCCGGCGGCGCCGCCGGCGGCCTGCGCCATGCGGTGGGCGAGTGCGAGGAGCCGCTGGTCGCCGTCGCGGACCCGGCGCTCGGCGGCGCGGCGCAGTTCGGCCAGGCGCTCCTCGACGGCGGCGAAGCGGCGGGTGCCGAACAGCCGGCCGAGGAGCTTGCCGCGCGCTTCGGCGTCGGCGCGCAGGAAGCGGGAGAAGTCGCCCTGGGGCAGCAGGACCACCTGGCAGAACTGGTCGCGGCTCATGCCGAGGAGTTGGGCGATCTCCTCGCCTATCTCCTGGTGGGAGCGGCTCAGGCCGTTCCAGGTGCCGGTGGCCGGGTCGTGCTCGCGCAGCCAGGACTGGGCCTTCTCGGTGGTGAAGCCGCTGCCGCGCTTCTTGGGGCGGAGCTGGGCGGGCCGCCGGGTGATCTCCAGGCGGCGGCCGGCGACGGTCAGGTCGAGGGTGACCTCGGTGACGGTGCCGGCGGGCGCGTGGTCGCTGCGCAGCGAGGCCCCGGGGGACTGCCGGGCGCCGGGGACCGATCCGTACAGGGCGAAGCAGACCGCGTCGAGCACGGAGGTCTTCCCGGCGCCGGTCGGGCCGTGGAGGAGGAACAGGCCGGCGGCGCAGAGCGCGTCGAAGTCGACCTCCTGGGTGGTGCCGAAGGGGCCGAAGCCGGTGACGCGGAGCCGGTGGAGCCTCATCCGCCCACCTCGCGCTCGCGTACGGCGAGGTCGGCGCGGACGTCGGCGAAGGCGTCCCGCAGGACGGCCCGTTCCCGGTCGTCGGGCCCGGCTCCGCCGCGGACGTGGGTCAGGAAGTCCTCCGCGATCTGCTGGTCGGTGCGTCCGCGCAGGCGGCGGGCGTAGGAGAGGAGGTCGTCGGCGGTGTCGGGGCGCTCGGGGTCGAAGACGAGGCTGAGGGTGTGGGGGAAGCGCCGGGCGAGCCGGGCCATGGGGTCGGCGGGGCGCACGGGGTCGGTGAGGACGGCCTCGACCCAGGCGTCCTCGTGGTGGTCGAGGGCCGGGTCGGCGAGGAGGTCGTCGAGGCGGCCGCGGAGCCGGGCGAGGCGGCGCGGGACGGGGCAGTCGATCCGCTCGGCGGTGACGCGGCCGTCGGGCGCGAGGTCGACGAGCCACATGGACTTGCGGTGCCGCCACTCGGAGAACGAGTAGGCGAGGGGGGAGCCGGAGTAGCGGACGCGGTCGGTGAGGGCCTGGCAGCCGTGCAGGTGGCCGAGGGCGACGTAGTCGACGCCGTCGAAGACGGCGGCCGGTACGGAGGCGGCGCCGCCGACGGTGATGTCCCGTTCGCTGTCGCTGGGTTCGCCACCGGTGACGAAGGCGTGGGCGAGGACGACCGAGCGGGTGCCGGCCGGGCGGGCGGCGAGGTCGGCGCGGACGCGGTCCATGGCGGCGGCGAGCACGGCCCGGTGGGCGGTCCTCGGGGCGCCGAGGCGCTGCCGTACGAGGGCGGGTTCGAGGTAGGGCACGGCGTAGAAGGCGACGTCCCCGTGGGGCGGGTCGGGCAGGACGACGGGGGTGCCGATGCCGTCGGGGTCGGTGCGCAGGTGGACGCCGGCGCGTTCGATGAGGCGGGCGGCGACGCCGAGGCGGCGGGCGGAGTCGTGGTTGCCGGAGATCATCACCGTGGGCACGCCGGCTTCGGCGAGCCGGTGCAGGGCGGTGTCGAACAACTCCACGGCGGTGAGCGGCGGTACGGCGCGGTCGTACACGTCGCCGGCGACGAGGACCGCGTCCACGTCGTGGTCGCGGACGGCGGCGAGGAGGTGGTCGAGGAAGGCGGCCTGGGCGTCGAGGAGGCCGACGCGGTGGAAGGACCGGCCCAGGTGCCAGTCCGATGTGTGCAGAAGTCTCACGGTTCCGCTTCGTCCCCCTGTGCCGTTGTACCGCTCCCCGGCCTCCCGGCCGATGGGCAAGTCTGCCATCCGTACGGGGGTCCCCCGTTCACGGGCGCGGCGGCCGGACGGGGACGGAGGGGGTCAGCCGTCGCCGTACGCCTCGCCGCCGAGCTCCAGCGCGGCCGTGCCGGCGGTGGCGTCGGCGAGCCAGCCGCGGAAGGCGTCCACGTCGGCGTCGGGCAGGCCGACCTCGATGCGGACGGTGTCGGCGTACCGCACGCCGCGGACGGACCGGCCGGCGGCGCGCAGGTCGTTCTGGAGCCTGCCGGCCCGCTGGTGGTCGACGGTGACGGTGGCGAGCCGGAAGCGGCGGCGGGTGACGGTGCCGACGGCGTCGAGGGCCTCGCCGACGGCGCCGCCGTAGGCGCGGATGAGGCCGCCGGCGCCGAGCTTCACGCCGCCGTAGTAGCGGGTGACGACGGCGACGGCGTACCGCACGTCGCGCCGCAGCAGCATCTGGAGCATCGGCACGCCGGCGGTGCCGCCCGGTTCGCCGTCGTCGGCGGCCTTCTGGACGGCGGCGTCGGCGCCGATCACGTACGCGAAGCAGTTGTGGGTGGCGGCGGGGTGCTCGCGGCGGACGCGGGCGACGAAGTCCCGGGCCTCCTGCTCGGTCGCGGCGGGGGCGAGCGCGCAGAGGAAGCGCGACCGGTCGACCTCGGTCTCGTGCACGCCCTCGCGGGCCACCGTCAGGTACTGCTCCTGCATCCCGCCACCCTAGCCGCGCCCCCGCGCGGCGCCCTCCGCGGCGTCCCGGGCCGCCTGTTCGGCGAGGCGGCGGTGGGCCTCGTCCCAGGTGGGCGGCAGGTGGTCGGTGGTCGTCTCCCAGAAGGTGAACGTGGAGTCGCGCATCACCGGCCGGAAGTCCCGCATGATCCCGCGGTGGGGTTCGGCGCGGGCGTAGGCGTACAGGGCGTCGCGGTCCCGCCAGGCGGAGAGCGTGTAGAAGGTCCGCTTGAGCGGCCGGGCGACCAGGGAGGTGCCGTAGGCGCCGGGTGCGGCGACGGCCTGCCGCCGGGCGGCGAGGGACCGCTGGAGGAAACGCGGCACGTCCCTCGGGGAGCGGACCTCGAAGCGCGAGGCCATGACGAGGGCGGGGGCGTGTCCGGGGAGGGGGCCGGACGCGGTCCAGGGCAGCGTGGGCACGGCGGGGTCCTTTCGGCGGGCGGTGTCCGTGGGGCACGGCAGGAATGGACAGCTTGACTATCCATATATGGATAGTGCCACTACCGGAGCCGTGTGTAAAGCGGCGCCCGGGAACCCGGAGCCGTAGCCTGGTCGCCGACGGGGACGGTCCCCGAACGGGCGGGAGGCGGCACGTGTACGGCGACGCGGAGACCATCCGCAGGATCCTCACCGGGTCCGGCGACACCTGGGCCGTGGTGGGCCTGTCCACGAACCGGTCGCGGGCGGCGTACGGCGTGGCGGCCGTGCTGCGGCGGTTCGGCAAGCGGGTCGTACCGGTGCACCCGGCGGCGGAGACCGTCCACGGCGAACGGGGCTACCCCACCCTGGCGGACGTCCCGTTCCCGGTGGACGTGGTGGACGTCTTCGTCCGCAGCGAGCTGGCCGGGGAGGTGGCGGACCAGGCGGTGGCGAAGGGCGCCAGGGCCGTCTGGTTCCAGCTCGGCGTCGTCGACGAGGAGGCGTACGCGCGGACCCGGGCGGCGGGGCTGGACATGGTCATGGACCGGTGCCCCGCGATCGAGATCCCCGCCCTCGGGCTCGGCTGAGACGGCGGGTCCTACGCCCGGCCGTGCTCCCTGCGGACGCGCCTCGCCACCGTGTCCACGACGACGGCCGCCAGCAGCACCCCGCCGGTGACCATGAACTGGACGGCCGCCTCGATGCCCAGCAGGGACATCCCGGAGGCGATCGACTGGATGACCAGCATCCCCAGCAGCGCGGACCAGGTGGTGCCGCGGCCGCCGAAGAGGCTGGTGCCGCCGATCACGGCCGCGGCGATCGCGTTCATCAGCAGCAGGCTCGAACCGGACGTCTGGCTCACCGAGGTGATGCGCGAGGCGAGGAACAGCCCGCCGACCGCGGCCATGGTCCCGGAGAGGGCGAAGACGGACACCCGTACGCGGACGACGTCGATCCCGGCGCGCCGGGCGGGCTCGCCGCCGCCACCGCCGAGGGCGTACACCTGCCGCCCGTACCGGGTGCGGCGCAGCACCAGGTCGAGGCCGGCGACGACGAGGAGGAAGGCGAGCAGGGCGAGCGGCAGCCCCTGGAAGCGGTTGAGCACGTGCGCGGCGGAGAAGGCGACCAGGGCCACCGCGCCGGTCCGCACCGCGATCTCCGTGAGCCGCCGGTGCGGCATCCCGGCCGCCCTGCGCCGCCGCCGGTCCCGGTGGAAGACGAGGAAGCACAGGAGGGTGCCGGCCGCCGCCAGCCCGTACGCGGCGGCGACCTCGTGGAAGTAGTGGCCGGTCAGCCCGCCGAGCAGGCCCTCCTCGTCGAGGTTGACCGTGCCGCCGGCACCCAGGAGGTGCAGCATCAGGCCGTTCCAGCCGAGGAGCCCCGCGAGGGTGACGACGAAGGCGGGCGCGCCCACCCGGGCGACGAGGAAGCCGTGCAGGGAGCCGATCGCGGCGCCGCAGAGCACGGCGGCCGCGACGGCCGGCCACTCCGCCACGCCGTGCCGCGCGTGGAGCACGGCGAACAGGGCCGCGGCGAGGCCGCTGACCGACCCCACCGACAGGTCGATCTCGCCGATCAGCAGGACGAAGACGACGCCGACGGCGATCATCCCGGTACCGACGATGTCCACGCCGAGGTTGGACAGGTTCCGCGGCGCGAGGAAGTTGGCGTTGAGGGCCTGGAAGACCGACCAGATCACGAGGACGCCGACGACGACGGGCAGCGCGCCCGGCTCCCCGTCGCCCAGCCGCCGGCCGGCCGCCTCGACGCCGGCCCGCAGGACCCGGCGGGGCCCCCTCACCGCTCCCCCCTCCGCGCGTGCGGGGCGCGGCGGGCGGTGCCGGGGTGGCTGGTGACCCCGGTGACGGAGGAGACGATCTGCTCCTGCGAGGCGGTGCTGACGTCGAAGACGCCGTTGTTGCGGCCGAGGTGGAGGACGGCGACGCGGTCCGCGACGGCCTTCACGTCGCCCATGTTCTGGCTGATCAGCAGCACGCCGGCGCCCCGGTCGCGGAGCCTCTCGACGAGGTCGAGGAAGCGGCTGGTCTGCTGGACGCCGAGGGCCGCGGTGGGCTCGTCGAACAGGAGCAGCCGCGGCTCCCCGACGAGCGAGCGGGAGATCGCGACGGTCTGCCGCTGCCCGCCCGACAGGGTCGCCACCCGGGCCCGCGGGTCGGGTGTGTGCATGGCGAGCGAACCCAGCAGGTCGCGGGTCCGGCGTTCCATCTCGACCTCGTCGAGGAGGCCCGCCCGGCACGGCTCGCGGCCGAGGAACAGGTTGCCGACCACGTCGAGGTCGCCGCAGAGCGCCAGGTCCTGGAAGACCGCGGCGATGCCCAGGGCATGGGCGTCCCGGGGGCGTCGCAGCCGCACGGCACGCCCCTCCCACCGGACGACCCCCTCGTCGGCGGGGGTGACCCCGGCGATCACCTTCACGAGGGTGGACTTCCCCGCGCCGTTGTCGCCCATCAGGGCGACGACCTCCCCGGCACCGACCTCCAGCTCCACGTCGGCCAGCGCCTCGACGGCGCCGAAGCGCTTGCGGATGCCGCGCAGGGCGAGCAGCGGTGGGACCGGCACCGGCGACCACCTCCTTCCCGCCCGATTACACGGTGAGTCCGGCCCTCGCGCACGCCGACGCGTACTTCGGGGTGCAGATCTGCGCGATCGTGTACATCCCGCCCCTGACGACCGTCTCGCGCACGGTGCCCGCGGTGACGGGCACCGGGGTGAAGCGGACCGCCGGCACCCCGCGTACCGTGACCGCGCGGCCGCCCCGCGGGGCGACGGCGTGCACCGGGTCGCCGCGGCCGAGCGCGACGGCCATCTCCGCCGCGGCGGCGGCCATCGGCCCGAGCGGCTTGTACACCGTCATGTACTGCTCGCCGCCGATGATCCGCCTCAGGGCGTCGAGGTCGGCGTCCTGCCCGGTCACCGGCGGCAGAGGTGCGACGAAGTCGGCCTTCAGCGCGGAGACGACGCCGCCGGCGAGCGCGTCGTTGGCGGCGTACACGCCGTCGATGCCCTCGGGTCCGAGCGCGGCGAGGGCGCCGGACATGTGGGCCCGGGCGGCCTCGGGGCGCCAGCGGTCCGTGTCGTACGCCCTGACGACGCGCGCCCTGCCGTTCAGCGCCTCGCGCGCGCCGCGCTCCAGGGCGACGGCGTTCGGGTCGGCCGGGTCGCCGTTCACCATGACGACGCGCCCGCCGTCCGCCTCGGCGCCCATGGCCCCGAGCAGCGCCTCGGCCTGGAGGCGGCCGGTTTGCCGGGCGTCGAAGGAGACGAAGCCGGAGATCGGGCCGTCGACGAGACGGTCGTAGGAGACGACGGGGACGCCCGCGCCGGCGGCCTTGGCCACCGCGGGGCCGAGCGCCCGGGAGTCCACGGGGCTGAGGATCAGCACGTCGGCCCCCGCAGTGATCATCGAGTCGAGTTGCTGCCGCTGGGCGGCGACGTCGCTCCGGGCGTTGGCGTAGTCCACGGCGCAGCCCGGGCAGACCTGGCGGATCTTCGCCTCGATCAGCGGCCGGTCGAAGGTCTCCCAGCGGGCGGTGTGGGTGTCGGGCAGGAGCAGTCCGACGCGGGGCGTGAAATGGGTGTACGTCGGGTCCGGGCCGTCCGCGAGGTGCGCCTGCTCGGCGGTGCCGCAACCGGCGAGCACGACGGCGAGCGCCGCCGCGACGGCGGCGGGGGCGGTGCGCGGGCGACCGCGCCCGCGGGCCTTCACACGGAACACTCCCGCTCATCCTCCTTCGCGTCCGAGGCCGCGGGGGCCGGCGGCGGCCGGCGGGCCGGCGCCGGTGTCCGGGCCACGGGCGACGACGAGTTCGCTCCACACCTGCTTGCCGCCGCTGACCGGCACCGATCCCCATGACGCCGACACCGCCTCGACCAGGAACAGCCCGCGGCCCCCGGTGGACTCCCAGTCGGCCATCACGGGTTTGGCGGGGGCCCGCGGCGAGGCGTCGGTGACGGCGATGCGCATCCGGTCCCCGGCGAGCGTCAGGTCGAGGCGCACCGCGCCCTGCGTGTGCACCAGGGCGTTGGTGACGAGTTCGGAGGCGACGAGCAGGGCCGCGTCCGCCTCCTCGGCGACGCCCCAGCCGCGCAGGGTGCGGGCGGTGAAGCGGCGGGCGTGCATGACGGCGTCGGGCAGCCGCCACACGGTCCACCCGGCGCGGATGGGCGGGACCCCCATCCCGTCGTAGCGCATCAGCAGCAGGGCGATGTCGTCGTCGCGGCGGGTGCCGTCGCCCAGGAGCCGGTCGGCCATGCCTCCCGGGTCGTCCGGGTCGGCGCGCGAGAGCAGGTCGCGCATCCGCCGCATCCCGTCCTCCAGGTGGAGGCTGGAGGACTCGACGAGCCCGTCCGTGAGCAGCGCGAGGACCGTGCCGGGGGCGAGGCCGACGGCGGTGATGGGGTAGTCCGCGTCCGCGAGGACGCCGAGGGGGAGGCCGCCCTCGGTGGCGATCTCCTCCGCCGCGCCGTCCGGGTGGCGCAGCAGCGGGGCGAGGTGGCCGGCGCGGACGATCCAGGTCTCTCCCTCCTCCATGTCGAGTTCGACGTAGCAGCAGGTGGCGAAGAGGTCGGTCCCCATGCCGACCATGAGCCGGTTGGCGTGCGAGACGACGACGTCGGGCGGGTGCCCCTCGACCGCGTACGCCCTGATGGCGGTGCGGATCTGGCCCATGATGGTGGCCGCCCCCGCGCTGTGCCCCTGCACGTCCCCGATGACGAGGGCGACGCGGCTGTCGGAGAGCGGGATCACGTCGTACCAGTCGCCGCCGACCTCCAGGCCGACCATCGCCGGCAGGTAGCGGGCGACGGCCACTCCCCCGGCCAGCCCGGGGAGCCTGCGCGGCAGCAGGCTGCGCTGGAGGGTGGCGGTGGGGAGCGGCGCGGTGGCGGTCGGTCGGAATATGCGGTGAACTAGCCGTTTTGCCGGATCTGTTGGGTGAAGGGCGCAGTGCCGGGTGCGCCATCATCGGCCCCGAGATGCTCGATACCTCGCGGGAGCAGAACCCCGCCACCCCTGAAGAACCGCGCGGCTGCCTGTTCGCGCTCTCCCAGCCGCCGCTCATGATCTTCCTGGCGGTGATCGGCGTCCTCCTGCTGCTGGCGTCGGTGCACGACCTCTTCCTGCTGTGAGCGGCGCACTCCCGGCCGTGCGGGCCCCCTCCGCCCCCGTACCGGGGAGGAGCCGTGCCGTCCTTCCGCGGACCGGCCGGTCAACCGGACGCCGCGTCCCTGCGCCGCGCCCGGTACGCCGCCACGTGCAGCCGGTTGCCGCAGGTGCGGCTGTCGCAGTAGCGGCGCGACCGGTTGCGGGACAGGTCCACGAAGGCCCGTCCGCAGTCCGGGGCCTCGCACCGGCGCAGCCGCTCGCGCTCGCCCGCCACGAGGAGGAACGCGAGCGCCATGCCGCAGTCCGCGGCGAGGTGGTCGGCGACCGAGGCGCCGGGGGCGAAGTAGTGGACGTGCCAGTCGTAGCCGTCGTGGTCGGTCAGTTGCGGCGTGGTGCCCGCCGCGGTGACCAGCCGGTTGATCAGCCCGGCCGCCGTCCGCGCGTCGGGCGCGGCGAACACCTCGGCGAACCGGTGCCGCACCTCCTGGACGGCCCGCAGGTCCCGCGGCCCCAGCTCGCCGACCCCGCTCACCCGGTGGCCCTCCACGAAGGCGTACAGCGAGGGCACGTCCCCGAGGGCCTCGCCGCGGCCGCCTTCCGGTGCGGTGTTCATCAGGTCGACGACGGTGTCGAGGGCGATCCGGGTGTCGTGGGGGATCAGCACGCTTCCGCTCCCTGGCCTGCCGCGGGCGGGCGCCCGCCGGGTCCGTCGACTCTAGCGGTTCGCCGACGGGGCCTCCCGGGCCCCGGGCCGGCGTGGCCGGGAACACCGGCGCGCCGCCCCCGCGGCGACGCGCGGGGACGGCGTGCGGGCGCAGCCCTCCACCGCCCGCGCGGTGTGCGCGGGAGGTGGAGGGATGTGGCGCCGTCGCCCCGAGTCGGACGGCGCCGGACGGCTCCGGTGTCCCTTCAGCTCTCCGCGAGGATGTGGGAGAGCTCCGTGTCGAGGTCGAAGTGGCGGTGCTCGGTGCCGGGCGGCACCGCCGCGTCGGTCCGCTTGAGGAACGACTCCAGGGCCCGCGCCGGGGCTTCGAGCAGGGCCTCGCCCTCCGGGGAGCTGAGGGCGATGCAGACGACGCCCTGACCGTGGCTGCGGGACGGCCAGACCCTGACGTCGCCGGTGCCGGTGGGGCGGTGGAGCCCCTCGGCGAGGAGGTCGCGGGCGAAGACCCACTCGACCGTCTCCTCGGCCCCGGTGTGGAAGGTGGCGTGCACGGCGTAGGGGTCGGCCGTGTCATACCGCAGGCCCGCCGGAACAGGCAGGGAGGACTCGCTCGACACAACGAGGCGCAGGTGCAGCTCGCAGCTGACCGTGGTGTTCATAAGCGCCATGGCCTTTCGCTCAGTGTGCGCTCGGGGATTCGCACGTCGGCGAAATCGACATCCCACCTATGGTGCCGTTGTAAACCCCTCTACCCGTTTTGGGAGAATTCGAGTACCTCGATCGGCAGCGGGTAACCGCCGGTTATGGGCCAATTTCGGTAATTCGTGCTCGCCGATAGTCGGGTAAGTTTGGCCCTATGGACGCGGAGAGTGACGAGCGGGGCGGGGCCGCCCGGTGTGCGGCCGAGACACCCGCGGCGGGGGACGTGACCCGGCGGACCGACGGGCGACCGCTCGGATCGAGGGCGCCCGCCTTCGTGAGGGCCCGGCGCCCCCTGCACCTGAGCTGGCAGGTCGGGGTCTTCCTCATCGGCCTCACCGTCGTCGGGGTCGGCGTGGTCATGCTGCCGCTGCCCGGGCCCGGCTGGTTCGTGATCTTCGCCGGCATGGCCATCTGGGCGACCGAGTTCGTCTGGGCGCAGCTCGTCCTGCGCTGGACCAAGCGCAAGGTCACGGAGGCCGCCCAGCGGGCACTGGACCCCCGGGTCCGGCGCCGCAACCTGGCGCTCACCGTCGCCGGCCTGGTCATCGCCGGCGTGCTGATCGGCATCTACGTGTGGAAGTTCGGCCTGGTGGTGCCGTGGAAGGCCGACCGGTGAACCCGGGGGCCCCTCACCATGGGCGGGGCACCCGCTGACATGCGGTAATGTTTGCGGTGCGCCCGGGCGATTAGCTCAGTGGGAGAGCGCTTCGTTCACACCGAAGAGGTCACTGGTTCGATCCCAGTATCGCCCACCGGCAGGGCCGGTCCCGTCAGCGGACCGGCCTTCGCGCATTTCCGGTGGCCGCTCCGGACGCAGCGGCCGGACCGGATCCACCGTCCCGTCCGGGCCGCTTCCCCGCACGCCGGCCGGTGACGACACGTACGGGCAGCCCGACCGGCGGGCCGCGGCGTCCCCCGTTCACCGACGCGTACGACGTGGCGCCGGTCCGGGCCGACGACGTTGAACGGGACCGGCCGGCGAAGGCCCTCGGCGGGGAGCGCTGAGCCGGCCGCAACGCCTTCGCGAAGGGCCGCGGCGTCTCGGTACCATTCCGTACTGCGCGATCGCGCGCACCCCTCCCCGGGGTGCCCACCCCTTCAGTCAGGAGAGACCGGTGTCAGACGTCCGTGTGATCATCCAACGCGATTCCGAGCGGGAAGAGCGCGTGGTGACGACGGGCACTACGGCCGCCGACCTCTTCCCGGGGGAGCGCACCGTCGTCGCGGCCCGCGTGGACGGCGAGCTGAGGGACCTCGCGTACGAGCTGAAGGACGGCGAGACCGTCGAGGGCGTCGAGATCACCTCCCAGGACGGCCTCGACATCCTGCGCCACTCCACCGCGCACGTCATGGCCCAGGCCGTCCAGGAGCTGTTCCCGGAGGCCAAGCTCGGCATCGGCCCGCCGGTCAGGGACGGCTTCTACTACGACTTCGACGTGGAGCGGCCGTTCACGCCCGAGGACCTGAAGGCCATCGAGAAGAAGATGCAGGAGATCCAGAAGCGCGGGCAGCGCTTCGCGCGCCGCGTGGTCACCGACGAGGCCGCCCGCGAGGAACTGGCGGACGAGCCGTACAAGCTGGAGCTGATCGGCCTCAAGGGCTCCGCCTCCAGCGAGGACGGCGCGGACGTCGAGGTGGGCGGCCCCGAGCTGACCATCTACGACAACCTCGACGCCAGGACCGGCGAGCTGTGCTGGAAGGACCTCTGCCGCGGCCCGCACCTGCCGACCACCCGCGCCATCCCGGCCTTCAAACTGATGCGGAACGCGGCCGCCTACTGGCGCGGCAGCGAGAAGAACCCGATGCTCCAGCGGATCTACGGCACCGCGTGGCCGTCCAAGGACGAGCTGAAGGCGCACCTGGACTTCCTCGCCGAGGCCGAGAAGCGCGACCACCGCAAGCTTGGCAACGAGCTGGACCTCTTCTCCGTCCCCGAGCAGATCGGCTCCGGCCTCGCCGTCTTCCACCCGCGCGGCGGCATCATCCGCCGGGTCATGGAGGACTACTCGCGCCGCCGCCACGAGGAGGAGGGCTACGAGTTCGTCTACACGCCGCACGCGACCAAGGGCAAGCTGTTCGAGACCTCCGGGCACCTCGACTGGTACGCCGACGGCATGTACCCGCCCATGCAGCTCGACGAGGGCGTGGACTACTACCTCAAGCCCATGAACTGCCCGATGCACAACCTGATCTTCGACGCGCGCGGACGCTCGTACCGCGAACTGCCGCTGCGCCTGTTCGAGTTCGGGACGGTGTACCGGTACGAGAAGTCGGGCGTGGTGCACGGCCTGACCCGCGCCCGGGGGTTCACCCAGGACGACGCGCACATCTACTGCACCAGGGAGCAGATGGCGGAGGAGCTCGACAGGACGCTCACCTTCGTCCTGAACCTGCTCCGCGACTACGGCCTGACCGACTTCTACCTGGAGCTGTCCACCAAGGACCCGGAGAAGTTCGTGGGCTCGGATGAGATCTGGGAGGAGGCCACCGCGGTCCTGCGGCAGGTGGCCGAGAAGCAGGGTCTGCCGCTCACCCCCGACCCGGGCGGCGCGGCCTTCTACGGCCCGAAGATCTCCGTGCAGGCGCGGGACGCCATCGGCCGCACCTGGCAGATGTCGACGGTGCAGCTGGACTTCAACCTGCCCGAGCGCTTCAACCTCGAGTACACCGCGGCCGACGGCACCAAGCAGCGCCCCGTCATGATCCACCGCGCGCTGTTCGGCTCCATCGAGCGGTTCTTCGCCGTGCTCCTGGAGCACTACGCGGGCGCCATGCCCCCGTGGCTGGCCCCGGTCCAGGCGGTCGGCATCCCGGTCGGCGACGCCCATGTCGAGTACCTGCGGGACTTCGCCGCCGAGGCGAGGAGGAAGGGCCTGCGGGTCGAGGTGGACGCCTCCTCGGACCGCATGCAGAAGAAGATCCGCAACCACCAGAAGATGAAGGTCCCGTTCATGGTCATCGTCGGTGACGACGACATGAACGCCGGCACGGTCTCCTTCCGCCACCGCGACGGCTCGCAGGAGAACGGCGTTCCGCGCGACGAGGCGATCGCGAAGCTCGTCGACGTGGTGGAGCGCCGCGCACAGGTGTGACGGGGCTCCGCGCGAGCGGGGTCGGTCGAGGGGCGGTGCCCGGTTCCGGGCGCCGCCCCTCGGCGTATCCGGCACCCGGCGCGGCCAATATGCTGAGACGCATGACGAATGAGCCGGAGCAGCAGATCGGAGTGGGGGCGCCGGACGCGTTCCAGCGCCTGTGGACGCCCCACCGGATGGCGTACATCCAGGGGGAGAACAAGCCCACCGGCTCGGGGGCCGGGGACGGCTGCCCCTTCTGCTCCATCCCGGCGAAGTCCGACGGGGACGGGCTGGTCGTCGCGCGGGGCGAGAGCGTCTACGCGGTGCTCAACCTCTACCCGTACAACGGCGGCCACCTGATGGTCGTGCCGTTCCGGCACGTCGCCGACTACACCGACCTCGACGGGGCGGAGACGGCCGAACTGGCCCTGTTCACCAAGCGGGCGATGACCGCGCTGCGCACGGCCTCCGGGGCGCACGGGTTCAACATCGGCATGAACCAGGGTGCCGCCGCGGGTGCCGGGATCGCCGCCCACCTGCACCAGCACGTCGTGCCCCGGTGGGGCGGCGACACCAACTTCATGCCCGTGGTCGCGCACACCAAGGTCCTGCCCCAACTGCTCGCCGACACCCGCCGCATGCTGGCCGACGCCTGGCCGGCCGCCTGACCGGGCCGGCCTCCCGGCCGACCGGTCAGACGTCGTACACGTCGGCCTTCTTCGGCGCCGGGTCGGCGGTGAAGTTGCTGCCGGCGATCGAGGTCGTGTCCACGCCGTGGTCGTCGAGCATCTTGACGATCGCGGCGTGCACGGCGCGCATCACGGGCGTGGACGCGCGGATGACGTCGTCGGCCATGAAGCGGTGCTTCCACGGCGCCTGGGCCCAGGCGTGGCGCAGGCCGAACGGCTCGGGCAGGACGAGCTTGCCGCCGAGGAAGTCGAGGACGGCGGGGAACCAGGTCAGCGGCGCCCGGACGGCGAGGCGGACGACCTCGTTGGTCTCCACGAGGGGGAGCTTGATCTCGCGGGTCTCCCAGAACCGCACGGTCTTGGAGACCTCCTTGGTCTTCCCGGCCGGCTTGGTGGTGAACAGCGAGTGGACCGGGCCGAGGGCGTGCCCCGAGACCTCGATGCGCAGGGTGTGCAGCAGGGCCGTGACGGTGACCAGCATGGTCAGCACCAACTGGCCGTCCCAGAGGACGAACTGCACCCCGAGGTAGTGGCGGTTGCCCTTGCCGAACTGGTTCTCGTTGCAGATGCGCTGGATCTCGTGCGGCTTCACCTGGTACTTGACGACGTTCTCGCCCTCGGGGCGGGTGACCTCCTTGGCGCCGTCGCCGACGGGGACCACGACCCAGTGGTTGACGGACGGGGAGGGGAAGCCGGTCTTCAGCGAGCCGCGCTCCAGGAGCTTCAGCTGGTCGTGGATGGAGCGCACGACGTCCCAGGTGCGGAAGGCGTGGATCTCCCTGCCGTCGCGGGGCTTGAGCTCCTCGGCGAGGTGCCAGCCGCCCCAGCGGGTGCCCATGCCCAGTATCCCGCGCGGCCCGGCGTAGAAGACGACGTTGGAGCGCTGTTCGGCGGTGAGCTTCTCGAGGGACTGGCGGAGTTCCTCCGCGGCGGTCTGACCGGGGCTCTGGGGGACGGCCTCGGGGATCTTGGCGGCGACGCCGCCCCCGCTGACGAGGGCCTCCCAGCGCGCCCGGAGGTCCCTGGCGGTGGTCTCGCAGACGTGCTTGGCGAGGAACCAGCCGATGACCGGCGCGATGATCATGGCCCGGAGGTAGAGGTACAGGAGGCCGTCGAACGGCAGCTTGACCAGGGCGAGCGCGGCGAGGATGCCGAAGCCGGCGAGGAGCGCCGTCCCGGCGGCGCCGGCGCGCTTGTTGGCGGCGCCGGCCAGGGTGCGGCGGATCTGGAAGACGATCAGCCACAGGAGCAGTCCGGGGAGGAACACGACGCCGCACAGCAGGGTGATGAGGGTGAGGCGGAGGTCGCGCTCCTTGCGGATGCGGTTGGCGGAGAGGCAGTGCTCGACGATCGGCCGGGGCTCGGTGCCGAAGGACTGGATGAGGGGCTTGCGGGCGCCGCCGAGCATGCGGACGACGACCGCGCGCGAGAACGCCTCGCCGAGGTTGGGCTCGAAGAGGGAGAACTTCCCCTTCTTGACGGTGGATTCGTACCACTCGTTGTTGGCCTTGAGGATGTCCTCGACCGGGCTGTCGCGGTACGCGGCGGAGGCCAGGGCGCTCATGGCCACCGTCTGACCGGCCGAGCCCTGGAGCGGGACCTGTGCCCCGGGACCGAAACTGTCCATCGTGTCTTCCGCCCCCATCGACGCATGAGCCGCAGTTCTTGCCGCACTGCGGCCCTTCCCAACTCGGCCGCGATGCACACCTTCTGAGCTGGGCTCCCCAGCCTATCGGGGAGCGGGCGCGTGCGTCAGGGCGACCGGGGCGGCGGGGGCCGCACACCGCGGAGGGGGCGGCGGGCGGCCCGGAGCGGCCGGCGTCAGCGGGCGGGCCGGGCGCCGTGCTCCCGGCGGACCCTCTCCGCGAGGTGCGGCGGCATGGGCTCGTGCCGCGCGTAGGAGCGGCTGAACCGGCCGGTGCCGTGGGTGAGGGAGCGCAGGTCGACGGCGTAGCGGTCGATCTCGAGCTCGGGGACGTCGGCGCGGACGAGGACCTGCCCGGGGCCGGTCTGCTCGGTGCCGGCGACACGGCCCCGGCGGCCGGAGAGGTCGCTCATGACGGGGCCGACGTACTCGTCGGGGACGAGGACCCGTACTTCGGCGACGGGCTCCAGCAGGTCGAGGGGGGCCTCGGCGGCGGCTTCGCGCAGGGCCAGGGCGCCGGCGGTCTGGAAGGCGGCGTCGGAGGAGTCCACGGGATGGGCCTTGCCGTCGACGAGCGTGACGCGGACGTCGACGAGCGGGTACCCGGTGGTGACGCCGCGCGCGGCCTGGATACGGACGCCCTTCTCGACGGACGGGACGAACTGGCGGGGTACGGACCCGCCGACGACCTCGTCGGCGAACTCGACGCCGGAGCCGGGCGGCAGCGGTTCCACCCGCACGTCGCAGACGGCGAACTGGCCGTGGCCGCCGGACTGCTTGACGTGCCGGCCCCGGGCCGTGGCGGGGGCGGCGAAGGTCTCGCGCAGGGCGACCTCGTGGGGCACCACGTCGACCTGCACGCCGTAGCGGGTGCGGAGGCGCTCGAGGGCGACCTCCGCGTGGGCCTCGCCCAGGCACCACAGGACGACCTGGCCGGTCTCCCGGTTCTGCTCCAGGCGCATGGTGGGGTCCTCGGCGGCGAGGCGGGCCAGCCCCTGGGAGAGCCTGTCCTCGTCGGCCTTGCCGCGGGCCCGGACGGCGCAGGGCAGCAGCGGGTCGGGCATGGTCCAGGGCGCCATCAGGAGCGGTTCGTCCTTGGCGGAGAGGGTGTCGCCGGTCTCGGCGCGGGAGAGCCTGGCGACGCAGACGAGGTCGCCGGCGACGCAGCGGTCCGTCTGGTGCTGCTGCCTGCCGAAGGGCGTGAAGAGGGCCCCGACGCGTTCGTCGGCGTCGTGGTCCTCGTGGCCGCGGTCGGCCAGGCCGTGGCCGGAGACGTGGACGGTCTGGTCGGGGCGCAGGGTCCCCGAGAAGACGCGGACGAGGGACACCCTGCCGAGGTACGGGTCGGAGGCGGTCTTGACGACCTCGGCGGCGAGGGGGCCGTCGGGGTCGCAGGTCAGGGCGGGGCGGGGGTCCCCCCGGGGGGTGGTGACCTCG
>JAAXOU010000073.1 GCA_012396115.1 Streptomyces somaliensis DSM 40738 | reverse complement strand
CGCGTCCGGCCGCGGCGGCAGCCACGGCCGAAGGGGCGCGCGCCCGCCGGGAGCGACCGCGCACGGGCGCGGAGCGCCGAACGCGCCAGCCCCCTCCCGGCGTCCGCGACGCCCCGGAGGCCGTACGAGCCAAACGAAGGACGTCTCCATGCCCACCCACCCCAGTGGCGTACGCGACCGAGCCGCCGTCCCCGACGACGACCAGATCACCGAATGGGCCCTGGCCGCCGCCCGCGGCGACGCCTCGGCGGCGGAGGACTTCGTCTCCGCGACCCGCCCGCACGTCTGGCGGTTCATCGTCCGCGCCTGCGGCGACGCCCAGAGCGCGGACGACCTCACCCAGGAGACCTACCTGCGGGCGCTGCGCAGCCTCCCCCGCTTCGCGGCGCGCTGCCACGCCCGCGCCTGGCTGCTGTCGATCGCCCGCCGGGTCGTCGTCGACCGCTACCGGTCGAACGCCGCCCGTCCCCGCCTCGCCGACACGGCCGACTGGCAGACGGCCGCCGAGCGCGCCCAGCAGACCGGGCTGCCCGGCTTCGACGAGGGCGTGGCCCTGCTCGACCTGCTGGAGTCGCTCGACCGGCCGCGCCGGGAGTCGTTCATACTCACCCAGGTCAGGGGCCTGTCGTACGAGGAGGCCGCCTCGGTCGCGGGCTGTCCGATCGGCACGGTGCGCTCCAGGGTCAACCGGGCCCGGCAGAACCTCACGCGCCTGCTGAGGTCCGCGGAGTCCGCCGCCTGAGCGGGGGGGCGGCCGGGGCCCCGACGCGCCCCGGCCGCCCCTCGCCCGCGAACCGTCACTCCGTCAGGAGGGGCAGCGGCTCCGGCAGTCGCCCGTCGGACGCCTCGGCCGCCGCGCGCCGCTCCGCGGGCACCTCCCCGTACAGCGTCGTCCGGGGCCGCGCCGGGCGGCCCGCCGCCCGGGCGACGGCGACGAGGTCCCGCACCGACCTGTACGAGCCCCAGGCGGACCCGGCCATCCGGGAGATGGTCTCCTCCATGAGGGTGCCGCCCAGGTCGTTCGCCCCCGACCGCAGCATCTCCGCCGCGCCGTCCGCGCCGAGCTTCACCCAGCTGGTCTGGACGTTCGGGACGTACGGGTGGAGCAGCAGCCGCGCCGCCGCCGTGACCGCCCGGTTGTCGCGGGCGGTCGGGCCGGGCCGGGCGATCCCCGCGAGGTACACGGGCGCGTTGGTGTGGACGAACGGCAGCGTCACGAACTCGGTGAACCCGCCGGTCTCCCGTTGGAGCCGGGCCAGTGTCCGCAGGTGGCCGAGCCAGTGCCGCGGCTGGTCCACGTGCCCGTACATCATCGTCGAGGAGGACCTCAGGCCCAGCTCGTGCGCCGTGCGGACGACCTCGATCCAGGTGGCGGCGGGCAGTTTGCCCCGGGTGAGGACCCAGCGCACCTCGTCGTCGAGGATCTCCGCGGCCGTGCCGGGGATCGAGTCGAGCCCGGCCTCCTTCGCGGCGGTCAGCCACTCCCGGACCGGCATCCCCGTCCGGGACGCGCCGTTGACGATCTCCATCGGCGAGAAGGCGTGCACGTGGATGCCGGGGACGCGGTCCTTCACGGCCCGCACGATGTCGAAGTAGGCCGTGCCCGGCAGGTCGGGGTGGATGCCGCCCTGCAGGCACACCTCGACCGCGCCCACCTCCCACGCCCGCGCGGCCCGGTCGGCGACCTGCTCCAGGGAGAGGGTGTACGCGTCGGCGTCGGTGCGCCGCTGGGCGAAGGCGCAGAAGCGGCAGCCGGTGTAGCAGACGTTGGTGAAGTTGATGTTGCGGGTGACGACGTACGTGACGTCGTCGCCGACCGCCGACCGCCGCACGTCGTCCGCGATCCGGCACAGCGCGTCCAGCGCCGGGCCGTCGGCGTGCAGCAGGGCCAGCGCCTGCGCGTCGGTCAGCCGCGTCGGGTCGTCCGCCGCGACGCCGAGCGCCTCGCGCGCGTCGCCGTCGAGGCGCTGCGGTACGAGGCCGGGCGCGGCGGCCTCCCGCAGGGCGCCCCAGTCGCCGTACACGGTGTCGAAGTCGCCGCGCCGGTCACCGGTGCGGCCCTCGGTGTCGACGGCGCGGTGCAGGTCGGTGCGGCCGCCGGCGGTGAGCGCCGCGTCGGGCTCCTGCCAGGGCAGTCCCCTCGGGACCGCGTCCGGCCGGGCCAGCCCGGTCTCCGGGTCGGCCAGCGCGGTGACGTGCGGGACCAGCCGCGGGTCCAGCCACGGCTCGCCGCGCAGCACGAACTCCGGGTACACGCAGAGCCGTTCACGCAGCTCGAACCCGGCCGCCGCGGACCGCTCGGCCAGCACCTCGATCTGCGGCCAGGGCCGTTCGGGGTTGACGTGGTCGACGGTGACCGGCGACACCCCGCCCCAGTCGTCGACGCCCGCGCCGAGGAGCCGCCCGTACGCGCCGTCGACGAGGTTGGGCGGGGCCTGGAGGCAGGCGGACGGGCCGAGGACCAGCCGGGCCACGGCGACCGTCGCCACCAGGTCGTCCAGGTCCGCGTCGGGCGCGGCGCGCATCGCCGTGTCCGGCTTGGCGCGGAAGTTCTGGACGATCACCTCCTGGATGCCGTGGTGGGCGCGGGCGACGCGGCGCAGCGCGAACAGCGACTCGGCGCGCTCCTCGGGCGTCTCGCCGATGCCGACGAGCAGCCCGCTGGTGAACGGCACGGAGGACCGGCCGGCGTCCTCCAGCACCCGCAGCCGCACCGCGGGCTCCTTGTCGGGCGAGCCGTGGTGGGGGCCGCCGGGCTCGGACCACAGCCGCTCGGCGGTGGTCTCCAGCATCATCCCCATGGACGGGGCGACCGGCTTGAGCCGCTGGAGGTCCGTCCACGACACGACGCCCGGGTTCAGGTGCGGCAGCAGCCCGGTCTCCTCCAGGATCCGGACGGCGACGGCCCGCACGTACGCGAGGGTGTCGTCGTAGCCGCGGGCGTCCAGCCACCCGCGCGCCTCGGGCCAGCGGGCCTCGGGCTTGTCGCCGAGCGTGATCAGGGCCTCCTTGCAACCGAGCGCGGCGCCCCGGCGGGCGACGTCGAGGACCTCGTCCATCGACATGAACATCCCGTGCCCGGCGCGGCGCAGCCGGCCCGGCACGGTCGCGAACGTGCAGTAGCGGCAGGTGTCGCGGCACAGCCGGGTGAGGGGGACGAAGACGCTGCGGGAGTACGTGACGACGCCCGGCCGCCCCGCCGCGGCGAGGCCCGCGTCGCGGACCCGGGCGGCCGACGCCGCCAGCCGGTCGAGGTCGGCGCCGCGCGCCCGGAGCAGGACGGCGGCCTCGGCGGTGTCGAGCGCGACCCCGTCCTCCGCCCGCTTCAGGGCGCGGCGCATGGCGTTGCCGGTCGGTCGGCTTCCGGTTCCCGTGGAGGTCATCCCCCGAGGATACGAGCGGTTTCCCGGCGCCGTCCGCGCCGCGGGAACGCGGGCCGGCCCGGGTCGCGGACCGGCCCCGTACCCGCCCCCGGGCCCCCGCCCCGCGCCGCTGGCGGGGGCCCGGGGGCCGTGCGGGGGGTCAGTACCCGGTGCGGCCGTCGGTGAGTTCGCGGATCGCGTCGAGGTGACCGTTGTGGCGGGCGGTCTCCTCGATCAGGTGCAGCAGGATCCACCGCAGCGTGACGCGGGCGCCGCCCCGGACGGGCCGCTCGGCCTCGGCGTCGAGGTCGTGCCCGGCGACCAGCCGGCGCAGGCGGTCGGCCTGCTCGGCGTAGTCGGCGAGGAGCCGCGGCAGCGGGACGTCGACGGCGATCCGCATCTCCCGGTCGGGGTCCTCGTCGGTCCACGGCGCGCGGCTCTCGCCGCCGAGGAAGACGACGTCCAGCCAGTGGTGCTCCACCCAGCGCAGGTGGCTGACGATCCCGGCGATCGTCATCAGCGGGGAGCGCGGCAGCGGTGCCCGGCGCGCGTCCTCGGCGGAGAGTCCCTCGCACTTGGCGGCGGCGGTGGCGCGGACGTAGTCGAGGAAGGTGGTCAGGTGCGTCCGCTCGTCGGGCGCCGCGGGCATGTCCGTACGTGTCATGCCCGCATGCTCGCCGCCGCCGCGCGCCGGTGTCGAACGAATTGGGGACGGGGCGTCAGTCGTTCACCGCGGTCAGCAGGAACGCGGTGTCCGTCACCGCGGTCAGGCCGTGCCGCTCCGGCGGGATGAGGAAGAGGTCGCCCATGGTGAGCTCGACCTCCTCCGACGCGGTCGTCAGCTTGACGACCCCGCGCAGCACCTGCAGGGACGCCGCGGGCGGCGCGTTGTGCTCGTCGAGCCGGGTACCGGCCGTGAGCGCGATGACGGTCTGCCGCAGCGGCCGCTCCCGCAGCAGCAGGTTGGCGCTGCGCCCGTGCTCGGAGCGGTGGGCGGCGGCCAGGTGTTCCTCGGCGATGGCGTGGAGGTCGTACATGGCTCCACCCTGCACCCCGGGCGCCGCGGCCGCACGGGAAGCGCGTGCGGACCGGCGAACCGGCCGCCCGGCGCGGGACGGCTCAGGCGGGGCGGGACAGGTCGCCCGGGTCCGTGTTGGCCCCGCACAGCACCACCGCGGTCCGCTCGTCCCGTGCGGGGCGGTAGGCGCGCAGCCCGGCCAGCGCGGCGGCGGCCGCGTGCTCGACGGCGAGGCGGTACCCGTCCCACAGGTCCCACCGGGCCCGCACGATCTCCCCGTCCGGGACGAGGACCGAGCGCACGTCGTACCGCCGCGCCGCGTCCAGCGCCAGCGGCGTGACCCGGCGGGCCCCGAGCGCGTCGGCGGCGACGGACCTGACCGGCACGTCCACGACCTCGCCCGCCGCGAGGGCCGCGTTCAGCGCCCGGCAGTCCTCGGGTTCGACGGCGACGACCCGCACGCCGTGCTCGTGCGCCGACGCGGCGACCCCGGCGAACAGCCCGCCGCCGCCGACGGAGACGACGACCGTGTCCAGGCCGGGCAGCCGCGCGTGCAGCTCCTCCATGAGCGTGCCCGCCCCGGCGGCGATGAGCGGGTGGTCGTACGCGTGCGAGGCCAACGCCCCGCTCTCGGCGGCGTACGCGCGGCAGGCCTCCAGCGCCTCGGCGTACTCCGTGCCGCGGAGCCGCACGTCGGCGTCGTAGGCGCGCAGCCGGGCCACCTTCACCGGGGGCGCGGTCTCCGGCAGGAACACCGTCGCCCGCACGCCCTGGGCGCGTGCCGCCCACGCGCAGGCCAGCCCGGCGTTGCCGCCCGAGGCGATGGTGACGCCGGCGTCGGGCAGGGTGCCGGACTCCCGGTGGGCGCGGACGAAGTTGAGGGCGCCGCGCGCCTTGAACGTGCCGGTGTGCTGGAGGAACTCCAGCGCGAACCAGGTGCGGTCGTCGTCGCCCGGCGCCACCGCGAGCGGCCGCACCCGCCCCGCGACCCGTCCGGCCGCCGCCGTCACGTCCCCGTACGTGAGGTGATCCATGTCAGGACCATACGACGAGGCGGCCGCGGGTCGTGAGGCCGAGGAAGAAGGCGAACGCGATGCGCCGCCCGGCGCCCCGGTTGGGCTCCACCGCGTGGAAGTGGGCCGGGTCGAACAGCAGCGCGTCGCCGGGGTGCGGCGGCAGGTCCACCCGCTGGCACCCCGCCACGGCGCCCGGCCGGTAGCCGTACGCCTCCCGGTGCCCCTCGTCGGCGGGCTCCCAGCGGTGCCGCCACACGGTGGTGGCCCCGCCGCCGGAGGCGACGCTCACGTACAGGTTGAACGCGAGCTGGGCGACGACGTCCTGGTCGAAGAGCCCGTCGGGGAACTCCCGGTTGATGTCGTCGTAGTGCGTCAGCAGCCCGGCGTTGATCTCGCGCAGGGTGCCGCCGAAGGCCGGGAGGCCGTCGACGGCGGCGGGCACGACGGGCGTGCCCCACGCGGCGCCGATCCGGTCCAGCGCCCGCGCCACCGGGTCGGGGCGGATCGCGGCCCGGTCCCACGCGGCGCGGGCCGCGCCGGCGTCGCGCCGGTAGCGGTCGGCGTCGAGGGCGCCGCCGGGCAGCCGGTAGTCGTTGAGCGCCGGCCCGAACCGCAGGACCGGCGTCGGCACCCGGCCGGGGTCGTAGGGGGCGGTCGGCAGCCGGTCCAGCGCCTCCGTCACGGCCCGGCACCCGGCGGGGTCGAGGAAGCCGGGGACGCGTACGGCGGCGAGGGTCCCGGCCGCCAGCCGGGCGAGGTGCCGGGCGGTGAACGCCGGGGCGTCCACGGTGGTGAACAGGGGGTCGCGGGCGACGAGCGCGGTCGGCGCGGAGGCCATGTCACCTCCCCGAACGGAGGACGTACGGCACGTTTCGACCATACGGCCGGTTCCGGCTCCCCGCACGCCCGGCCGCCGCCGGGGCCGGGACCGGGCGGTTGCCGGGAACGGCCCGCCGGCCGGCGCCCGGCCCCTTAGATTCGTTGGCCCGGGGTGCCGCGGGGGCGCCTGATCGCGGGGAGGGAACATGGGTGTGTTACGGGGCAGGACCGCCGTCGTCACCGGGGGTTCGCGGGGGATAGGCCGGGGCATCGTGGAGCGGCTCGCGGCGGACGGCGCGGAGGTCGTCTTCAACTACGCGCACGACGCGGAGGCCGCCGAGGACGTCGTACGGGCCGTGGGGGCGACCGGCGGCGGTGTCCGCGCGGTGTGCCTGGACCTGTCCGAGCCGGGGGCGGCGGAGGAGCTGATGCGCACCGCGTCGGAGGGGGCGGCGGCCGGCGGGGTCGCCGTCCTGGTCAACAACGCGGCCGTCGGCTTCACCCCGACCCCGCTCGACGAGACGGGCGAGGAGCTGTTCGACCGGGCGATGGCGGTCAACGCGAAGGCCGCGTTCCTCACCGTCCGGTACGCGGCCCGGTTCATGCCCGCGGGCGGGCGGATCGTCAACATCTCCACCCTCAACACGACCCGCCCGGGGCGCGGGATCGTCCCGTACATGATGAGCAAGGGCGCCCTGGAGCAGTTGACGGCCGCCGCCGCGGTGGAGCTGGGCCCGCGCGGCATCACCGTCAACACGGTGTCGCCGGGCGCGACCGACACCGACCTCCTGCGCGGCACGAACCCGCCGGAGGTCCTGGACATGGCCGTCGGGCTCACGCCCCTGGGCCGCCTCGGGGAGCCGTCCGACGTGGCGGCGGTGGTGGCGTTCCTGGCGGGCCCGGACGGGGCGTGGGTCACCGGCCAGAACATCCGGGCGACCGGCGGGCTCGGCTGACCGGACCCGCCGCCCGGCCCGCCGCGGGAGCGGGGCCGGCCGCGGGGTGGGGTCCGCCGCCCGCCCGGGGTGGGGCGGGCCACACCCCGAACGGACGGCGGACCGCGATGACCGGGCGGGTGCCGGTGCGAAATGGTCGTCCGCATGACAACGACCTCACGACCCGCCGGCACGCACGGGCGGCCCCGGTCCGCGGGGACCCGTGGCCGCACGTTCGCCGTGCTGATCGCCCTCGCCGTGGCCCTCGTCCCGGCCTTCGTCCTCGTACCCGGCCCCCTGGCGGCCGGCACGTCCGGGAGCGGCTTCGACGACCGGAGGCACCTCGTCGACAGCCTCTCCTCGTCGTTCGTCGACCACTGGCGTTCCGGTGAGCGGGACCTCTCCCCGGACCTGGCGAGGGCCGTCGACCACTGGCTCCACTTCCACGTGGTGAAGGCCGTGATCGCCGCGGCCCTGCTGGCCGTGCTGGCGGCGCTCGGCGTCCTGCTCTGGAGGGCCTTCCTGCGGACCGGCGGGCCCGGGGCGGGACGCGGGGCGGCCCTCGCGACGGCCGGGGCCGTCGTCACGGTGCTCGGACTGGCCTCGTCGGCGGCGGTCCTGGCCAACGTCCAGGGTGCGGTGGCGCCGCTGTCCTCGCTGCTGTCGATGCTGCCGGCGCACTCCCCGCACGGAGGACTCGCCGACACGCTCGACCAGGTCGGGCACCACCTGGCCGACCGCCCGGACACCGGCGGGCGGACTCCGCCCGCCGTCGGGGTGATGGTCGGCGACTTCGCCCGGTACCACCTGGTGGCGGCCGTGGCCGCCCTGACGGCGGCGGTCGTCCTCGGCGGCCTGAGCGCGGTGTCCTGGAGGCGGTTCGCCGGGACGGGGAGGTCCGACCGGCGGACCAGGCGCGTGTTCGGGTCGTTCGGTCTCCTCTGGGCCCTGTCGTCGGCGGCCTACGCCGTCGTCGCCGTGGCGAACGCGTCCGTCGCGGCCGACCCGGCACCGGCGCTCCTCGCCTTCTTCGAGGGCGGATGGTGACGGGCGGTCAGGCGCCGAGGTGGACGAGGACGGCGAGCACCCGGCGGTGCCGGTCCTCGTCGGGCGGCAGGCCGAGCTTCGCGAAGACGTTGCCGATGTGCTTCTCCACCGTGCTGTGGGAGAGCGCCAGCCGCCGGGCGATGGCCGAGTTGGAGTGGCCCTCGGCCATCAGCGCCAGCAGCTGCCGTTCACGCGCGGTCAGCGCGTCCAGCGGATCGCCCCGGCGCCGTTCGGCCAGCAGCCGGGCGACGACCTGCGGGTCGAGCACCGTCGCACCGCGGGCGACGCGGTCCAGGGCGTCCAGGAACTCCTCGACCCTGGCGACCCGGTCCTTCAGCAGGTAGCCGACGGCGCCGGAACCGTCCGCGAGCAGGTCGGCGGCGTAGGACACCTCCACGTACTGGCTGAGCACCAGGACCGGGGAGCCGGGCAGCCGTCCGCGGACGGTGATCGCCGCCCGCAGGCCCTCGTCGGTGTGCGTCGGCGGCATCCGCACGTCGACGACCGACACGTCCGGACGGTGCGCGAGCACCGCCTCGACCAGGGCGGGACCGTCGCCGACCGCCGCGACCACCTCGTGGCCGTCCTCGGTGAGCAGGCGGACCAGGCCCTCGCGCAGCAGTACCGCGTCATCGGCGACGATGATCCGCAGCGGGCCCCGGGCAGCGGGAGCCGGCCGCGCCCCGGGGGGCGGCCCGGGCGCCGTCCCGTCCGGCGTCAGCGGCACGGCAGCTCCGCGGTGACCGTCGTCGGGCCGCCCTCGGGGCTGCTGACCCGCAGGCGGCCGCCGACCGACCGCACCCGGTCGGCCAGCCCCCGCAGCCCGTGTCCCTCGACGGGAGCCGCTCCGCCCACCCCGTCGTCCGTCACCCGGACCCGCAGGACCCCCTCGGCGTGGCGCACCCCGACCGTGCACCGGTGGGCGTGGCTGTGCTTGGCCACGTTCGTCAGCGCCTCGGCGACCACGAAGTACGCGGCCGTCTCGACGGCGGCGTCCAGCCGGCGGTCGAGGGGGCCGGCGTCGAGTCGGGTGGGGACGGCGCAGCGCTCGGCCAGGGCGTGGAGCGCCTTCCGCAGCCCCCGGTCGGTGAGGATCGGCGGGGCGATGCCCCGTGAAAGGGCCCGCAGCTCCTCCAGCGTCTGCCTGGTCTGGGTGACCGCGTCGGCGAGCGCGGCCCGGACGAGTTCCGGATCGCGGTCGAAGTGGTGCTGGGCGCGGCCCAGTTCCATCGCCAGGCGGACCAGCTGCTGCTGGGGGCCGTCGTGGATGTCGCGTTCGAGCCGGCGCAGGGCGGCCGCCTCGGTCGTCACCGCCGCGACCGCCCGCCCGCGGACGGTGTCGCGCTCCCGCTCCGGCCCGCCGGTCCCGCGGCGCGGCACGGGCGGACCGGACAGCAGCGCGTCCCCGAGACCGGCCTGGACCGCGACGCACGCCCGGGTCACCAGCGGCAGGGTGCACAGCGCCAGCACGGCGAGCGCGACCGCGAAGGCGAGCCGCTCGGCCGGCGACGTCAGGCCCAGGCTCAGGGCGATGTGGGACCGGCCGCTGCCCGCGTACAGGGTCATGGGCCGCAGCGGCCCGGGCACGACGTGGTTGCGCAACGGGTACGTGGCGGTCGCGACTCCCACGAACCACCACAGCGCGGTCACCACCGAGGTGACCAGTACGACGGGGAGCACCGCCACCGCGTGCGCGAGGTCGCGCCACGGCCCGGGGCCGGCCGTCTCCTCCGGCCCCGGCAGCCGGCCGGTGTCCCGTGCCCCGCCGGCCCGGGAACGCACCGTGCCGATCCGCCACCGCTCCAGATCGGCCGGCCACCGCGCCAGCGCCAGGGCCCGGGCGGCGACGGGCGACCCGCCCGGCAGTAGCGAACCGGCCGTTCCCACGCACAGACCGCCCACCACCAGCAGCGGACCGACGGCGGCGCTCAACGGGGCGGTGAGGAGGTAAAGCGACTCCGCGAGCACACGACGCCCGACGCGAACGATGAACCCGGCGCCCGGCCGCCACCGACTCGCCACCGCGAAAGGCAACGACCCAACCACTCCCCCAGCATAAGGTCGCCGCGGTCCGGGCCTTCCCGGCGCCCGCCGAAGCCCGCCGCCGGCCGCGAGCCCCGCGGGCCGTACCGGACCGGTACCGGGCCCGCCGCGGCACGGGAGCCGGGCCGGCACACCCGCGCCGACCGACCGTGATCGATTCCCGACGCCCACGGCTGTACCGATGTTCCCCCGAGGTCGGATCTGTCGCTATCTCGTGTGGAGTGTCGCCCGGTGCTGACGCGCCCGCCGCCGACAGGGCAGACTGTGGAAGGCGATACCAGCGGTACGGGCAGGGGGAGCTATGGGCCGTGACGACGGGCCGCGAGTGCCGGAGCGGTGCGCTTCGCGGCAGACTCGGGTACCGGGCGGCCAGGCGGCGGGCGGCTCCCGGGCCCCCGGCGCGGCCGCGGCGAGCGGGCCGGACGGCCGCGCCGGCCTGCGCTTCTCGGTGCTCGGCCCGGTACGGGCCTGGCGGGACGGCGAGCCCCTCCCGTCCGGCTCCCCCCAGCAGCGCGCCCTGCTCGCCGCACTGCTGCTGCGCGAGGGGCGCACGGCGACGGCCGCCGAACTGATCGACGCCATCTGGGGCGGGGAGCCCCCGTCCCAGGCGCTCGCCGCCCTGCGCACCTACGCCTCCCGCCTGCGCAAGGTCCTCCCGCCGGACGCCCTGGTCAGCGAGTCGGGCGGGTACGCGATCCGCGGCGCCCCGGACGCCCTGGACCTGACCGCGGCCCAGGAGCTGGCCGCGCAGGCGGAGAAGGCCCGCCTGGCCGGGGACCGCGCCCGGGCCGCGGCCCTGATCGGCGAGGCGCTCGCCCTGTGGGACGGCGAGCCCCTCGCCTCGGTGCCGGGGCCGTACGCGGAGACGCAGCGCGCCCGGCTGGAGGAGTGGCGGCTCCAACTCGTCGAGACCCGCCTCGACCTGGCCCTGGAGTGCGGCCACCACGCGGAGGCCGTCTCCGAGCTGACCGCGCTGACCGCCGCCCACCCGCTGCGCGAGCGGCTGCGGGAGCTGCTGATGCTCGCCCTGTACCGCGGCGGCCGCCAGGCCGAGGCCCTCGCCGTGTACGCCGACACCCGCCGCCTCCTCGCCGACGAGCTCGGCGTGGACCCGCGCCCCGAGCTGTCCCTGCTCCAGCAGCGCATCCTCCGGGCCGACAGCGAGCTGGCCCGGCCCGTCGAGGCCCCGGCCCCCGGTGGCGCGCCCGTCGCCCGGCCCGCCCAGCTGCCCGCCACGGTCCCCGACTTCACCGGCCGCGCCTCCCTCGTACGGGAGCTGGGCGACCTCCTCGTGACGGCCGAGGGCTCCGTCATGGCCGTGTCGGCGCTCGCCGGCATCGGCGGCGTCGGCAAGACGACCCTCGCCGTCCACGTGGCGCACCAGGCCCGGCCGCACTTCCCGGACGGCCAGCTGTACGTGGACCTGATGGGCACCGGGCAGCGGACCGCCGAGCCGGAGACCGTCCTCGGCTCCTTCCTGCGCGCCCTCGGCACCCCGGACGCGCAGATCCCCGAGACCCTCGACGAGCGGGCCGCGCTGTACCGGTCGGCGCTCGCCGGCCGGCGCGTCCTGGTCCTGCTGGACAACGCCCGCGACGCCGCCCAGGTCCGTCCGCTGCTGCCGGGCGCGGAGGGCTGCGCGGCGCTGGTCACCAGCCGCATCCGGATGCTCGACCTGGCGGGCGCGCACCTCGTCGACCTGGACGTGATGTCCCCGGACGAGGCGCTGCAGCTGTTCACCCGGATCGTGGGCGCCGAGCGGGTGCGGGCGGAGCGGGAGGCGGCGCTGGACGTGGTCGCGGCCTGCGGGTTCCTGCCGCTGGCCATCCGCATCGCCGCGTCCCGGCTGGCCGCCCGGCGCACCTGGACGGTGTCCGTGCTGGCGGCCAAGCTCGCCGACGAACGGCGCCGGCTGGACGAACTCCAGGCGGGCGACCTCGCGGTGAAGGCCACGTTCGAACTGGGCTACGGGCAGCTGGAGCCCGCGCAGGCCCGGGCGTTCTGCCTGCTGGGCCTCGCCGACGGCCCGGACGTCTCCCTGGCGGCCGCCGCGGCCGTCCTGGGCCTGCCGCCGCGGGAGGCCGAGGACCTCCTGGAGAGCCTGGTCGACGCGTCCCTCCTGGAGTCCGCCGCCCCGGGACGCTACCGGTTCCACGATCTGGTCCGCCTCTACGCGCGTGCGTGCGCCGAACGCGACGAGCGGGTCCGGACGCAGCGCGAGGCGGCGCTCTCCCGCCTCCTGGACTTCTACCTGGCGACGGCGGCCCGCGTGTACGCCATCGAACGCCCCGGCGACCGCCTCGTCGACCACCTGGAGCCGACCGCGTACGAGGGCCTGGCCTTCACCGACCGCCACGAGGCGCAGGACTGGCTGTACCGGGAGGCCAACTGCGTCCTGGCGTGCGTCCGCCAGGCCACGGCGGACGGCGCCCCGGCCGACCGCCTGCGCCGTGCGGTGGACCTGCTGTGGGCCGCGAAGGACCTGACGGAGTCCGGTGCGAACTCCAAGCAGTACGAGTCGGTGGCCCTCGCCGCGTGCCGGGCCGCCCGGACGGCGGGCGACACCCGTACGGAGGGCCGCGCCCGCACGACCCTCGGCAACGTCCACCTGGTGGCGGGCCGCTACGACGAGGCCGACCGCGAGGCCCGCAGGGCCCGCGACCTGGCGGTGGCGGCGGGTGACGCGGCGCCGGTGTACTGGGCGGACAACGACCGGGGGATCATCGCCATCGTCCAGGGCCGCCACGAGGACGCCGAGGAGCACCTGGTGCGGGCGGCGGAGGGGTCGCGCGAGGTCGGCAACCTGTCCAGTGTCGCCACGGCGCTGTGCAACCTGTCCCGCGTCCACCTGCTCACGGGCCGTCCGAACAGCGCCATAGACCTGGCACGGCAGGGCATCGAGATCTACGACCGGCTGGGGCTGACCCTCCGCCTGGCGAACGGCCGCTACGCGTTGGGCGTGGCCTTCACCCACGCGGACCGGCACCCGGAGGCGCTGGAGGAGTTCGGGGAGGCGCTGCGGATCTTCGCGCAGAACCGGCAGCGGTTGTGGGAGGGTGCGACGCACTTCCGGATCGCGGAGGCCCAGTTGAGGTCCCGTCGTCCGGCGCTTGCCGCGCAGCACGCCGAACAGGCCCTGGCGTTGGGCTGCATCGGAGGGGACCAGATGCGGGGCAACGTCCTGGTGCTGCTCGGCAAGGCGCTGCGCGTTCTCGGGCAGACCGACCGCGCACGCGCCTGCCTCCGGGAGGCACTGGCTCTGTACGAGCACCTGGGCGCGTCGGAGGCCGACGGCGTACGGGCCATGCTGGCGCCCTCGACGGTGGCCTGAGGCACCCGGGACGCCGCTGAGGCGGACGTTCAGCATTCGTTTATGCGGCTGCGGCATCGTTCTTCGCAGACGGTCCGTCGCGTCGGGGGGCACGCGGACCGCAGGCGCCCACCGCTAAGGTGAGCGGTCCTTGACGCCCGTTCGGCGGCCCTCGGGGGAGTCGCCGAGCGGGCGTTTCCGAGTCGTGCCGAGGAAAGATCGAGACGCCGATGAGTGAGAAGAAGCCCGAAGAGACCACCACGCCGTTGGACAACCACGTGCCCGCCCCGCCGCGGGACGGCGTCGTCACCCTGGACAACCACATCCCGGCCCCGCCCGAGGACGGCGTGACCGCCGAGGCCGTCCTCACCATGGACAGCCACGTGCCCGCCCCGCCGTTGGAGGGCGTCGTGGCCATGGACAACCACGTGCCGGCGCCGCCGATCAGGTAGACCCTCTCGAACGGGGTGCGGCCGCGGCGGCGCGGAGGGGAGGCCGCCGCGGCCGCTGCGCGTCCGGGGCCGCGGGCCGGAAACGCCCGCGGTCGTGGGAGCCGGCGTCCACGGCCGCGGGCGCCGCCTCAGCTCATCGTGCGGTGGGCCCTGGTGACGACGCACTGGGTGTACTCGGAACCGTTCTGCGTGCCCGTGTAGGCCGTGGTGGCCTCGGTGGTCCTCGACCCGTTCGCCGGGACGAGCAGGTCGTCCACCCGGGCGGCGGCGTACGGTGCGCTCGCGCCGGTGGCGCCCTTGAACTGGATCGTCGCCTCGTACTCGTAGTCGAGCGAGCCGCGGTTGGTGACCGTCAGGCGCGCGACGAGGTTCCTGCCGGACGCGTCGAGCTTGCACTCGTCGATGCGGATGTCGCGCATCGCCGAGGAGTTGGATCCCGAGCCGCTCGGCACGGAGCCGCCGCTGCCGTAACCACCGCCGGAACCGGAACCGGAACTGGAGCCGGAACCGGAGCCACCGGAACTGTAGTCGCTGCCACCGGAGCTGTAACCGCCACCGGAGCCGGAGCCACCGGAGCTGTAGTCGCCGCTGCCGCTCGTGCCGCTGTAGCCACCGCTGCCGGAGCCGCCGCCGGAACCGGCGCCCGAACCGGAGCTGGAGCCGCCGCAGCTGCCGCCGCCCGAGCCGCGCGCGCCGGTCAGGGCGATCAGGACGACGCCGAAGACGGCGACCGCGCGGATATGACGCATCCTCATGTTTCAACCCCCGTTGAAAGTGGAATAATGGATGGCCCGTTCCTGACGAGCACACGTCACCCTAGCAGCGCCCGGGCCCCCGACCGTCCCCGTCGGCGACGGCCCGCACGCAGGTCGGCGCCGAACAGCGGTCGGACACACGGGACGCCGGGTCCCCGGAATCCGGGAACGGACGTCTCGTGGTCATGAGGAACCGGCCGCCGGAGTCCAAGGCGGACGTGGTCGCGTCGTACGGGTCACCGCCAGAAGCGGCGATCGGGCCGGTTCCGCCGAGCTGGGATCGCCCCGGAGACCTTGCGGAACCGGGTCCGGGCCACAGCCGCACGACCCGTGATCAGGGTGCGGGGTCGAGGCCCGCACCCGGACCCACCGCCAGTCTCCACAGCGAGGTCACCTCCGCCTTCCGCCAGGAGTGCAGCGGATCGGCGGGGTCGTGGGCGCGGGAGTGCAGCGGGCGGGCGTCGAGGCGCCCCACCACCGTCAGGCCGGCCCGGTCGAACAGGTCGGTCAGCTCGGTGCGGGAGCGCAGCCCCAGGCGCTCGGCGAGGTCGGAGATGACGAGCCATCCCTCACCGCCGGGTTCCAGATGGGCGGGCAGCCCGTCGAGGAAGCCGCGGAGCATCCGGCTCCCCGGGTCGTACACCGCGTGTTCGAGGGGCGTCCGGGCTCGGCCGGGCAGCCACGGGGGGTTGCAGACGACCAGGGAGGCCCGCCCGTCGGGGAACAGATCGGCTCGCCGGACCTCCACGGTGGAGGACAGGCCCAGGCGGTCGATGTTCTCCCGCGCGCAGGCGAGCGCACGGGCGTCGAGGTCCGTGGCCACCACCGACCGAACGCCCCGCCGGGCCAGGACGGCGGCGAGCACCCCCGTGCCGGTACCGATGTCGAACGCGGTGCCCCGCGACGGCAGCGGCGCCTCGGCCACCAGGTCGACGTACTCGCCGCGCACCGGGGAGAACACCCCGTAGTGCGGCGTGATCGACTCGCCGAGCGCCGGCACGCGGACTCCCCTCCTGCGCCATTCGCCGGCCCCGAGGACGCCTTGGAGCTCGCGCAGTGACATGACATAGGGCTCGTGACACTGCCCGTACGCCTGCTCGCAGGCCAGTCGCACGTCCGGGGCCCGGCGCAGGGGAATCACATGCCCCGCATCGAACGGCAGGAGCAGCATGTTCAGGATTCGCGCACGTCTCGACTGCGCCTGACGGTGGAAGTGGAAGGTCTGCTCCGGTGACGCCCCCGGCTTCGGCGGCCTGCGGTCCACGCGGCGCGCCATCGCCCCCAGTAACTGCCGGGCGTTGTGGAAGTCACCACGCCATAACAGCGAGGTCCCCTCGCACGCCAGGCGGAACGCGGTGTCGGCGTTCATCCGGTCATCGGCCACCAGTACCTGTTTCGGTGGCGGCGTGCCGCTCTCCGAACGCCACAGGGCGCGGCGCTCCTCTCCCGAACCATCCGACCAGCAAACGGTCTGTTCCTCGCTCACCGTTCCATCATCGCCCGCACCACTGCCGCCCTTCGACCGGACCGTGGCACCCACCGGCCCGCGTGGCGGTGGCGGACGTCCTCCCTCCCGCAGCCGGCACGGGGTGGCGGTCGCCGGGGGAACGGGTGGCCCTGCTGGCGAACCCCGGGGCCGGAAAGGGCACTCCCCAGGCGAACCACGAGGCGTGGGGCTACCGGAGGGCCGGCGAGCGGGAAGCCCTTCCCCGACTCGCCGTCGTACGGCGTCGTAGGCCGCCAGGCCGTCGTACGCCGTCAGGCCGTCGTACGCCGCCATGATGCGGCCCATCGTGCGGGACGGCCGGCGGGCCCTGCTCGCGCTGACGACGGCGTCCCGGGTGCCCGTCGGCACTCCCGCGGCCGGCACGGCGGCCTCCGCGTCGTACGGGCCGCCGACGGCGGTGCGGGCGCGCGGGCCCGGACCGGTCGCGGCCGTGGCGCGGTCGCGGGACCGGCCGAACGGGAGGGAGCCCGCGCCCCTCCGGCCGGGCGTCCACCCGGCGCCGGG
>JAAXOU010000072.1 GCA_012396115.1 Streptomyces somaliensis DSM 40738 | reverse complement strand
CGAGGAGCGCGGGCCCGGTTGCGCGGCGGCGCCGGCCGTGCCGGACCGGGCACGTCCGCGCGGCGGGGGCCGTCCCACGGGGGGCCGTGAGCGCCCCCGGTGGGACGGCCCTCAGGAGGCGGTGAACACCGCGACGGTGCGTGCCGGGACCGTGAAGGTGCCCGAGGTGCCGTCGTACGCCGCCGTCCGCACCGTCGCGTCGGAGCCGCCGGCCTGCACGGGGTGCAGGGCGTAGCCCCCGCCGGCCAGGGCGGGCACGGTCTGCTCCCGCCGCTCGGGGGTGGCGTTGAAGACCACGACCAGGTCGCCGAGGCGCATGGTGATCACGCCGGGGGTCTCGTCCGGCCCGGACAGCGGGAACGTCAGTGCCGACCGGACCTGCTCCGTGGTGGCGAGGCCGAACACCCGTTCCGTGGTGCGGATCCTCAGCAGGTCCCGGTAGGCGGCCGAGGCGCCGTCGATCTGCGCGCACCCGGCCTTCAGCGACGGCGAGGACAGCAGTGGCCGCGCGTACGGCCACTTGTCCCGGTTGTCGGCGGCGGGCGGCAGCCCGCGCCCGAAGCCGTTGCCGAGCCGGCAGTCCCAGTGGAGGGCGTTGAACCAGTCGCCGCTGTCGTAGGAGTTGCGGTCCAGGGACTTGGAGCGCAGCAGGTCGGTGCCGGCCTGCGACAGGGCGGGGCCCTGCGAGAGCGCGGCGGTGGCCATGGCGAGGACCTGCATCCTGGCCCGGTCGCCGGGGGACGTGCCGGCGGGGAGCTTGAAGGCCAGCGCGTCGTACAGGGTCTCGTTGTCGTGGGCGTCCGCGTAGGCGAGTGCGTCGCCGGGGGCGGCGGCGTAGCCGGCGGGGGCGCCGCCGTAGTCGACCTCGGAGCCCTTGACGCGCCTGCCGGAACTGTCGGTGAACGCGTAGTCGGCGAGGTTGCCGCTGAGGCCGACCTTGATCAGGTCCTGGTAGTGCAGCAGGCGGGCCCTCTGCTCGGCCCGGGTGCCGTTGGCGGCGGAGCCGTTGGGCTCGGTGTACAGGCCGGAGGCGAAGCCCTGGACACCGGGGTCGGCGTCGAAGGGGCCGCCGCCGCGGACCGCGTCGCGGGCCCGGTCGGAGAAGGTGGCGACACCGGTGCCGGCCATGTTCTCCTGCGTGGCCTGGACGAAGCGGGCGCCCTCGGCGACCTCGCCGAAGTCCCAGCCCTCGCCGTACAGGATGATCTCCTTGCCGTCGACGCCGTCCTTCCCGACGGTCAGGGCGTCGAGGGCCCTGCGGACGGCGAGGACGTTCTCCTTCGGGTGGTGGCCCATGAGGTCGAAGCGGAAGCCGTCGACCTTGTACTCCCTGGCCCAGGTGACGACCGAGTCCACGACGAGCTTGCCCATCATGGTGTTCTCCGGCGCGGTGTTGGCGCAGCAGGTGGAGGTGGCGACGGAGCCGTCGGCGAGGAGCCGCTGGTAGTAGCCGGGCACGATCCGGTCGAGGACGGACCCGTCGTCCTGGCCCGCGGCGACGGTGTGGTTGTAGACGACGTCCATGACGGTGCGCAGGCCGGCGTCGCCCAGGGACCGCACCATCCGCCGGAACTCGACCGTGCGGCGGGGGCCTTCGGGATCGGAGGCGTACGACCCCTCCGGCACGGTGTGGTGCAGCGGGTCGTAGCCCCAGTTGAAGGCGTCCTTCGCGGCGGCCCCGGCGACGCACTCCTGCTGCCGCTCGGAGTCGGCCGGATGCGCCGGCAGGTCGCAGTCGGGGGCGGTCTGGTCGGACCTCCTCTCGGGGACGGTGCCGATGTCGAAGACCGGGAGGAGGTGCACGTGGGAGGTGCCGCTGCGGGCGAGTTCGGCCAGGTGCCTCATGCCGGCCGAGTCGCGGTCGGTGAAGGCGAGGTAGCCGCCGGGGTGCTCGGAGGTGGGGTCGGAGGCGGAGAAGTCGCGGACGTGCAGTTCCTGGATCCGGGCGTCGCGCAGCGGGACGGCGGGGGGCTTGCGGAGGGTCGCCCAGCCCTCGGGGGCGAGTTCGGGGGCGGACAGGTCGACGACGAGGCTGCGGGCCGAGTCCGTGGTGAGGGCCGTGGAGTACGGGTCGGTGACCCTGTTGGTGACGATCCTCCGGACGCTGGGCGCCCACACCGTCACGACGTACCGGTACGGCTTGCCCTTCCAGGACCGGGTGCCCCTCACGGACCAGACGCCGGTCGCGTCGTCGCGCCTCATGGGGACGGTGCGGCCGTCGAGTTCGAGGGCGACGGACCGCGCGGTGGGCGCCCACACGGAGAGGGTGGGCGTGCCGCCCCGGAAGACCGGGCCGAGTGTCCTCGTCCTCGCCTCCTCGCCGTACAGGGCGTCGAGGGCCCCGGCGGTCTGCACGCCGGTCGCGGTGAGCAGCGCCCCGTCGGCCGCCCGCTGGGTGGCGACGAGCTGGCCGCGCAGGGCGGTGCGGATCCGGTCGCGGTCGCGCGGGTCGACCGAGTAGGCGGTGTACTTCGCCAGGTGCGGGAACGCGGCCTTCTGCGCGTCGGTGAGCGCCGTGGGGCGCAGGCGCAGCCAGTGGGCCTGGTCCTCGCCGGTGAGGACGCCGTCCTTCACGGCGAGGGAGCCGGTGGGCGAGTACACGAGCTGGCTGGAGGCCGCGGTGGGCGCGCCGTTCCAGGCGACGGTCGTCCCGTCGATCCACACGGCGGTGGACCTGCCCGGGTCGAGTGCGGTGCCGCCGCCCTTCGGCTGGGGCAGCAGGTACTTCTGCCGCCCGGCGAGCAGCCACACCTCGTGGCCGTGCGCGGTGAGGTCGAGGGACTGGTCGGCGGGCAGGTCCTTCTCCTCGCCCTTGTGGATGATGTAGCTCAGCGACGTGGCGCCCCGGGCGAGCGGCACCTCGTAGACGGCTCCGAAGGCGTCGGTGCGGACGGGCATGAGCGGCCTGGACCAGTCGGTGGGCGCGGCGGCGCCGGTCCACACGTGCAGGCCCCAGCCGTCGTGGTCGCCGTCGGGGCGGTGGTGGTGGAGGACGGCCTTGGAGGTGTCTCGCGGCGGGTGGGCGCCGGCGGGCGGCCGGTCGAGGGCGGTCTCCTCGCCCTGCTCGATCCACACCTCGCCGGTCCTCGACAGGTCGATGGTCCGGTCGGCGGCCACGTCCTTGTTCCCGTTCTCGTCGACGACGAGGTAGCCGACGGTGGTGGCGCCGGGCTTGAGCGCGACGTACGCGAAGGCGCCGTAGGCGTCGCGGCCGGTGAAGGCGCGGCCCCCGGGCCACGGGACGGTCTCGCCGTCGGCCGTGTCGCCCCAGGTGTGGAGGCGCCAGCCGGTGTAGTCGCCGTCGGGGCGCCTGTAGTGGACGACCGCGTGGTCCCGCTGCGTGGCGGTGGGCACCGGAAGGGGCGGGGCCTGTCCGGCGGTGGTGGCGGCGAGGTCGCCCGCGGTGCGCCCGGCCGTGTCGACGGCGACGGCCTTGTAGCGGACGGGGGTGCCGGCCGGGGCGGTGATGCGGTGGGTCACCGTGTACGGGGCGTGGTCGGCGGAGCCGAGGACCTGCCATTCGCCGTCGCCCTGCTGGGCGGCGAAGACGACCCGGTTCAGCCGCCCCCCGTCGACGTCGGCGGTGACCCGGACGGTGCCGGAGGCTCCCGCGGCGGGGACCTCCAGGTCCAGGGAGGGCGCGGTCGCGGGGGCGGCGGGGGGCCCGTCGGCCCTGAGGACGACGGAGGACCGCGCCGGGACGGTGACGGTGATCCTCCCGTCGTCGCCGCCGGTCACCGCCCGCGCGTCGCCGTACACGGGGCGGAAGGCGGTGCGGGCCGAGTCCGTGGCCAGCTCGACGGTCCTCGGGCCGGCGGCGTTGTTGAGGGCGACGACGTACTCGGTGCGGGTCTCCGCGTCGATCCGGGAGAACGCGTACACGCCCGCGCCCCGGTCCGCGTGGCGTTCGATCTGCGTGCCGTCGGCGAGCGCCGGGTGGGCCTCGCGGAGCTTCGCGAGGGCGGCGATCCGCCGGTACAGCGGGTGTGCCGGGTCGTACGCGTCGGCGGCGTGGGTGCGGTCGGTGCCGATCTGGTCGTCGTCCAGGTAGTCGGCGGTCTTCGAGGCGAAGAGGGTCTGCCGGGCGTCCTTGTCGCCGCCGGATCCGGTGAAGCCCTGCTCGTCGCCCGCGTAGACGACGGTGTTGCCGCGGCTGAGGAACATCAGCTCGTTGGCGAGGGTGTACCGCTTGAGGAGCTCGGCGTCGGACGCCCCGGGGTCGTCCCGTCCGAGGAACGCGCCGAAGCGGCCCATGTCGTGGTTGCCGAGGAAGTTGACCGTCTCGTACGCGTTGGCCCTGCCGGTCGTGTACTTGTGGTCGTCGGCGAACAGCGCGGCGAGCTTCGCCGCGGAGCCGCCCCGGGAGGCGTACTGGCGGGCGGCCTCCTGGAACGGGAAGTCCAGGGTGGCATCGAGGCGGCCCTCGCGCACGTAGTGCGAGGTGACGGAGGTGTCGGAGGAGTACACCTCGCCGAACATGAAGAAGTCCTCGCGGCCCCGTTCGGCGGCGTACTCGTCCAGGGCGGTGGCCCACCGGGTCCAGAACCCGGTGTCGACGTGCTTGACGGTGTCGATGCGGAAGCCGTCGATGTCGAAGTCGCGCACCCAGCGCCGGTAGATCCTCTCCATGCCCTGGACGACCTCGGGGCGCTCGGTCCACAGGTCGTCCAGGCCGCCGAAGTCGCCGTGGGTGGAGGACTCCCCGGCGAAGGTCGAGTCGCCCCGGTTGTGGTACATCGTGGGGTCGTTGAGCCACGCGGGGACCTTCAGGTCCTTCTTGTGGGCGGGCACGACCGGTGTGCGGGGGAAGGAGTCCGGGTCGGTCTCCGGGAAGCGGCGCGTGCCGTCGGCGTGGTCGGCGTCGTCGAAGGGGCGGCCGTCCTTCGCCAGGTACGGGAAGGCGCCCTTGGAGAGGTACTCGCGGGACCCCTCCCCGTAGTCCACGACGTCGGCGGTGTGGTTGGTGATGACGTCGAAGAAGACCTTCATGCCCTTGGCGTGGGCCTTGTCGATGAGCTTCTCCAGGTCGGCGTTGGTGCCGAAGTGCGGGTCGACCCGGGTGAAGTCGGTGATCCAGTAGCCGTGGTAGCCGGCGGAGGCGTCCTCGCCCTCGCCCTGTACGGGCTGGTTCTCGAAGATCGGGGCGAGCCAGATGGCGGTGGTGCCCAGGCCCTTGACGTAGTCGAGCCGCTCGGTGAGGCCCTTGAGGTCGCCGCCCTGGTAGAAGCCCTTGTCGGTGGGGTCGTGGCCGGTGGTGAGCCGGGTGCCGGTCAGCCCGCCGCGGTCGTTGCGCCGGTCGCCGTTGGCGAACCGGTCGGGTAACACGAAGTAGAACTGCTCGCGGGTCAGGTCGTGCCGCGCGGGTTCGGCGGCCAGCCGCCGGTCGGAGGGCGGTTCCGGGGGCCGGGGCGCGTCGCCGGCCCGGGCGGGGGCGGGGACGGTGAGCGTGGCGAGCGTCGCCGCGAGGGCGAGCGCGGCCGTGGTTCTGGCCATGTCTCCTCCTGGGGAAGGGAGGTGCGGAAGCGAGGGGGAGCCTCGTACGGCAACGCGCTGTGCCCGCAAGGCCGGTGGGGTTCCTTGCCGCAAGTTGCGGCAACGGTTTTCGAGCGCGACCGTACGAGCCGCCCGCCGCCGGGTCAACCCCCGCGGCGCGCCCCGCCCGTGTGGGGGGCGTCGGCGGTCAGGTCGCCGGCGCCCCGCGGTGGGAAAGGGTCACACCACCCACCAGGCGGTCGTGTCGGCGGGCAGTTCGGCCGTGCCGTCCGGGCAGGCGCGGACCGGCTCGCTGGAGAGCAGCATCCGGCCGGGCAGGGCGACGCGGACCGGCTCGCCGGTGGTGTTCGCGGTGCACGCGAACCCGTCGCGGCGGAACGCCAGGACGCCCTCGGGCGCCTCCAGCCACTCCACCGCCCCGCCCGCGCCGAGCCCCGGCTGCTCGCGGCGGATGCGCAGGGCGGTGCGGTACAGCTCCAGGGTGGAGCCGGGCACCCCCGTCTGCGCCTCGACGCTCAGGGCGCCCCAGCCGGCGGGCTGCGGCAGCCAGCTGCCGCCGGAGCCGAAGCCGTACGAGCCGCCCCCGACGGTCCACGGGATCGGTACGCGGCAGCCGTCGCGGAAGCCGTCCTGGCCGGCGGCGCGGAAGAACGACGGGTCCTGGCGCACCTCGTCCGGCAGGTCGGTGACGTCGGGCAGGCCGAGTTCCTCGCCCTGGTAGAGGTAGGCGGAGCCGGGCAGGGCCAGCATCAGCAGGGTCGCGGCGCGGGCGCGGCGCAGGCCCAGTTCGCGGTCGCCGGGTTCGCGCAGCTGGGTGCCGAGGCCGGGCGGGTTGGCGAAGCGGGTGGCGTGCCGGGTGACGTCGTGGTTGGAGAGCACCCAGGTGGCGGGGGCGCCGACGGAGCGCATCGCGGTGAGGGAGGCGTCGATGACCCGGCGGAGCTCGGCGGCGTCCCAGGGGGTGCTCAGGTACTGGAAGTTGAACGCCTGGTGCATCTCGTCGGGGCGCACGTAGTCGGCGGTGCGCTCGACCGTCGGCGTCCACGCCTCGGCGACGAGGACGCGCTGCCCGTCGTACTCCTCCAGGACCTTGCGCCAGCTGCGGTAGATCTCGTGGACGCCGTCCTGGTCGAAGAACGGCATCACGTCGTTGCCGAGGAGCCTGAGCTGGTCGTGGGCACCGATGTCGGGCAGGCCCGGCGCCTTGACCAGGCCGTGGGCGACGTCCACGCGGAAGCCGTCGACGCCCGTGTCGAGCCAGAAGCGCAGGACGGAGCGGAACTCGTCGTGGACGGCGGGGTGGTCCCAGTTGAAGTCGGGCTGCTCGGGGGCGAACAGGTGGAGGTACCACTCGCCGTCGGCGACGCGGGTCCAGGCGGGACCGCCGAAGACGGACTCCCAGTCGTTGGGCGGCAGCTCGCCGTCGGCGCCCTTGCCGGGACGGAAGTGGTAGCGCGCGCGCAGCGGGGAGCCGGGCCCCTCGCGCAGGGCGCGCCGGAACCACTCGTGCCGGTCGGAGGAGTGGTTGGGGACGAGGTCGACGATGACGCGCAGGCCCAGCGCGTGGGCCTCGCGGACGAGGGCGTCGGCGTCGTGGAGGGTGCCGAACACCGGGTCGACGGCCCGGTAGTCGGCGACGTCGTACCCGGCGTCGGCCTGCGGGGAGGCGTAGAAGGGGCTCAGCCAGACGGCGTCGACGCCGAGGTCCCTCAGGTACGGCAGGCGGCTGCGGACGCCTTGGAGGTCGCCCATGCCGTCGCCGTCGGCGTCGGCGAAACTGCGCGGGTAGACCTGGTAGATCACCGCTTCCCTCCACCAGCCGGTGTCCGTGCCGGTGGCCGGGGCGGCGGGGGCGGGGGCGGCGAGGTGCTGGGTCATGTCTTCCCTGGTGGAGTCGGGCGGGGGCGGTGCCGGGTCCGGCGGACCGGGCCGGCACCGCCGCCCGGGGCGCGTACGGGGTGGACGGGGTGGACGGGCTGGACGGCTGAACGGGCTGGACGGGCTGGACGGGCTGGACGGGGCGGGGCTCAGCCCTTGGTGCCGCCCGCCGTGAGGCCGGCGACGAGGTTGCGCTGGACCAGGAGGAACACCAGGCCCGCCGGAATCGTGATCATCACGGCGGAGGCCGTGAGGTAGCCCCACTCGGCCTTGTGCTGGCCGATGAAGCTCTGCAGGCCGACCGAGAGCGTGAGCATCGAGTCGCTGGAGAGGAAGGCGCGGGCGAAGGCGACCTCCCCCCACGCGGTGAGGAAGGAGTAGAACGCGGTGACGGCGAGGCCGGGCTTCGCCAGCGGCAGGACCAGCCGGTAGAAGGTGCCGAAGGGGGTGAGTCCGTCGACCCGGCCGGCCTCGTCGATCTCGTGCGGGATCGTGTCGAAGTAGCCCTTCATCATCCAGGCGCAGAACGGCACCGACACCGAGCAGTAGGTGAGGATCAGGCCGAGGTACGAGTCGAGCAGGCCCAGGCTGCCCAGGATGTTGTACAGGGCGACGATCAGCACGGCGACGGGGAACATCTGCGTGACGAGGAGCACCCACATCAGCGACCTGTGGCCGGGGAAGCGCATCCGGGAGATGGCGTAGCCGGTGGAGGCCGCGACGAGGACGCCGATCACCGTCGTGCCGGCGGCGACGAGCACCGAGTTGGCGAACCAGCGCGGGAACTCGCTCTCGCCGAGCACGTACGCGTAGTTGCCGATCTCCAGGCCGCCCTCGGCGCTGGTCGGCGTGGTCCAGCCGTTCCGGCCGCGCAGCGAAATGAAGACCATGTACGCGATCGGGAAGACCGCGGTGAGGCAGGCGAGGACCAGCGCGCCGTGCAGACCGGCGGAGGCGAGCGGGGAGCGCTCCCCGCGGCCGCGGACCCCGCGGCGGCGGGCGCCGCCGGAACCCGGGCCGGTGCCGGAGGCGCCCGCCGCGGCGCGGTCCGCCGGGGCGTTGTTCCGGGGTTCGGTCAGCGTGCTCATCGGACGGCCTCCCGGCGGTCGGTCACCCGGCGGTGGAAGACGGCGAAGACCAGCAGCATCGAGAGGATGAGGATGCCGTACGTGGCGGCGCCCGCGTAGTCGCGGACCGAGCCGAAGGCGAGCCGGTAGGCGTACGTCACGAGGATCTCGCTGTGCATGGCGTTCGCCTCGCCGAGCATCAGGTAGACGATCGGGAACATGTTGAACGTCCAGATGGTGCCGAGCATGATCACCGTGGCGCTGACCGGGCGCAGGCCGGGCAGGGTGACGTGGCGGAACCGCTGCCAGGCGCCGGCGCCGTCCATCTCGGCGGCCTCGTACTGCTCGCCGGGGATGGACTGGAGGCCGCCGAGGACGGCGACCATCATGAAGGGCACGCCGAGCCACACGTTGACGCCGATGACGGCGACCTTCTGCATGAGGGTGTCGCCGAGCCAGTCGACGGGGCCGACGCCGAGCCGGCCGAGGACGGCGTTGAAGACGCCGGACTCGGAGTTGTACATCATGCGCCAGACGTAGGTGGCGACGAACGCCGGGACCGCCCACGGCAGGACGAGCAGCACCCGGTACAGGGAGCGGCCCCTGACCCTGCGGTTGAGCAGCAGGGCGAGGCCCAGGCCGATCGTGTAGTGGAGGAAGACGCACGAGGCGGTCCACACCACGGTCCACAGGAGCTTGGGGTAGAACTCGCCGTCGGCGCCGGACAGCACCCGCCGGTAGTTGTCGAGGCCGACGAACCGGTAGGTGGCCGGGATCTCGGTCGCGCCCAGCTGCTTGGCGACGTTGAGCTCGTCGGCGTCGGTGAACGACAGGTAGAGCCCGCGGCCCAGCGGGTAGGCGATCAGCACGCCGACGACCAGCACCACCGGCAGCACCATGGCCCAGGCGTACCAGTGCCGGTCGTAGGAGCGTCTCACGCGGGTGGGCAGTCCGGCCCGGGCGGGCCGGGCGGCCGTGGCGGGATCTGCGGTGGCTGTCTTCATGGAAGGTGGCTTCCCCGGGTGCGTACGGTTCCGGCCCGTACCGGCGCCCGCGCCCTCGCGGTGCCGTCCCGGGCCGGAGGGGCTCAGTCGACCGAGTACTCCCTGAGGGAGTTGACGTTGGTCTTCCACTTCTCGGCGGTGGTGTCGAGGCCCTTCTCGACGGTGGTGCCGCCCTTGAGGGTCTCGATGTAGTGCTTGGTCCACTCGGTGAACATGTCGCTCACGCCGGCGACGGCGGGGCGGGGCGTGGAGTCGGCCAGCACGTTCTTGAAGGAGGCCCGGATCGGGTCGGCGACGACCTTGACGGTGTACGCGTCGTCGCGGGTGGGCAGGACGCCGGTCTCGGTGGCGGCGAACTCCTGCGAGGCGGCGGAGGTCATGAACGCCACGAACTTCTGCGCGGCCGCCTTGTGGGCGGCGTCGGCGCCGTTGTAGACGACGAGGTTGTGGCCGCCGGTGGGCGTGCCGGCCCTGCCGGAGGAGCCGGCCGGGACCGGGGCGACGCCCAGGTTCTCCTTCTTCCCGAACGCCTTGCCGGTGAGGTCGTCGGCCGTGGACCACGGGCCGTTGACGACCATGGCGACCCTGCCGTCCTTGAAGGCGGCCTGCATGTTGTTGTAGCCGTCGGTGAAGTCCGGCTTGACGGCGACACCGCTCCTGATCATGTCGACGACGGTCTGGACGGCCTTCCTGCCGGCCGGGTCGTCGACGGTGATCTTCTTCTTGTCGGTGTCGACCATCGCGCCGCCCTCGCCGTAGAGGAACGGCAGGGCGAAGTAGCTGTCCGGGTTGAGGTAGATGCCGTCGACGCCGGTCTTCCGCTTGATGGTCTTCGCCGCGGTGGACAGCTCGGCCCAGGTCTTCGGCGGCTGGACGCCGGCCCTGGCGAAGACCTCCTTGTTGTAGAGGAGCGCGAGGGCGTCGGTGACCTGCGGGACGCCGTACAGCCTCCCCTCGACCCTGGCGCCCTCCACGAGGTCCTGGTTGAAGGAGCCGATCTCCTTGACGGCGGGCGTGCCGTCGAGCGGGGCGAGGTACCGGCTCTCGGCGAGGCCGGCGGTCCAGCCGACGTCGGCGCGCAGCACGTCGGGGGCGTTGCCCGCCTGGGCGGCGGTCTTGTACTTCTGCTCCGCCTCGGCGAACGGGACGTTCTGGTAGGTGACCTTGATGTCCTTGTGGGCGGCCTCGAACCTCTCGACCAGCTTCCTGTACGCCGGCGCCTCGTTCGTGGCGTCCGAGGTGTCCCACCACGTGATGGTGACCGGACCGCCGGCCGCCGTGTCCCCGCCGTCGCCGCCGCAGGCCGTCGCCGCGAGGACCAGGCTCGCGGCCAGCGCGGTGGCCGCTATGCCACGCCGCATGTGAACTCCTTCGACTGATCCCGGGGAGACCGGGGCGGCGGGCCCTCACGACGGGCCGCCGCCCGCCGACCGCTCCTTCGCGGCGCCGGGCTGCCAGGAAGGTAACAGGGATGAAAACGGGCCGAAAGAGCTTGCGGGAATTTTCTGCAAGACCCGGTGACCGCCGGGTCCGCGCGTCCGGGGCCGTTCCGCGGACCCGGCCGGGCCCTCCGCGGCGGCGTCCCGCCCCGCCCGCGGCGCGCCGTGCCCGGGGCGGAGGGCCCCCGGCGCCCCGCCCCGCCCGGGAGCGGCCGGCGCCGCGGCGGGCGCGCCCCCGCTCCTGGTGGGCAATCACGACGTGCGGCCGGTACAGTCCCACCTCGTGACCGCGCGGCTGGCCGACATCGCAGCCCAGGCGGGGGTCAGCGAAGCCACAGTCAGCCGCGTGCTCAACGGCAAGCCCGGTGTGGCCGCGGCCACCCGCCAGTCCGTGCTGGCCGCGCTGGACGTCCTCGGCTACGAGCGGCCGGTGCGGCTGCGCCAGCGCAGCGCCGGACTGGTGGGGCTGATCACGCCCGAGCTGGACAACCCGATCTTCCCGGCGCTGGCCCAGGTCATCGGGCAGGCCCTCACCCGCCAGGGATACACACCGGTCCTCGCCACGCAGACGCCGGGCGGGTCCACCGAGGACGAGTTGACCGAGATGCTCGTCGAGCGGGGCGTCTCCGGCGTCATCTTCGTCTCCGGCCTGCACGCCGACACGACCGCCGACACCCGGCGCTACGACCGGCTGCGCGGCCGGGGTGTTCCCTTCGTCCTGGTCAACGGCTTCTCACCGCACATCCGGGCACCGTTCGTCTCGCCCGACGACCGGGCGGCGATGCGGCTCGCCGTCACCCACCTCGCCTCCCTCGGCCACACGAGGATCGGCCTCGCGGTCGGGCCGAAGCGGTTCGTGCCCGTCCTGCGCAAGATCGAGGGCTTCCACACCGTGATGCGGGAACGGCTCGGACTCTCCCGGGAGGAGACCGAGGAGCTGGTGCAGCACTCCCTGTACACGCTCGAAGGCGGGCAGGCCGCGGCGGGCGCGCTCATCGAGCGGGGCTGCTCCGCGGTCGTGTGCGCCAGCGACATGATGGCGCTCGGCGCCGTCCGGGCGGCCCGGCAGCGGGGATTGCGGGTGCCGGGGGACGTCTCGGTCGTCGGCTTCGACGACTCCCCGCTCATAGCCTTCACCGACCCGCCCCTGACCACGATCCGGCAGCCGGTGCAGGCGATGGGGCAGGCGTCGGTGCGTGCGCTGCTGGAGGAGATCGGCGGCACGCCCGCCCCGCACGGCGAGTTCGTCTTCATGCCGGAGCTGGTCGTGCGCGGGTCGACGGCCTCGGGGCCGCAGAGCCGCTGGTCCTCCGAGAGACGTACGGATGACGATGACAATACGTTTGAAGGATGATCGATCTACGGACCCTTTCTGGCAGACTCTCCGCTCATGGACAACAGGACTTCGACCGCGTTGGAAGGCCGTTCGGCGGGGCGCCAGGCCGCGTGGCACCGGCTGCGCTCCCCGCGCCATCCGCGCATCTGGGTCGAGATCCTGCTCCTCGCGGTCAGTTACGGCGTGTACTCGCTCATCCGCAACGCGGTACCCGAGCAGAAGGCGCAGGCCCTGCGCAACGCCGACTGGATCTGGCGCGCCGAGCACGCCCTGGGCCTGGCCTTCGAGAAGACGGTCAACCACGCGGCGAACTCGGTCGACTGGCTCATCGTGTCGATGAACTACTACTACGCGACGCTGCACTTCATCGTCACCGTCGGGGTGCTGGTGTGGCTCTACCGCCGGCACCCGGGCCGCTACGCCGCGATCCGCATGATCCTGTTCTCCACCACCGCCGTGGCCCTGCTGGGCTACTACCTCTACCCCCTCGCTCCCCCCCGGCTGATGGAGAACGAGGACTTCGTCGACACGGTGCTGGTCCACCAGACCTGGGGCTCGATGGCCTCGGGCGACCTGAAGCAGATGTCCAACCAGTACGCCGCGATGCCGTCGATGCACATCGGCTGGTCCCTGTGGTGCGGGCTGGCGATATTCGCCCTCACCAGGGCGCCCTGGGCGCGGATCCTGGGACTGCTGTACCCGACGGTCACGCTGGTCGTGATCGTCGCGACCGCCAACCACTTCTGGCTGGACGCCGTGGGCGGCGTCCTCTGCCTCGGTTTCGGTCTCGGCCTCGTGTACGCCTGGTACGGGGCGCTGCCGCACCGGCTGCCCCGGTACGTGCGGGAACGCTCCGCGCGGGAGGACGCCGGCGCGGAACCGGTCGCCGTGCCCGCCCTCGGCGCGGGCGGCCCCGGGGAGCCGGCGGTGTCCCCGGTGGGCGCGGCCCCCGCGTCGTAGGCGGGCCCGGCGGGCGGCCGCGGCTCACGCCCCGTAGAACAGCTCGTCCACGACGGCCCGGGCGCGGCGCGTCGTGCGCCGGTAGTCGTCCACCATCTCCCCCGCGTGGCCCGGCCCGTACCCGAGGTAGCGCCCCACGGCGGCCAGTTCCCGCGCGTCCGCCGGGAAGGTGTCCCCGGCGCGGCCCCGCACCAGCATCACGCCGTTGCGGACGCGGGTGGCCAGCACCCACGCCTCGTCGAGGGTCCGCGCGTCCTCCTCGCCGATCAGGCCCGCGTCGAGGGCCGCGGCGAGCGCCGCGCGCGTCCCGGTGGTCCGCAGGCCCGGCACCTCGTGGCCGTGCCGCAGCTGCATCAGCTGCACCGTCCACTCCACGTCGGACAGGCCGCCCCGGCCCAGCTTCGTGTGCAGGGTGGGGTCCGCGCCGCGGGGCAGCCGCTCGTTCTCCATCCGGGCCTTGAGGCGGCGGATCTCGCGCACGGCCGTCTCGTCGAGGCCCTCCGCCGGGTACCGGAGCGGATCGACCAGCTCGACGAACCGGCGGCCCAGGTCGGGGTCGCCCGCCATCGGGCGGGCCCGCAGCAGGGCCTGGCTCTCCCACGCCCGCGACCAGCGCCGGTAGTACGCCTCGTACGACTTCAGGGTGCGCACCAGGGGGCCGCTGCGGCCCTCCGGGCGCAGGCCCGCGTCGATCGGCAGCGGCGGGTCGGCGGTCGGCAGTTGCAGCAGGCGGCGCATCTCGGTGACGACCCGGTTCGCGGCGCGGGCCGCCTCCTGCTCGTCGACTCCGTCGCGCGGTTCGTGGACGAACAGCACGTCGGCGTCGGACCCGTAGCCCAGCTCGCACCCGCCGAAGCGGCCCATGCCGACGACCGCGAAGCGGGTGGGGAGGGTCTCGCCCCACCCGGCGCGCACGACGGCGCGCAGGGCGCCGGCGATCGTCGCCGCGCTGAGGTCCGTGACCGCCCGCCCCACCCGGTCCACCAGCGCGCCCGCGTCCGCGTGGGCGGGGGCCTCCTCCGTGCCGTACGAGGCGATGATGTCGGCGGCGGCCGTGCGGAACAGCTCCCGGCGGCGGACCCCGCGGGCCGCGGCCACCGCCTGCTCCGGGGTGTCGGCGCGGCCGACCGCCGCGAGGACCTCCGCCTCCAGGTGGTCGCGGCGGCGCGGCTCCAGCCCCTCCCGGGCGCCCAGGATCGCCACCGCCTCGGGGGCCCGCAGCAGCAGGTCGGGGGCGAGGCGGCCGGCGGACAGGACGCGGGCCAGGTTCTCCGCGGCGGCGCCCTCGTCGCGCAGCAGCCGCAGGTACCAGGGGGTGGCGCCGAGCGCGTCCGACACCCGGCGGAAGCCGAGCAGGCCGGCGTCCGGGTCGGCGGAGTCGGCGAACCAGCCCAGCAGCACCGGCAGCAGGGTGCGCTGGATGGCGGCCTTGCGGCTCACCCCGGACGACAGGGCCTCCAGATGGCGCAGGGCGGCCGCCGGGTCGGCGTACCCGAGCGCCTCCAGGCGCTGCCCGGCCGCCTCGGGGCTGAGCCGGATCTCCCCCGGGGCGAGCTGGGCGACGGCGTCGAGCAGGGGGCGGTAGAACAGCTTCTCGTGCAGGCGCCGCACGAGGGAGGCGTGCCGCTTCCACTCCCGGTTCAGCTCCGCCACCGGCTCGGCGCGCATCCCGAGCGAGCGGCCCAGGCGGCGCAGGTCGTCCTCGCCCTCCGGCACCAGGTGGGTGCGGCGCAGCCGGTACAGCTGGATGCGGTGCTCCATGGCGCGCAGGAAGCGGTACGCCGCGTCGAGCTGCGCGGCGTCGGCCCGGCCGACGTAACCGCCGGCGGCGAGGGCGGCGAGCGCGTCGAGGGTGGTGCCGCTGCGCAGCGCCGGGTCGCTGCGGCCGTGGACGAGCTGGAGGAGCTGGACGGCGAACTCCACGTCGCGCAGGCCGCCCGGGCCCAGCTTGAGCTCCCGCTCCAGGTGGGCGGGGGGGATGTTGTCGACGACGCGGCGGCGCATCCGCTGCACGTCGGTGACGAAGTTCTCCCGCTCGGCGGCCTGCCAGACCATCGGGGACAGCGCCTCGACGTACGCGGCGCCCAGCCCGGCGTCGCCGGCGACCGGGCGGGCCTTGAGCAGCGCCTGGAACTCCCAGGTCTTCGCCCAGCGCTGGTAGTAGGCGACGTGGCTGGAGAGGGTGCGCACGAGGGGGCCGTTGCGGCCCTCGGGGCGGAGGTTGGCGTCGACGGGCCAGATCACGCCCTCGACGGTGGCCTCGGAGCAGATCCGCATCAGGTGGGAGGCGAGGCGGGTGGCGGCCTGGAGCGCCTCCCCCTCGTCGGCGCCGCCGGCGGCCTCCCCCACGAAGATCACGTCCACGTCGGAGACGTAGTTGAGCTCGCGGCCGCCGCACTTGCCCATCGCGACGACCGCGAGCCGGCACCGGGCGGCGTCGTCGGGGGCGGCCGCCGAGGCGAGGGCGAGCGCCGCGCGGAGCGTGGCCGTGGCCAGGTCGGCCAGCCGGGCGGCGGTCCGGGCGACGTCGGCGGTGCCGCACACGTCGTGCGCGGCCACGGTGAGCAGGCAGCGGCGGTAGGCGACGCGCAGGGACACCGGGTCGGTGGCGGCGGCGAGGTCCCGCTCGAACCCGGCGACGCCGCCGCCCGGGCCGGCCGCCCCGCCGTCGGCGAGGACCCGCCAGTCCAGCGGGTGGCGCGCGAGGTGGTCGCCGAGCGCCTCGGACACGCCGAGCACACCGAGGAGCCGGTCGCGCAGCGGCCGCGCGGAGGCCAGCGCGGACAGCAGCTCCCCCGGTCCGCCGGGCTGCGCCTCGGCGAGCCGTACCAGGCCGCGCAGGGCGAGGTCCGGGTCGGCGGTCGCGCCGAGGGCGTCGAGGAGGGCGGGGTCGGAGCGGGCCGGGGCCAGCGCGGGGTCGTCGAGCATCCGCTCGGCGGCGGACGCGTCGGTGAAGCCGTGCCGCAGCAGCCGTGTGAAGGTGCTGCTCCTACGCCCCGGCGCCGTCGTCATGCGGCTGCTCCCTCCACGCGCCCACGCTCGGGCCGAGCCTATCCGCCCCGGTCGCGGCGGCGCGCCCGGCGGCCGCCCGCGCGCCGGTCAGTGCACGATCCGGTACCGCAGGTGCGTGACGTCCGGGGCGTCGACGGTCCTGCCCTTCGCCAGGCGCAGCGCGGGGTCCACGCCGTCGAGGAGGCGGACGCCGGAGCCCAGCAGCACCGGGACGAGGTGCAGCTCCAACTCGTCGACGAGGCCCTCGTTCAGGTACTGGCGCACGGTGTGGGCCCCGCCGGCGATCCGCACGTCCCTGCCCCCAGCCACGGCGCGGGCCCGGTCGAGGGCGGCGCGGACGCCCTCCGTGACGTACGTGAAGACGGTGCCCTCGCGGACCAGCGCTTCACGGGCGCTGGTGGTGAGGACGAAGACGGGCGCCCGGAAGGGCGGCGGGTCGGACCACACCCGCTCGCCCTCGTCGAGGGTGCGCCGTCCCATGACGTACGCCCCGGCGCGAGCGGGGTCCTCGGGAGTGACCAGCCACTCGCGCAGGCGCGTCCCGCCCTCCCCGAAGGGGTTGCCGGGCCCGGCGTGCGGTCCGGCGACGAAACCGTCCAGGGACACGCCCAGGCTCGCGAAGACCTTGTCCATCCCCCCATGCTGACCCGCCCGGCCCGCCGCCGCACCGCGAGGCCGCCCCGGGGGCCGCGGAACGGGCGGCGCGTGCGGGGCCGACCTCCCCGCCGGGCGGTGGGCGGCCCGCGG
>JAAXOU010000071.1 GCA_012396115.1 Streptomyces somaliensis DSM 40738 | reverse complement strand
CTTCCGATCTGGCGGTCCGGGTGCCGCCGCGCCGGTACCGGCCGCCGGCGGGGAGCGGCGCGGCTCCCCGGGGGCCGACGGCGCCGAGGGTGGGGTACGGGCCCCGCTGCGGCGGGCTCCCGGCCGGGGAAAGGGCTCGTGCGGGAACCGCGTGCCGGGGGCGGGCGCGAAGGCGGCGGGCACGGGGCCGCGGACGTCCGCGCGGGGTCTCAGGAACCGGGGCCCGGGAGGGGGTCGTGGCTGATCCAGGCGGCCCCGACCTCCTTCCAGCACCGCTCGGTCAGTTCGACGTAGGCGGTGGCCGGCACCTCGACCGGCGCGCTGTCGGCGTCCACGTCCCACCAGCGGGCGCACTCGACGTGCAGCCGCACCCGGTCGGTATGGGGATAGGGGTTGTGGCAGTACGCGGTGACGCGGGAGCCGTCCACCTCGGTGCGGCAGGACGCGCCCGTACGCTCACCGTGGTCGTCCGCCGCCGCGGGGCCCACCGGCGCGGCGGAACCCGCGAGCAGGGCGGCGAGGACGACGGCGGTAGGGGCCGCCGTCCGGCGGTGTCGTATCACCACGGCCACACCTCCTCCCCGGACGCCGGGGGCGGGGCCGCCCGGCTCGACCAGTGTGCCTCACGCACGACGAGGCCGCGCGCCGATCGGGTGACGGTCGCGCGGCCTCGCCGGGGGACGGCGGAGCGGGAGCGGGGCCTCAGGCGCCCATGATGTGGACGCCGCCGTCGACGTGGACGATCTCGCCGGTGGTCTTCGGGAAGAAGTCCGACAGCAGGGCGACGACGCCGCGGCCGGCCGGCTCCGGGTCCGACATGTCCCAGGCGAGCGGGGAGCGCTCGTCCCAGACCTTGGCCAGCTCGCCGAAGCCCGGGATGGACTTGGCGGCCATCGAGCCGATCGGACCGGCGGAGACCAGGTTGCAGCGGACGTTCCGCTTGCCGAGGTCCCGCGCCAGGTAGCGGTTGGTGGCCTCCAGGGCGGCCTTGGCCGGGCCCATCCAGTCGTACTGCGGCCAGGCGAACTGCGCGTCGAAGGTGAGGCCGACCACCGAGCCGCCGCCCGCGTCGGAAGCGCCGTCGGACGGGGCCATGAGCGGCAGGCAGGCCATGGTCAGCGACTTCAGCGAGAACGCCGAGACGTGCATCGCCGTGGCGACGGACTCGAACGGCGTGTTGAGGAAGTTGCCGCCCAGGGCGTCCTGCGGGGCGAAGCCGATGGAGTGGACGACGCCGTCCAGGCCGCCGAGCTCCGCGCGGACGACCTCCTCGACCCGGGCCAGGTGCTCGTCGTTGGTGACGTCCAGCTCGAAGACCTTGGCCGGCTTGGGCAGCTTCCTGGCGATGCGCTCGGTGAGGGTGGGGCGGGGGAACGCGGTCAGGATGACCTCGGCGCCCTGCTCCTGGGCCACCTTGGCGGTGTGGAACGCGATGGACGACTCCATCAGCACACCGGTGACGAGGATGCGCTTGCCCTCGAGAATTCCGCTCATGTGACTCAGTGACCCATGCCCAATCCGCCGTCAACGGGGATGACGGCTCCAGTGATGTACGAGGCGTCGTCGGACGCCAGGAAGCGCACCGCGGCCGCGATCTCCCCGGGCTGCGCGTAGCGGCCCAGCGGGACCTGGGCGACGATGCCCGCGCGCTGCTCGTCGGTGAGCACCTTGGTCATGTCGGTGTCGACGAAACCGGGCGCGACGACGTTGAAGGTGATGTTGCGGGAGCCGAGTTCCCGGGCGAGCGAGCGGGCGAAGCCGACGAGGCCGGCCTTGGAGGCGGCGTAGTTCGCCTGGCCCGCCGAGCCGAGCAGGCCGACGACGGACGAGATGAGGACGACCCGGCCCTTCTTGGCCCGCAGCATGCCCCGGTTGGCCCGCTTCACGACGCGGAACGTGCCGGTCAGGTTGGTGTCGAGGACGGAGGTGAAGTCCTCCTCGGACATCCGCATGAGGAGCTGGTCCCTGGTGACGCCGGCGTTGGCGACCAGGACCTCGACGGGGCCGTGCTTCTCCTCGATCTCCTTGTAGGCGGTCTCCACCTGCTCGGAGTCGGTGATGTCGCACCGGACGGCCAGGCAGCCGAGCTCGACCAGCTCGGCGGGCGGCTCGCCGGACCGGTAGGTGAACGCGACCTTGTCGCCGGCGTCGGCGAAAGCACGGGCGATGGCGAGGCCGATGCCCCGGTTGCCTCCGGTGACGAGAACCGAGCGGCTCATCGGATCACCCTTTCGATAGCGGTTCTTTCCCCACCCGAACGCCCGGACGACGGGCGGCGCTGGCAGGCGGCTTCCCCGGAAACCTATCGGTCCCGGGCCGCGCGGGAACATTCGGGCACCGACAGTGGCGCTCGGGGCCTCCTGTCGGGTTCCTACAGTCCGACCCTCGGGTCAGTCCGACATGCCGGGCGCCTCGGCCGGCAGTCCCTCGGCGCGGGCGGTGTCGAGCATCCTGCGGTCGTAGGTCACCAGGGCGGTCAGATCGTCCCGCAGGGAGAGCGCGCTGGCCACGTGAATCGCGTCCAGTGTCCTCAGCCGCCCGACCAGGAGAGCCGCCGCGTCGCGCACCTCCCGGGTGAGGAGGATCTCGGTGATCCGGGCGTCCAGGTCCTCCATGGCTTTCGGGAAGTGCCCCATGAGATCCAGGGTTCGTACGGTCTCCACGAAGCCGAGCGTGCTGGTGGCGAGCGGCTCCGTGGCCCGCTCTTGGAGGAAGGCGTCCAGCGCGCCCCAGTGACTGCGCCGCGTCATCCACGTGACCAGCGCGGACGTGTCCATGTAGATCACCGGTCGTCCTCTTCGCGCTCGGCCAGCAGGAGTGCCACGGGATCGACGTCTTCCGGCACCTCGTAGTGCGGCATGCTGTGGCGGTCGGCGGCGGTGACCGGCTTCAGCTTGATCTTTCCTTGCGCCACCAGGTGCGCGTACCGCTCCATGGGGCTGCCGGCCGGTGACAGTATCGCGATGACGTTGCCGCGCCGGGTGACCTGGATGGCTTCACCCTTCTCGACGCGCGCGAAGATCGCGCTGGGGTTGTACGAGAACTCGCGGACGGAAACGGTGCTCATACCGCGCTCCCCTCACAGCAGGAAGATTGTGCGTACATACCCCTGAGAGTACCTACATCTAGCTGCCGAGGTCGCCTTACGCGGCGCCATGTCTCGCAGCATCGGCCCCATTGCGTCGGTGCCGACCCGGAACCGCCCGGACCGCGCACTCGGCCCACACGGTCTTGCCCGGGCCGACCCGCTCGGTCACGCCCCAGCGGTCGGCGACGGCCGCCACGAGGAGCAGGCCCCTGCCGCCCTCGGCGTCCACGGCCGGTTCGGGCGCCGGCCCGGGCGCCGGCTCGGGAGGCCGCGGGCGCGCCGGGTGGGTGTCCGACACCTCGACGCGGACCAGCCCCGCGGACCGGTCGTACGCGAGCCGCAGCTCGAAGTCGCGCCCCGGCACGCGGCCGTGGAGGACCGCGTTGGCGGCGAGCTCGGCGACGACGAGGGTGACGGTGTCGGAGGCGGGGCTGCCGTACGGCAGGTGCCATTCGGCCAGCCGGTGCGTGGCGAGCCGGCGGGCGAGGCGCGCGCCGCGGCGCGTGGCGGAGAAGCGCTGGACGAACACACTTGCGGTTACGGCCTCTTGGGCCCGTGGAGCTGGCATGCGCCCAGCGTTTCGGCGCCCTCCCGCCCCCGACAGGGACGACACCCGTACAACCGCCGCTGTATCGGCGCACACTCTGGACTGGGTCGGTGACCGCCCGTGACCCCGGGCGGACCGGGCGGGGTTGGGTACGGCGTGACAGCGCGGACACGGGAGGCACGCGGCGATGAAGGCGGACCACGGCGAAGGCGGGAACGGCGGCGCGAACGGCACGGAGGCGGAGCTGTCCGACAGCCTGAGGACCTTCGGCGCGGTCCTCAAGGCGCTGCGCGAGGAGTCCGGGCTGACTCAAGAGGAGTTCGCGCCACGGGTGCGGTACTCGGCCGCGTACGTCGCCAAGATCGAACAGGGGAAGCGGTTCCCCCCGGCGGACCTCCCCGCACGGGCGGAGGAGGCCCTGGGCCCGGTCGCGGCCAAGGTCCTCACGGCGGCTGCGAGGAGCCTGACGCGGAGGGCGGTGCTGGCGTCGTGGTTCCGCCAGTGGGCGGGCATCGAGGAGGAGGCGATCTCCTTGTACGCGTACGAGTGCCGGGCGATTCCGGGGTTGTTGCAGCCGGAGGCGTACATCCGGGCGATCTTCGATCGGCGACTGCCACCTGCCTCCGAGGAACAGATCGAACGTGAGGTCGCGTCTCGGTTGGAGCGGCAACAGATCATTGCCACCAACCAGAACACCGCTTTCAGCTTCATCATCGAAGAAAGCGTTGTGGCTCGGCGTATGGGAGGTCACGATGTCACCAAGCAGGTCATCGATCGCCTTCTTGAGATGAGCACTCGGCGCAACGTCGAAATCCAGATCATGGCCGCTGTCCAGGAGGACCACTGCGGCATCGACGGTCAGATGTACCTGGCGGAGACAGCCGCTCATCAATGGCTCGGCTACACCGAAGGCCAGCGGTCGAGCAACCTGATTTCTACGCCCAAGGACGTAAGCGTCCTGCTTCAGCGCTATGGCAAGCTGCGTTCCCAGGCCCTGAACTGCCGGGCTACCGTGGAGCTGTTGGAACGGATGCGAGGAGCGCTATGACGACCGCCCATGAGCTGAGCTGGTTCAAGAGCAGCTACAGCGGCAGCGAGAACGACAACTGCGTCGAGGTCGCCATGAGTCCCGCGGCGGTCCACGTCCGCGACTCCAAGGACACGAACATCCGCCCCCTCACCGTCACACCGACCGCCTGGACCGCCTTCACCACACTCGCGGCCGACATGCCCCTGGACGGCTGAGCCCGCGTCGTACGAAGCCACGCCGACGGGCGGGTACCGGAACTGCTCCCGTACCCGCCCGCCGTTCCGTATCCATCCTCACCGAACAGGCCGACAGGTCGAACCGGTCGAGTACGTCGAGCCGTACGCCGTCACCACTCCCCCCACCCACCCCTCCGCCGTCGGTTTCCCTCCCCCTGAGCCCGTTCCGTGGGAGCCCGGCGAGTCGGACGTGGTTCACTGCCCAGGACGGTCGTCACCGGTACGCGGCAGAAGGGATCCCCACCTGTGGCCCATGACATCGACGAGGCGTTCCTCGCCCTGCCCCTGCGGGCGCTCGCGGACGCGGCGCTCGCGCGGGCGCGGGCGCTGGGCGCCGAGCACGCCGACTTCCGCTTCGAGCGGGTGCGCAGCGCCTCCTGGCGGCTGCGGGACGCGAAACCGGCCGGGTCGTCGGACACGACGGACCTCGGGTACGCGGTGCGGGTGGTGCACGGCGGGGCCTGGGGGTTCGCCTCCGGCGTGGACCTGACCATGGACGCCGCCGCGAAGGTCGCCTCCCAGGCGGTGGCGATGGCGAAGCTGTCGGCGCGGGTGATCGCGGCGGCGGGCAGCGACGAGAAGGTGGAGCTGGCGGACGAGCCGGTGCACGCGGAGCGGACGTGGGTCTCCTCGTACGAGGTCGACCCGTTCTCCGTGCCGGACGCCGACAAGAGCGCGCTGCTCGCGGAGTGGAGCGCGCGGCTGCTGCGGGCGGAGGGCGTGGCGCACGTGGACGCGTCGCTGCTGACCGTCCACGAGAACAAGTTCTACGCCGACACGGCCGGCACGGTCACCACGCAGCAGCGGGTGCGGGTGCACCCGGAGCTCACCGCGGTCGCGGTGGACGCGGCGAGCGGCGAGTTCGAGTCGATGCGGACGCTGGCGCCGCCCGCCGGGCGGGGCTGGGAGTACCTGACGGGCACCGGCTGGGACTGGGACGCGGAGCTGGAGGAGATCCCGGCGCTGCTGGCCGAGAAGATGCGGGCGCCGAGCGTGGAGGCGGGGACGTACGACCTGGTCGTCGACCCGTCGAACCTGTGGCTGACGATCCACGAGTCGGTCGGGCACGCCACCGAGCTGGACCGGGCCCTGGGGTACGAGGCGGCCTACGCGGGAACGTCGTTCGCCACCTTCGACCGGCTGGGCACGCTGCGGTACGGCTCGCCCGTGATGAACGTGACGGGCGACCGCACCGCGGAGCACGGGCTGGCGACGGTCGGGTACGACGACGAGGGCGTCGAGGCGCAGTCGTGGGACCTGGTGCGGGACGGGGTGCTGGTCGGCTACCAGCTGGACCGGCGGATCGCGCGGCTGACGGGGCTCGGCCGGTCCAACGGGTGCGCGTTCGCGGACTCGCCGTCGCACGTGCCGGTGCAGCGGATGGCGAACGTGTCGCTGCTGCCGGAGCCGGGCGGGCCGTCGACGCAGGACCTGATCGGCGGCGTCGAGCGGGGCGTCTACGTGGTCGGCGACCGGTCGTGGTCGATCGACATGCAGCGGTACAACTTCCAGTTCACCGGGCAGCGGTTCTTCCGCATCGAGAACGGCCGGCTCGCGGGGCAGCTGCGGGACGTGGCGTACCAGGCGACGACCACGGACTTCTGGGGGTCGCTGGAGAGGGTCGGCGGGCCGCAGACGTACGTCCTGGGCGGCGCGTTCAACTGCGGCAAGGCCCAGCCGGGCCAGGTCGCGGCGGTCTCGCACGGCTGCCCCTCCGCCCTCTTCCGGGGCGTGAACATCCTGAACACCGCGCGGGAGGCCGGTCGATGAGTGGCGTGGACAAGCCGTACGAGATCGTCGAGCGGGCGCTGGAGCTGTCCCGCGCCGACGGGTGCGTCGTCCTCGCGGACGAGCACTCCTCCGTGAACCTGCGCTGGGCCGGGAACGCCCTGACCACCAACGGTGTCACCAGGGGCCGCACCCTCACCGTCGTCGCGACGGTCGACGGGGCCGAGGGCACGGCGTCGGGCGTCGTGTCCCGCTCGGCGGTGACCGCCGGGGAGTTGGAGCCGCTGGTGCGGGCGGCGGAGGCGGCGGCCCGCGCGGCGGGGCCCGCCGAGGACGCGCAGCCGCTGGTGGCCGGCGCCCCGGAGTCGCCGGGCTTCCGCGAGGCTCCGGCGGAGACGTCGCCGGCGGTGTTCGGGGACTTCGCGCCGGCGCTGGGCGAGGCCTTCGGCCGGGCCCGCGCCGGGGGCCGGGAGCTGTACGGGTTCGCCAGCCACGCGGTGACCTCCACCTACCTGGGCACGTCGACGGGGCTGCGGCTGCGGCACGACCAGCCGAACGGGACGCTGGAGCTGAACGCGAAGTCGCCGGACCGCAGCCGTTCGGCGTGGGCCGGGCGGGCCACCCGCGACTTCGCGGACGTGGACCCGCTGGCGATGGACGAGGACCTGGCGCGGCGGCTGGAGTGGGCGCGGCGCCGGGTGGAGCTGCCGGCGGGGCGGTACGAGACGCTGCTGCCGCCGACGGCGGTGGCGGACCTGCTGATCTACCAGCAGTGGTCGGCGGCGGCCCGGGACGCGGCGGAGGGCCGGACGGTGTTCTCCCGGCCGGGCGGCGGCACCCGGGTCGGGGAGCGGCTGGCGGCGCTGCCGCTGACGCTGCGCAGCGATCCGGCGGAGCCCGGTCTGGAGTCGGCGCCGTTCGTGATCGCGCACGCGTCGGGCGACGACGCGTCGGTGTTCGACAACGGGCTGCCACTGGAGCCGGTCCACTGGATCCGGGAGGGCCGGCTGGAGCGGCTGGTCACGACCCGGCACAGTGCCGCGCTGACCGGTTCGCCGGTGGCCCCGGGCGCCGGCAACCTGGTCCTGGAGGGCGGGGACGGCCGGTCGCTGGAGGAGATGGTGGCCTCGACCGGGCGGGGGCTGCTGCTGACGTGCCTGTGGTACATCCGCGAGGTCGATCCGGCGACGCTGCTGCTGACCGGTCTGACCAGGGACGGCGTGTACCTGGTCGAGGACGGGGAGGTGGTCGCGGAGGTGAACAACTTCCGGTTCAACGAGTCGCCGGTGGACCTGCTCGGGCGCGTCTCGGAGGCGGGGCGGACGGAGCGGACGCTGCCGCGGGAGTGGAGCGACTGGTTCACCCGGGCCGCGATGCCGCCGCTGCGGGTGCCGGACTTCCACATGAGCTCGGTCAGCCGGGGCGTGTGACGCCCCTAGACTGACCGGGCCGGCAGACACGCATCGAGGAGGCAGGGGACCCGTGACGGACATCGTCGACGAGCTCAAGTGGCGCGGGCTGTTCGCCCAGTCCACCGACGAGGAGGCCCTTCGCCGGGCCCTCGCGGACGGTTCCGTCACGTTCTACTGCGGCTTCGACCCCACCGCCCCCAGCCTGCACGTGGGACACCTCGTACAGGTGCTGACCATGCGCCGGCTCCAGCTGGCGGGGCACCGCCCGCTGGCGCTGGTGGGCGGGGCGACGGGGCAGATCGGCGACCCCAAGCCGACCGCCGAGCGGACGCTGAACTCCCCGGAGACGGTCGCCGCGTGGGTGGAGCGGGTGCGCTCGCAGATCGAGCCGTTCCTGGTCTTCGAGGGCGGCAACGCGGCCACCATGGTCAACAACCTCGACTGGACGGGCGGGATGTCCGCCATCGAGTTCCTGCGGGACGTCGGCAAGCACTTCCGGGTCAACAAGATGCTCGCCAAGGACTCGGTGGCCCGGCGGCTGGAGTCCGAGCAGGGGATCAGCTACACCGAGTTCTCGTACCAGCTGCTGCAGGGCATGGACTTCCTGGAGCTGTACCGGCGGTACGGCTGCGTCCTGCAGCAGGGCGGCAGCGACCAGTGGGGCAACCTCACGGCCGGGCTCGACCTGATCCACCGGCTGGAGCCGGGCGCGGAGGTCCACGCGCTGGCGACGCCGCTGATGACGAAGGCGGACGGCACCAAGTTCGGCAAGACCGAGGGCGGTGCCGTCTGGCTGGACCCGGAGATGACCACGCCGTACGCCTTCTACCAGTTCTGGCTGAACGTCGACGACCGGGACGTCTCGCGGTACCTGCGGATCCTCAGCTTCAGGAGCCGCGAGGAGCTGGAGGAGCTGGAGCGGGTCACCGGGGAGCGCCCGCAGGCCCGTGCGGCGCAGCGCGCGCTGGCCGAGGAGCTGACGACGCTGGTGCACGGCGCGGAGCAGTGCGCCGCGGTGGTCGCCGCGTCGAAGGCGCTGTTCGGCCAGGGCGAGCTCGCCGAGCTGGACGAGGCGACGCTGTCGGCGGCGCTGTCGGAGCTGCCGAGGGCGGCGGTCCCGGAGCCGGGCCCGGTGGTGGACCTGTTCGCCGAGGTCGGCCTGGTGCCGAGCAAGTCGGCGGCGCGGCGCACCGTGAAGGAGGGCGGCGCCTACGTGAACAACGTGAAGGTGACCGCCGAGGACGCCGAGGTGTCGGCCGGCGACCTGCTGCACGGGCGCTGGCTCGTCCTGCGCCGGGGCAAGAGGAACCTGGCGGCGGTCGAGGTCACGGCCGGCTGAGCCGTCCGTGCGGCCCGGGGCTCCGCGCTCCCGGGCCGCCCCGTCCGCGACGGCGCCCGCCGGGCCCGGCCGGCCCGGGGCGACGGACGCGCCGGCCGGTCAGGCCCGCTGGCTGCGACCGCCGCGCATGGCCATGTACAGCATGTCGCCGAGACCGACGGTGATCACCGCGGCGGCGACCTGGAGGGCGTGGCGTCCCCAGTCGATGCCGGGGGTCGCCTCGATCCCGAAGGCCCGGGCCAGGGCGTTGCCGATGAGGCCGCCGATGATGCCGAAGATAGTGATCAGCCAGAGTGGGCTGTGCTGTTTGCCCGGAATGATGGCCTTGGCCAGCAGGCCCAGCACGAGTCCCACGATAATCGCCCACAACCAGCCCATGGCTGCCTCCTCGGAACGGATCGACGTGAGCAGTCCCTGACAGTTTCGGCCCGCGGCGCGCGGGGCGCACGTCGGCGGCGTCCGTACGGGGGGCGGGCCGGAACCGCGGTCGCGGGCGTACCGTGGAAGGAGGTCCGGTCCGAGGAGCGACCGGCGCGCGAGGTCGGCGGTGGAACGCGATGCACAAGCACGGCGGTGCCCAGGTCTTCACGATCACGGGCGCCCGGCAGGGGTTGACGGACGACGTCCGCGGCAGGCAGCGGCGGTACGTGATCTCGATGTCGGTCCGCACCGCGTCGGTGATCGCGGCGGCGGCGCTGTGGAACGTCGAGCGGCACGTGGCGGTCGTGGCGCTGGTGCTCGGCGTCGTCCTGCCGTACGTCGCGGTGGTCATCGCGAACGCCGGCCGGGAGACGGCCCCCGAGCTGCCGTCCACCTTCGTGTCGGCTCCCCCCGTGGCGCACCCGGCGCTGGAGGCGCCGGCGCCCCCCGCTCGGGACGCGGGGGAGGATGCCGGCGGACGGCCCGGGGCGGCGGGGGCCGGGCGGGGCTGAGCCCGCCGCGGGCGCCGGGGAGGCGTGCCGCGCCGGCGGTCCGGGAAGCCCGCCGGAAGCCCGGATCGATAGCGGGTTCCGGTGCACTCCGCCGGGTCGTGCGTGACATACTGCGTAGGCGCTCCGCATCCCCCGTCGGAGCGACGGACCGACGCCGGGCAGCTCCCCCCGTGGCTGCCCGGCGTCGCTTTTGCCCGTACGCGGTCGTTGGGACATGGCTGTGAGCGACGAGAACCATCCGATCTGTTCCGCCAAGGGCTGCCGGACCGCCGCCGTGTGGGTCCTGGCGTGGAACAACCCGAAGCTGCACGCCCCCGAGCGCCGCAAGACGTGGCTGGCGTGCGAGGAGCACCGGGAGCACCTGTCGCACTTTCTCGGCGTGCGCGGGTTCCTGAAGGACGTCGTGGCGCTGGCCGAGTGGGAGGAGCCGCCGGGGTCAGCCACCGATCGCTGACATCGGGCGGTCGGGCTGGAGGAACGCCGGGTCGTCCAGGCCGGAGCCGGCCTTCTTGCCCCACATGGCCCGCCGCCAGAGGCGGGCGATCTCCCCGTCCGGCGCCCCGGAGCGCAGCGCGCCGCGCAGGTCGGTCTCCTCGCGGGCGAAGAGGCAGGTGCGGACCTGGCCGTCGGCGGTGAGCCGGGTGCGGTCGCAGGCGCGGCAGAACGGGCGGGTGACGGAGGCGATCACGCCGACGCGGTGCGGTCCGCCGTCGACGACCCACCGTTCGGCGGGGGCGGAGCCGCGCTCGGCGCCGTCCTCGGGGGTGAGGGTGAAGCGGGTCCGCAGGGAGGCGAGGACGTCTCCGGCGGTGATCATGCCGTCGCGCTTCCAGCCGTGCTGGGCGTCGAGGGGCATCTGCTCGATGAAGCGCAGCTCGTAGCCGTGGGCGAGGGCCCAGGCGAGCAGGTCGGGGGCCTCGTCGTCGTTGAGCCCCGGCATCAGCACCGCGTTGACCTTGACGGGGGTGAGGCCGGCGTCCCGGGCGGCGGCCAGGCCCTCCAGGACGTCGTGGTGGCGGTCGCGGCGGGTGAGTGCCTTGAAGACGTCGGGCCGCAGCGTGTCCAGGGAGACGTTGACCCGGTCGAGGCCCGCGTCGCGCAGGGCGGCGGCGGTGCGGCGCAGGCCGATGCCGTTGGTGGTCAGCGACATCCCGGGGCGGGGCTCCAGGGCGGCGCACCGCTCGACGACGGAGACCAGCCCGGGGCGCAGCAGGGGCTCGCCGCCGGTGAAGCGGACCTCGGTGACGCCGAGGTCGGTGACGGCTATCCGGACGAGGCGGACGATCTCGTCGTCGGTGAGGAGGTCCGGCCTGCCGAGCCACCGCAGGCCCTCCTCGGGCATGCAGTAGGTGCAGCGCAGGTTGCACCGGTCGGTGAGCGAGACCCGGAGGTCGGTGGCCACACGGCCGTACGTGTCGATGAGCACGGTGGCGCCCTCCCGGTTCGGCCGGTCGTTCGTTCGGGGTCCTCCCTTCGAGCCTACGCGACTGCGCGCGTCCCTCCGCGGGGCGCCCGCCCCGGGGGCGGCGGGGCCGCGCCCCCGGGTCCGCGCGGTACGGCCCCGCCGCCCCCGGGCGGTCAGTGCGCCCCGACGCCGGTCAGGGACCTGACCTCCAGTTCGGCGTACTTGCCCTCGTCGGGCCGCTCCTTCGACAGCAGGGAGCCGAGCCAGCCGAGCAGGAAGCCCAGCGGGATGGAGACGAGGCCGGGGTTCTCCAGCGGGAACCAGGCGAAGTCGGCGTCCGGGAACATGGAGCCGGCCCTGCCGGAGACGACCGGGGAGAACAGCACCAGGACGACGGAGGACGTCAGTCCGCCGTAGATCGACCACAGGGCGCCCGGGGTGGTGAAGCGCTTCCAGAACAGGCTGTAGAGGATCGTCGGCAGGTTGGCGGAGGCGGCGACCGCGAAGGCGAGGGCGACGAGGCCGGCGACGTTGAGGTCGCGGGCGAGCGCGCCGAGGCCGATGGAGACGACGCCGATGAGGACGGTCGCCCAGCGGGCGGCGCGGACCTCCTCCCGCTCGGTCGCCCGGCCCCGGCGGATGACGTTGGCGTAGATGTCGTGTGCGAACGACGAGGACGAGGCGAGGGTGAGACCGGCGACGACGGCGAGGATCGTCGCGAAGGCGACCGCCGAGACCACGGCCAGCAGGATCGCGCCGCCCGCGGAGTCCGCCCCGCCGACGTGCAGCGCGAGCAGCGGGGCGGCGGTGTTGCCGGCCTTGTTCGACGCGGTGATCTCGGCCGGGCCGACGAGGGCGGCGGCGCCGAAGCCGAGCGCGATCGTCATCAGGTAGAAGGCGCCGATGATGCCGATGGCCCAGTTGACGGAGGTGCGGGCGGCCCTGGCGGTGGGCACGGTGTAGAAGCGGATGAGGATGTGCGGCAGTCCGGCGGTGCCGAGGACCAGGGCGAGGCCGAGGGAGAGGAAGTCGAGCTTCGAGGTGGCGGTGGCGCCGTACTTGAGGCCGGGTTCCAGGAAGGCCGCGCCCCTGCCGCTGTTCTCGGCGGCCTCGCCGAGCAGTTCGGAGACGTCGAAGCCGTACTTCAGCAGCACCAGGAAGGTGACGAGCAGGGTGCCCGCGATGAGCAGGACGGCCTTGACCATCTGCACCCACGTGGTGCCCTTCATCCCGCCGACGGTCACGTAGAGGACCATCAGCACGCCGACCAGCGCCACGATGGCGATCTTGCCGGTGTCGCTGGTGATGCCCAGCAGCAGGGAGACCAAGACGCCCGCGCCGGCCATCTGGGCCAGCAGGTAGAAGACCGACACGACGATGGTGGACGTGCCGGCGGCGGTGCGGACGGGCCGCTGGCGCATCCGGTACGCGAGGACGTCGCCCATCGTGAAGCGGCCGGAGTTGCGCAGCGGTTCGGCGACGAGCAGCAGGGCGACCAGCCAGGCGACGAGGAAGCCGATGGAGTAGAGGAAGCCGTCGTAGCCGAAGAGGGCGATGGCGCCGGCGATGCCGAGGAACGACGCGGCGGACATGTAGTCGCCGGAGATGGCGAGGCCGTTCTGGAAACCGGTGAACTGCCGGCCGCCGGCGTAGAAGTCGGCGGCGCTCCTGGTCTGCCGGCCGGCCCACACGGTGATGAGCAGGGTGGCGACGACGAAGCAGGCGAAGAGGGCGACGATCAGCGGCCGGTGCTCGCTCGCGGCTCCGGCGGCGGCGAGGGGGCTCATGCGCCGGCCCCCGGGCGCGTCCCGTCCTCCATGCGGGCCCTGATGGCCTCGGCCCCCGGGTCGAGCCGCGCGGCCGCGTGCCGCGCGTAGAGCCAGGCGATGAGGAACGTCGACGCGAACTGGGCGAGGCCCAGGACGAGCGCCACGTTGACGTTCCCGGCCACCCTGACGCCCATGAGGCCGCCCGCGTAGTTGGAGAGCAGTACGTAGAGCAGGTACCAGGCGATGAAGGCGACGGTGAGGGGGAAGGCGAAGGAGCGGTGCGCGCGGCGCAGTTCGCCGAACTCCTCGCTCCGCTGGGTCCGCAGGAACGCCTCCGTCGGGGGTCGGACGGGGGCGGTGTCCGCTCCCCCCGGGGGCGTCGGTGCTTCGGTGGCCACGGGAACTCCTCGCTGCGCGGGTGCGGTGGGCATGGACGGGGTCACCCCACGGGTGCCGGGGGCCGTGCGGGCCTCCCTCCCCGTCGACGTCACGGAGCACGCGACGACGCGGTTCACCCCACATCTTCTTTCCACACGTTTTCTCCACCGAACACATTGCTGATCCGAGAGGATCAGCGATAGCTTCGCTCGTCATGTACCCGCCCAATCCCTATGCGGGCGGACGTCACGAATGATGTGGAGAACCCATGGCTCACCTGGGAACCAGGCGCGGGCGCGCAATCGCCCTGCCCGTCGGTCTGGCCCTCACCGCCTCGCTCGGCTTCCTGCCGGCGGGCGCCGCCTCGGCCGCGCCCACCGAGGTCGTCCCGGCCGCCGTCACCGCGGACGGCCCGAACCTCTCGTACGTGGTGAACACGAAGGGCGGTCGCCACACCGTCAAGGTGCGTGAGGCGATATCCGCGGCCGGCGGCACGGTGGTGGCGTCGTACGACGCGATCGGCGTCATCGTCGTCCACTCCAAGAACCCGGCGTTCGCGCAGACCATCCGCGCCGTCAAGGGCGTGGAGTCGGCGGGCGCGACGCGCACCGCCCCGCTGGCGCCGGTCGCCACCACGGAGGTTGGGGAGGCCTCCGAGCCGCTCACCGCCGCCGAGGCCCGCGCCGCCGCCGAGGCGGCGGAGGACGGCCAGGACCCGCTGGAGCCGATGCAGTGGAGCCTGCCCGCCATCAAGGCGGACAAGGCGCACGACATCACCCTCGGCAGCAGCAAGGTCACCGTCGGCGTGATCGACACCGGTGTCGACGACACCCACCCCGACCTCGCCCCCAACTTCGACCGCGCCGCCTCCGCGAGCTGCGTGACCGGCAAGGCCGACACCAGCGAGGGCTCCTGGCGCCCCGCCGAGGGCGAGAGCGACCACGGCACGCACGTCGCCGGCACGATCGCCGCCGCGAAGAACGGCATCGGCGTCACCGGGGTCGCGCCGGGCGTGAAGGTCTCCGGCATCAAGGTGTCGAACCCGGACGGCTTCTTCTACACCGAGGCCGTCGTCTGCGGCTTCATGTGGGCGGCCGAGCGCGGCATCGAGGTCACCAACAACAGCTACTACGTCGACCCGTGGATGTTCAACTGCAAGAACGACCTCGACCAGGGCGCCCTGGTCGAGGCGCTGCAGCGGGCCACCCGGTACGCCGAGCGCAGGGGCACGGTCAACGTCGCGGCGGCCGGCAACTCCGCGTTCGACCTGGCGTCCGACGAGATCACGGACACCACGAGCCCCAACGACACGACCCCGGTCGACCGCGTGGTCGACCCGGGCGAGTGCCCCGACATCCCGACGATGCTGCCCGGCGTCGTCACCGTCTCCTCGACCGGCGCCAAGGACCTGAAGGCGTCGTACTCGAACTACGGACTGGGTGTCGTGGACATCGCCGCCCCGGGCGGTGACCGGACCGAGTACCAGGCTCCGGAGGCTCCCGCCGTGAACGGCCGGATCCTGTCGACGACCGTCAAGGGCGGTTACAACTACAAGGCCGGCACCTCCATGGCGTCCCCGCACGCCGCGGGCGTCGTGGCGCTGATCAAGTCGAAGCACCCCCGCGCCACCCCGGCGATGGTGAAGGCGCTGCTGTACGCGCAGGCCGACGACCGCGCCTGCACCAACCCGTACGACATCAACGGCGACGGCACCGTCGACGCGGTGTGCGAGGGCGGGGAGCGCCACAACGGCTTCTACGGCCACGGCCTGGTCGACGCGCTGGACGCGGTTCGCCGGTGACGCGGGCCCGACGGCAGGTCTGATAGGGGAGGGAGAGCCCGGGCGCGCGAGCCGCGCCCGGGCTCTTTCACGTCCGGGCCCTTCCCGGTGGAGGCACTCGGCGCCATGATCGACGGATGAAACGGACGGACAGGGCGACCACCCGGGCGTGGGCGGCACTCGGTGCCGATCAGGGGATGCTGGAGCACGTCTCGTACACCCGGGTGCCGGACGCGCTGCCCGCCCGCCTGCCCGTGCTGGAGGCGGCGCGCGCGACGGTCGCGGTGTGCGCGCTGGCCGCCGCGGAGCTCGCCGCCGCCCGCCGCGGGGGGCCGGTGCCGCGGGTGCGGGTGGACGACGGCGCGGTGGCGACGGCCTTCCGCAGCGAGCGGTTCCTGCGGCTGGGCGGGCGGGCCTGGGAGGGCTTCGCGCCGCTGTCCCGGTTCTGGCGCACGGCCGACGGGTGGGTGCGCACCCACGCCAACTACCCGCACCACCAAAGCCGTCTGCTCGCCGCGCTGGGGCTGCCGGCCGGCTCGGACGTCCGGGAGGTGGCCGCGGCGCTGGCCGAACGGCGCGCGGTGGAGGCGGAGGACGCCGTGTACGCGGCCGGGGGCCTGGCCGTCGCCGTGCGGGACGCCGCCGCGTGGGCTGGGCTGGAGCAGGGCGCCCTGGTGGCGGGGCGGCCGCTGCTGGCGCTGGAACGGCTGGGCGGGGCGCCCGGACCGGCGCGGCGGACGTCCGGCGCGGCGTCCCCGTGCGCCGGGGTGCGGGTGCTGGACCTGACCCGGGTGCTCGCCGGGCCGGTCGCCACGCGGACGCTGGCGTTGCTGGGCGCGGACGTCCTGCGGGTGGACCCGCCGGGGCTGCCGGAGAGCCCGGAGGCGCACACCGACACGGGCCTCGGCAAGCGGTCGGCCCTGCTGGACCTGCGGCGGGGCGCGGACCGGAGGGTCTTCGAGGAGCTGCTGGCGGCGGCCGACGTGGTGGTGACCGGCTACCGGCCGGGCGCGCTGGACCGGTTCGGGCTGGCCCCCGAGGCGCTGGCCCGGCGGCGCCCCGGCCTGGTGGTCGCGCGGCTGTCGGCGTGGGGCGCGTACGGGCCCTGGGGCGGGCGGCGTGGCTTCGACAGCCTGGTCCAGGCCGCGACGGGCATCGCCCTGGCGGAGGGCGGCGGGGAGGCGCCCGGGGCGCTCCCGGCGCAGGCCCTCGACCACGGCACGGGTTACCTGGTGGCCGCCGCGGTGCTGCGCGCCCTGACGGAGCGGCGGCGGGGCGGCGGGACCTGGCGGGTGGAGGCGTCGCTGGCGCAGACGGCGCACTGGCTGCTGTGCGGCACGGACCGCACCCCCCCGGGCGGGGAGCCGCACCCCCCGTACGCGCCCGAACCCTGGCTGCGGGAGCGGGCCGCCCCCCTGGGCCCGCTGCGCCACGCCCTGTCCCCCGTCCGCTACCAGGGCG
>JAAXOU010000070.1 GCA_012396115.1 Streptomyces somaliensis DSM 40738 | reverse complement strand
ACAACCTCTGCACGGCCGTCGGCCACCGCCTGCGCACCTGACCCGCCGGACCGCCTGCCCGCCCACGACCTGAAGGACCTCGGAGAACCCGCCACCGGACCGGCCATCCGGCACCCGCCCCTGCCCGGAACCGGAAAACCATCCAAAAACGATCAGCAAGCCCGATCAGGATTCACGCGGTGGATCCAGGCTGAACGCGAACCATGCAAAAAAGCCCGGAATGTGCGAGATGGCTGCACTACTACTTTCGTGATGACCTGACGGTCGCCCACTCCGCCGACTACCATGAGGAGGACACGAAAACAACCAATAAGGAGCACCGGAGTTACGTGGACGACCTTCGGAAGGCCCACGGGAAGTAGAAGTAGAAGGTGCAGCAGGACAGGATACGACCATGAGCTTCTCTGTCAGCCCCGCGCAACTAGTCAAAGCGTACGGACTGGGCAATATGGTCTATTTTCCCCGAAACGAAATTGCCGACTTCGACGACCGCACGGCTATCTTCCTCAGTTCGGTAGGTCTCCCCCACTCCGAGGCCTTCAGCTCACGCATGGATGTGGAAGACCCTTACGACCCAGACATGGACGCCATCACTCTGGGCAGCCGCTTCGACCTGTACAACATGACGTGTCCTGCGGAAAGCAGGTCGTGGTGGAAGCTCGGTTACCTTTTCACTTCGCTGATCACCATCGCCCCCAAGTCGGGCAAGGTGTTTTTCTTCCCAGAAGGAGCGACTGACTACGTCGAGCTGCACCGGGATGTGGAGTCGCTGGTTTACGCGCTCATCGAGTTCCGCAAGCTCGAGGTGGACCACGACAACGACGTCGACCCCGAGGAGCTTTCGGAACGCTTCCGGCAAGTAGTCAGCGCGTTCGACCCGACTCCGTTTGCCGACGAAGACTCGCAGTGGAACCTCTCACTGACCGAGTTGGAAGACGGCATCTGGTAGACCACAAACCTGGCGTATGCACTCGCCAGTGTGCCGCTTAGCCTCGATCTTTCGTGACGGTCCGTCGGGTTCTTTCGGCGGGCCGTTTCGGTTGTTCGGGCTCGTGGCAGCCAGGCTGATGGCCCGGCTGTCGCGTCGGGTGGGCGCCGGGTTCCACGGCTCCGGTCGGGGTAATGCTGCTCGTAGGGACGGGAAGGTGCTGTTCAGCCGGGGTTCGGGAGAGCTTCGAGCCGTGCCAGGGCGTCGGTGATTACGCCGGTCCAGGGCCAGTGGCGGGTGAACCGCAGATATCGGCGGCGGGCGGTCGTGACGATCTGGGCGGCGGCGGAGAGAAGGCGGAACCGGAGCCGGCGGGGCTCCCACCTGCGGATTTCGCCGGTCAGAGCGAGCATCGGCATCCAGGCCAGCAGGTCCAGGGCGAGCTGGACGATCTCCAGCCAGATCCGGTTCTGTGCGGTGTCGTGCAGGGGCAGGTTGCGCAGGCCGGTGGCCCGGGCGGCCCGGATGCGGTCCTCGGCCCGCGCCCGCTGGCGGTGTCGTAGCTCCAGTGCCGCGATCGGCATGTCGGTGGTGTTGGTGGCGAAGCAGGTCAGCCGCAGTCCGTCAGCGTCGGTGATCCGCAACTGGGCGCCGGGATGGGGCCGCTCCTTGCGGACGATCAGCCGCATTCCCTTCGGCCAGCCCTTCAAGCAGCCGCCGGACAGTTCGGCGACCCAGGCGCCGTCGCGGATCTCACCGACGAGGGCGGCGCGATCCTCAGCGAGCAGACCGGCCGCTGGGCATACCTGACGCCGACCGCGTCGGCCGCAGTCATGCTGCTGCTCGCCTCCACCAGCCAGGAGGAGGCCGCCGGACGGTTCGCCGAGCGGTACGGCATCGGCGCCGGGCAAGCCGCCGCCGACATCCGTACGGTCACCGAGGCCCTAGCCGCGCAGGGCCTCGCCCACGACGGCCCAGCGGCTCACCTCCGCTCGCGCGGAGAGGACACCGGGCGTTGCAGCTGCTGGAGCCGTACCGGCGGCTCACCTCCGCTCGCGCGGAGAGGACCACACGGCCAGGCGGGCGGCCGTGCGCTCCCGCGGCTCACCTCCGCTCGCGCGGAGAGGACCGACCCTGATCGGAGCGGAGAAGCACCTCAACCGGCTCACCTCCGCTCGCGCGGAGAGGACCGACAGGGCAAGGCGGAGGAAGTCATGCACTCCGGCTCACCTCCGCTCGCGCGGAGAGGACATCACGGTCCCCGCGCGGCTGAGCATGAACCCCGGCTCACCTCCGCTCGCGCGGAGAGGACATGTCGATTTCCTCCGACCGCGCGGCCCGGATCGGCTCACCTCCGCTCGCGCGGAGAGGACGGCCCACACCACGACGTCGCGCCGGGTCAGGGCGGCTCACCTCCGCTCGCGCGGAGAGGACGGTGCGCGTCGACACGCGGTAGTGCTCCGCGACGGCTCACCTCCGCTCGCGCGGAGAGGACCTGGACCCGCAGGGGCACTGAGCAAGGTAGTGCGGCTCACCTCCGCTCGCGCGGAGAGGACCCTTTCTGACGTGCAGCGTTAGATGGGCTTTGCTGTTTCTTTGCTCTGGTTGTAGCCGATGAGTGTCAGGCCGTCGAAGTCGATGGGAGATCGGCGTTGGGCTCCCGCCGTCCGCAGGGTGAAGCCTTGCTCGTTGTTGCTCGGGTAGGCCAGCACCGCTGTGCCGTCTCCGACTGTTGCGGTGACGGTTGACCAGAGCTCTTCTCGTACGCGTGCCGACACCGTGCCGATGTACAGCTCGGGCGTGACCTCCAGGAGCCAGCGTGTCAGCGCCCCCCGTAGGTGATCGGGCACTGCGGTGAGGGAGATGAGGGTCATCGCGGCCATGGGCGGCTACTCCTCTGGCTCATGAACGGGTTGCGTGATTGGCTCCGCCGGGAACCGCCCCGCTGACGGGATCCCAGAGGTTCACCAGTTGTTCCTCGGGGTCCGGTTCTTCGTGCTTGAGGTCGGGGGCGAGGAGGGTCTGGATGTCGGTGACGATGCGCGGGAGGAGTTTGAACAGGCGTAGTCCGTCGCGAAAGGAGCGGCGTGCTTCGGCTTCCGGCTGGGGTGATGCGTGGAGGGAGAAGGCGAGGGGGATGGTGAGTTCGGCTTTGTAGAGGTCGGCGATGTCGTAGACGAAGGCCTGCTGGTTGCCGCTGTGTACGTACCCGAGGGCGGGTGAGCAGCCGAGTGCGGTGATCGCGGCGTGGACGATGCCGTAGAGGCAGGTGTTGGCGGAGGACAGGGCGAGGTTGACGGGGTCCTGGTCGTTCCAGGCGGAGGGGTCGTAGGAGCGTTTGAACCGCCCGATCTTGTACTGCTGGGCGAGGAGGCGGTAGTGCGCTTTGACGCGGGCGCCTTCCATGCCGCGGAGCTTGTCGAGGTTGGTGCCGGCGGGCACCGTGCCCGCCCCGAAGCGTTTCTCGTACATGGCTGTGGCGACGGCCAGGCGTTGGTGGTCGTCGGCCCAGAGGCGGGCCTGGCGTTCGAGCCAGGTGGTGGTGAGGGAGTCGGGGAGGGTGGCGGCGTAGCAGCGGACGCCGCCGGCGCCGGTGATGACGATGGTGGTGCCGTGGCGGGCGAGGGTGGTCATGGCGCGGGCGGTGATGGAGGTGCCGGGGCCGAGCAGGACGCAGCTGAGTGCGGCGGTGGGGAGGTAGACGGTTTCGGTGCCGCGGCGTTCGGTGGTGACTTCTGCCAGGACGCCGGTGTCGTCTTGGCGGACGCGGACGACGTCGAGGTAGAGGAAGGACAGGGAGTCGGCGATGCGGGGCAGCATGGCCACGGTGGGCGCGGCCAGTTTGCGGCGGGCGTGGGCGTGGGGCGTGGTTGTCATGGGTGTGCGGTTCGGGTGGGTGCGATGGTGAGCAGTCCGCAGCCGTAGGCCTTTCCACGGCCGATGCCAGTGGTGAGGGTGGTGCGGAGCTGGTCGGGGTCGATGATGGTGGCGGTGCCGTCGAATTGGGTGCGTTTGTGGTTGATGTGCTGCTTGGAGGTGCTGTCGCGGGGGGTGCGTGTTCCGCGGGCTGCGTCGAGGGGGGTGGAGTGGAGGTTGAGGACTTTCAGGCCGGCTGTGTCGGCTTGGCGGAGCCACCATTCGTCGGCTGCTGTTCCGCTGAGCGCGACGACGGCGGGCAGGTTGTAGAGGGCGCGGGTGGTGGCGCCGGGTTTGCGTACGGGGCTGGCGACGCAGCGGAAGCGGATGCTGAGGCCGGGCCGTAGGGCGTTGAGGAGGGGGTCGAGGGGGCGGGTGAGGGCGGTGCCGTAGGCGTCGGGCAGTTGGGTGAGGTCGGGCTGGTGGGTGCTTTGCACGAGGAGGTGGGGGCCGGTGGGGGTGTCGTCGGTGCGGTACAGCACTCCGAAGTGGGCGCGGGGGTCGGGTCCGGCGTGCTGGGGGAAGAGGGACATCAGGCGTCGGTGGGTGTCGACGGCGCTGCGGGCGTCGCGGCGTGCGTCGCTGGAGCGCGGGTTGGGGACGATCCGGGTGAGGTGGACGGTCATCGCCGGCTCCTTTCCGGCTGGCTGAGGTGCTGGTCGGTGTAGGTGCTCAGGGCCAGTAGGTGGTGGGCGCCCAGCTCGGTGTACTGGGTGGTGGGCGGGTGCAGGGTGCGCTGGTAGACGGTGCGCGAGCTGTAGGTGCGTCGGCGGGGGTGGAAGGTGGTGGGTTGGTCGTTGACCGCGCCGGCGGGGGTGTCGCCGTCGGCGGCGTCGGGGGTGTGCAGGGCCGGGGGGACGGGGAGGCGGTTGAGGGGCTGGTCGGAGGTGAAGGTGACACCGGGGTCGGTGTCGGGACGGGGTGGTGGGGCGGCGATGGGCAGGTGGATGAGGTGGTGCAACGCATCGTCGCTGGCACCGAGGAGCAGGGGGCCTTCGGGCGGGCAGGAGCGGCGGCCGAGGTAGAGAGGCCAGTGGGGGTGGTGGAGGGCGGGCACCAGGTCCTGCAGGAGGGAGGCTGGGGTGCGCTCCGTAGCGGTGAGGGCCGCGGTGAACGCGGCATCCGCGAGGTAGGTGCGGTGGGTGAGGAGCGTGGTGGTGTCGCCGCTGCGTTTCTTGCCCTCGGCGGTGGTGACGGTGTCCCGTGCGGGCAGGCCGCCGCCGACGGTGTGCAGGTCGCGCAGGGGTACGCCGGGTCGGTCGGTGCGGACGGTCAGGGACAGGGTGGCCAGGTCGTCGACCGGTTCGTTGCGGGTGCGTCCGAGGGCGGCGGCGAGCAGGCCGATGACGCCGGAGCGGGTGGGGAAGGGGGCGGTGTCGCGTTCGTTGAAGTGGCTGTGGTGGCCCCAGGACTGCAGGGGTGCGGCGAGGCGCAGCAGCAGGCCTTCTTCGGGGGCGGGGCGGGGTGCGGTGGTCATGCGGTGGTTCCGACCTGGTGGGTGAGGGCGGTGTCGAGCGCGGTGGCGAGCAGGTCGTCGAAGGCGTCGTGGCGGGTGCCCAGGCCGTCGAGGTTCTTGGTTTCCAGGCTGGCCCAGCCGCTGGTGAGGATGTTGCGGGTGCCGAGCATGGTGTTGGCCGCGCGGGCGTAGGCGGCGAGCGCGTCGCGGGAGGGGGCGGCGTGGCCGCCTTCGGGAGCGGCGGTGACGGGGCGTTCGAATGCGGCGGCGTAGGACAGGGGGCGGTCGGAGCGGACCGCGAGGTGGACGAGGTCGGGGATGGTGTGGGGGGCGGTGGAGTTCTTCTTGGCCTGGGGCAGGGACACGATGAAGGCGTGGAGGAAGGCGTGGGCCAGTTCCCGTACCTCGCTGCTGGTGCCCGCCAGGTTGCGGGTGAGGTCGCGCAGGTCGAGGGTGGCGTAGCGGTAGAAGGTGCCGGCGCTGAACTCGGCGTGGCCCATGTGGCCACTGCCCGTGGCGTCGGCCCAGGCGTCGGTGACGTCGTCGACGGCGGAGAAGTAGTCCAGCTCGACGTCGGTCATGTGCGTCGTGAGGGCGTGGGCGACCTGCACGGCTCCGTCGACGCCGGCGTCGTCGACCTCGGCGAGCATCCGGCCGAACAGGTTGATCACGTCGTTGCGGGAGCGCAGGATCGCCTCCACCCGCTCCTTGGGCAGGACGCTCTTGTCGGTCGACTTCTTGATGTCCTTCGCGCTCTCCAGTACCTGGCGGTGCTCCACGGCCAGGTCGGCGAGCTCGGTGACGGCGGACTCCGGGACGTAGACCATCGCGTTGGTCAGGACCTTGTTCGGCACGATCTGCTTGGGATCCTTGGGATCTTTGGCCAGCTCGAACTTGATGCTCGTAGCGGCGGCGACGTGCCCGCCGGCCCGTTCGGCCAGCTCACGCGGCCAGCCGTCACGCGTGTCCAGGAGCTTCGTGACGCGCTCCCCGATTCGCCGCGTCCGTAGGGCGGTCTGACCGGTGTGCTCTTCGAACGCGGTCCGTACGGCGCGCTTCCACGACTGGCTGCTGACCCGGGTGCGCAGCGTGTTGCCGTACTGCACGGTCTTGACGGAGTTGGTGTCGTCGCGGTTGAGGTTCGCGAACGGCACGGACTGCAGGACGTGGATGTCGATGAAGCGGGCCGGCACTGCTGTGGGCATGAGGTGTCTCCCTGATCGTGGCTGTGTGGGTGGTGCGGACGGTGGTACGAAGCGGCTGGCCGGTTTCCGGGCAGCCGCGGCCGGGGCTACTCGGCAGCGCCGGCCTCGGTGAGTTCTTCCTGGTCGCGCTTGTCGGCTTCCTCCCGGTCGGCCTGGGCGCGCAGGCGGTAGTAGTCCTGCAGCCAGCGCCGGGCGATCCGGCCGGAGTGGCGACGCCAGTGGGCGAGGTCGGACAGCAGCTGGGCGAAGTCGACATCGACATCGAGGGAGCGCAGGTAGGCGACGGAGGCGGGCAGGTGCCGGTGCAGGCCGGGCAGGCTCTGCCGGGTCAGCAGATTCAGGCGGGCCTCGGCCGATGCCTGCCGCATCTGGCTGTCGCGGCCCGTCCCGACGGCCGCGGCGAACGCCGCCCCCAGGCTGGATCGCGCGGACCGTGCGGGCTTCTTGCGCGTCGAGGCGGGGGCGGCTTCATCGACGGCCCCATCGACGGTGTCCTCGCCGTCCTGCGCTCCGTCGGAGCCTTGAGTGTCGTGGAACGAGTGCCGCGGCTGGGCGGCGATCATCGCGGCGACCGCGTAGTAGGCGCGCTGCACGTCCTCGGGGGCGTGATCCTGCGGCAGGCGCGGTGCGACGAGCCGGTGCATACGCGGCACCGAGTCCAGGTCCTTGCGCAGACCGCTGCGCAACGCGGTCCGCGCCCCGGGATCCGCGCACAGCCTCTGGACGTGAGCGACGAAGGCTTCCTCCCGCCCGCCGTCACTCGACGGCCGCTGCCGCGGCAGCACCGCCCCCCGTCCCGGCCCGTCGGGGCCATCCGGTGACGCCATCGGTGTCGTGCTGGTCATCCCATTCCTTCCCTTCACTGCTGCGCGCGTCCGACAGCCGGCCCCTCGGCCGGGGCGGCTTTCTTCTTGCGGTTGCCGCCGTACAGCTCGATGCGGGCTTCGAAGACCGCCTTCGCGCCGCGCTGCGTACGCGTCACCGTGGCCGTGACCGCCTCGTACGCCTCTTCCGCCAGGCGGAGGAACGCCTTGCGGGCCTCCCCGACATCGAGGCCCCCGTTGGGCAGGGCGTTGGTACGGTCCAATTCGCGGAAGCGGTCCCAGAACTCGCGTTCGGCACGCGGCCAGTAGCGGGCGGCGGCCTCGGCGACCCACGTGTCCGGCTTCGCCTTCGCATCGGTGACGTAGGCCGCCCACGCGCGCTTGACGGCACGCTCCAGCCGCCAACCGAACAACTCCCCCAGCTGCCGCAGCCGGCCCACCGCCGGCGCGATGTGCTCCGCCCGCTCCTCGACGACGTCGAACACCCTCGGGGTGGAGGCGTCCACGAACTGCGTGTCCTTCGCCTGGCCCTCCTGGTCGAAGCCCAGCGCCCTCACCCGCAGCCGCTCGGACACCTCGTACGCGGTGTGGAACACCCTCGGCCGCTCGGGCTGCGCGCTGCCGGACGGCTTCAGCAGCAGCAGCGCGTCCAGGTCCCGCCACAGTCCCCGGTTCGCGTCCGCCGGCCGCGGGTAGCGGTTGTTCTGCTGGCTGATCTGCCAGATCACAAAGTCGTCGTCCCGGGGGATGCGGCCTTTGCGGTACGCCCAGGTGATGTACGCGTCCCGCACCCGCTGCCCGTCACTTTCCGGGACCAGGAGCAGTGCGTGCTGGGAGCACGCGGTCAGCCGCGCGCACGGCCCCGCCGGTGCCTTGGGGAACTCGTCGGGGTCGGGCAGCTCGTCCCGCTCCCACGGGCACTGGTCGGTTGTCCGCCGCACCGTGCGCGGCGGCGGGACGAGCCCGGCCAGCAGAGTCTCGAAGAGGCTGTCGCCCTCCGGGTGGTAGGACAGCGCCGTACGCAAGGGCCCTGCGATCGCACTGGCGCTCTTCACCCCGTTGACCTCTCGGGACGAGCAGCGTCCCGAGGGGCCGAAGTAGTGCCAGACCAGCAGGTTCAGTACCGCCTCCGACATGGTCGGCAGGTCCGGTGCCGCGTCGCTGCCGTGGCGGAACCAGGCGTGGTTGTTGCCCGCCGGCCGTGTCACGATCAGCTTGTTCACCCCTGCGGTGTTGCCCGGATCGCACTGCTCGGCCAGCCGGGCATCCTGCATCCACGGGCGGCCGCCCACCGGGTCGTGGGCGAAGAACCGCTCCCGGTACGAGGTGAAGTACTCCTCGATGCCGCGCGCGGGCAGCCGCCCTTCGCCCAGGACGTCGACCCGCCGCTCCAGCCAGTCCCTGGGACCGGCCTCGTCCAGTTTCGTCACCCGCGCCGTCAGCGCGTACAAGATCCGCAACAACGCGGTGTGCGCGGGCGGCTCGGCGATCGCCAGGCCCGCGATGGACTCCGCCCGCAGCAGGACATCACGCAAGCCGACCCGCGCCGGCAAGTCCTCACCGCCGGGCGCCTGGGCATCGGGCCGCCAGCGCACCGGAATCCACGGCTCGTCGATCAGACTGTAGGTGCCACCGGGCATGGGAAACGTCCGAATCGGTAGGAGAGACTGAACAGAAGGGGTCCCCGCGTGAGTGGGGGTGAGCCGTTTCTCGCTTGCGGACGAAACGGACCCGCGCCCCATGCCCGCGCGAGCGGGCGAGCACACACCGGGGAGAGCCTGGAAGGTCTACAACTCAGTTGTGCTGAACTGCAGTTGTACGCTACCGAAGTTTCTTGCTTACGGAGAGTGAACCCGTGAGTAGGTTCATTCCGCTTCGAGGCCGACCTTCGACACGGAGATCGTCAAGCTCCCTCGGCGGCAGCTCCACACTCCTTCACCCCGCTCCACGGCCCCGTCACCGGCCGGTGACATCCGCAAGACCGCCACCTCGCGCAGCACGAAGTGCCGCTCCCATCCCTTCGGTAGCTCCTCCGCGTCGGCCGCGCCCTCCCGCAGCCACCGGCCGGGGACCGGCGCCACGTGCGCCATGACCACACGCAGATCGTCCTGCGAGAGCTCCGGGCCCGGGAGGCGCACCTCCCCGTCCGTGTCCAGGCTCACCGAGCCGTCGCCTTGCTCGAACACACACAGCGCCCGCCCCGTGTCCGCCCCCAGCCGCGTCGTCAGCAACTCCTCGCTCACCCCCGCCTCCCGGCGGCTCAGGCGATGCAGGTCTCCAGCCACATCCGCCGGCGCGTAGATCCCCACCAGGTCAGCCAGGTACGCCTCCGCCGACTCCCCCGCGATCCGCTCCCCGTCCAACCGTTCCAGCTCACGCCGCGCCGACTCCTCCAGCCCGTCGACGAACTCCTCCGCGTACACCTCGTCGACCAGCCGCTGCACCCCGTCCGGCACCGCGATCCCGTCCGACTCCCTCGCCAGCAGCAACGAGGTCCGCCACAACAGTCCCGCGTCGTACACCCGCCCCCACGACACCGGCGGCCGTCCTCCGCCCGACGCGTGAGCCAGCGGATCGAGCACCACCAGCCGCGGCCTGTCCTCATCCGCCGCCCACGCCGGCCGGCCCGACGCCCCTCGCGCATGCCGCCGGCACCGCCCCGCCCGCTGCAGCAACTGCGCCAACGGCGCCAGGTCGCTGACCACCACGTCGAAATCGAGGTCGAGCGACTGCTCCACCACCTGTGTCGCCACCAACACCGACGCCGACCGCGGCCCCGTCGTCTCCCCCGCACGCGGTTTCCCGTACGCCGCCTCGCACTGCGCGGTGGTCTCCTGCCGGACCCGCGCCGCAAACCGCGAATGCAGCAGCCGCAAGCCGCCCTCCCGCGCCGCCAGCTCGGGAAACGCCCCCGCCAGATCACGAAACGTACGCTGCGCCTCCGCCACCGTGGTGCAGCACACCAGTGCCGTACCACCCTCCTCGACGACCTGCCGCAGCTCCTCCCGCAGCGCCGCCCGGCGACCACCGGCCCGCACCGGCGCCACCGCCGCATCCGCCACGTCCCACTCGACCGGCCTCACGACCACATCCAGCGTCCGCTCCCGCCCACTGGCCACCTGCCGCGGCGCCGACACCTCTCCCGTACGCCCGCTCACGAACAGCCACCCCGGGTAACGCGGCTCCACCGGCCCACCACCTTCGAAGCCGGCCCCCCGCCGGTACGCCTCCACCAGCGACCCCGCCGTACGCCCCGTCAACGTCGCCGACAACAACACCACCGGAGCGCCCAACGCCCCCAACCACTCCAGCAACCGCACCAGCAGCTGATGCATCCACGGGCCGTACGCGTGCGCCTCGTCGACGACGAACACCTTCTCCGCCAGCCCGAACAAGCGCAGCACGCCGTACCGCAACGGCAACACCCCCGCCAGCACCTGGTCGATCGTCCCCACGCCCAACGGCGCCAGCAACCCCCGGTGCCGATACCGCAACCACCTCTCCGCCTCCGCAGCCGTCGCCGACCCGGCGCTCACCGCCCCACCCCCCACATCCGCCAGTGGGGCCTCGGCAGGCCGCAGCCACGCCATCGAATGCAGCAGCGTCAACGCACGCTCGCCCTCCAGCGACCGCTCGGCAAACCCCCGCACCCGCGGATACATCGCATCCGCCGTCGCCATCGTCGGCAACGCCACGAACGCCCCCCGGCACCCCGCGGCCCGCCCCAGCACCGACGCCGCGTACAGCGCCGCTTCCGTCTTCCCGTCCCCCGTCGGCGCCGTCACCAGCAGCAGCCCCGAGCCACCCTGCTCCACCAGCCCCGGCAGCCGCTCCACCAGGTCCTGCTGCAACGGGTTGGGCGGGAAGGGGAACATCTCCTCGAACCGCTCCGACGCGAACACCGCACGCCCCACACCCGCCGCCGACACCACGCCCGCAGCCGCCTCTCGCGCTCGTCGCCAGTGCCCATCCACCTGCTCCGGCGCAGCCCGCCACCCCAACGGCGGCATCAGCGACTCCACCACCCCCGCCTGGCTCGCCAGCCAGTCCGACACCACCACCAGTCCCGTGACCACCACCGCCAACTCCGCCGGCAACCCCCGCTCAGGCACCGCCACGGCACCCGTCACCCGTCGCACCTCACCCAGGTGCACACGCCGCTGCTCAGCCCACCCCACACCACCCAGGCCCGGCTGATACGCCTCCGCCCGCGCCACCTCCCGGCCCTTCAGCACCTCACCGAAACACCCGTGATGACCCCCCAGCAACTGCGCCACCTGATGCCCCACCGCGCCCCGCAACAGCTGACGCCCATCCGGCAACCGCCGCCCCTCGGGATACCCCACCTCCGCCAACAACGACGTCAACGCCCAGTGCGTCGCCGCCTCATGACGAAGCCCCCGCTCCTCCGTCACACCAGGCTGCACCCGGTAGGCCGGCTCGCCGCGCACGGCCGCGAACGCCTCCGGAACCTGCGCCTGGAACGCCGGCGTGATCTTCCCCAGGTCATGCAGCCCAGCCCAGAACGACACCACCGCCCGGGCGTCCGACACCGACAACCCGAGAGCATCGGCAATCCGGGCCCGCATCCCCTCACCCAGCAACCGGTCCCACAACACCTGACACACCGCAGCCGTATCCAGCAGGTGACACAACACCGGATAGCGTCGCGACAGCCCGCGCTCCTTGCCCCATAAACGGCTGTCCGGACAGACGTCACTCATCACGATCTGCTCACGCTTCACCACGCGCACATACCTAGCACCCCCCACTGACAACGAAGCCGAGGAAGCATGCAGGAACGGGAACCACACAGGTCAGCACGGCGCCGCACATGAGAAACGGAGACAACCCGATCACGCCACCGCCTGACGCTGCTCCACCTGGCTCGCCGCGTCAACGGGGCCGACGAGTTGAACATCTGGCCCTCCACTCAGCCATACCTGCCCGCTCAGGTGACTACGCTGCTCACTGGAAGACAGACCCCGCCCCGGAGGAAGCTGACGTTGCCTGCGCCTGGTAAAGAACTTGCAAAGCACTCATAGCGTCGCAGGTCACAAAGGGTGTTCTCCGCGCGAGCGGAGGTGAGTCGACGAAGTGGGGCGTCGCGGCCGAGCTGACCCGGTGTTCTCCGCGCGAGCGGAGGTGAGTCGTTCCGGCCGGCCCTCGCGTGCGCGCGCATTATGTGTTCTCCGCGCGAGCGGAGGTGAGTCGCTGACCGCTCAGGGCCCAGCGGGTGACGGTGCGTGTTCTCCGCGCGAGCGGAGGTGAGTCGGAGACCGCGACGCGAGAGGACCTCCTGGCTGCGTGTTCTCCGCGCGAGCGGAGGTGAGTCGCCCAGCCGGATCAGCAACGGCGCGCCGGTGGCGTGTTCTCCGCGCGAGCGGAGGTGAGTCGGCCCAGGGCAAGCGGTCCGCGCTCAAGGAGTTGTGTTCTCCGCGCGAGCGGAGATGAGCCGACGATCCGCGAGAGCACCCTGGTCATGCAGTTGTGGTCTCTGCGCGAGCGGAGGTGAGCCGACGGACGACAGGTGCGGTTGGGTCGCCCGGGGATGGTCTCTGCGCGAGCGGAGGTGAGCCGTCATCTGGACCGAACAGCAGCTCTAGCCTCGCGCTTTCATGAAGCGGGTTGTCCGATAGGCGGTCAGGTAAGCGAAAAGTGCCTCTGACCAGGGAGAATGAGGATTGCTGAGGTCCTTGTTCCCGCCACCGTCGGAGGCACTTTCCAGGTGAAGCAGCCTACCGGGTCTTACCCCCATGTCCGTGTCCAGGACGACGGCCGAGCCGTGGTCTCGCAGGCCGGTTCGGTCCTGCTGGTCGAAACGGCCCGCAAGACCGGTCTTGACCGGGCCATCTCCGCAGCGCTCGCCCCCTGGCGCAGACCGCGGGCTGTCCACGACCCGGGCAAGGTCCTCCTGGACCCCGCGCTGGCGGTCGCGCTCGGCGGGGACTGCCTCGCCGACGTCGCACTGCTGCGGTCCGAGCCGGCCGTGTTCGGACCGGTCGCCTCCGACCCGACGGTCTCCCGTCTGATCGATACCCTCGCCACCGCCGGCGCGAAGGCACTGACCGCGATCCGCGCGGCGCGGGCCGAAGTCCGCAACCACGTCTGGAAGCCGGCTGCAGATCGGGCTCCGGACGCCGACGGGCGGGTGACCGTGGATTTGGACGGAGTGCTGGTCATCGCGCACTCGGACAAGCAGGATGCCGCCCCGCCGCTGTCGCGCAGTCACTTCAACGACAAGTGGCGCGCGGCCGTCGAGCTGGCCGGACTGCCCGAGGGCACGCGGTTCCACGACCTCAAGCACTTCTACACGAGCCGCTTGGGGGCGGACGGCAAGTACGACCCGAAGACGGTCCAGGCGCTCTCCCGGCACGCCGAGTTCTCCGAGACGCGGGACGCCTACGCGCACCCGCCCGTGGCTGTGCAGGGCGTGAAGGTGGACACGTTCACCGGGCTCTTCGGTGCCGGCGGATCCAGCGCCCTTCAAGCGCGGTACGGCACCCGACGGCGGGTCGACGGCAGCGGGACGGCATCGTCGACCGCGCGGCCGACGACGCCGATGCGGGACTTGGCACCGACCGCACCGCAGGTGCAAGACTTTTCGGCGCAACGAGGCGAACCATCGTGGTGCGAGGGTGAGTCGACCCGTGGAACGGTCTGCCCACCCGATTCGACCCCGATTCGACCCCGGAGCCGAAGGGCGGAGCGGACACCCCTCTGACCTGGGCCAGAGGGGTGCGACAGGACGAGCCGGGCTGTACGCCGGGTTCTGTGCCCCGCGACCTCGCGGTCGTCGGGGTGACGGCCATCCATCTAGGGCCGGCGTTGCCGCCGGCCTCGTGCGGTCTACCCGCGGACTCGGGCGGGCAGCCCTCGAACGTCCGCGCAGGACCGTCTCGCGACGGCCCCTCCTGACCTTGCTCCGGGTGGGGTTTACCGAGCCGCCCGGGTCACCCCGGGCGCTGGTGGTCTCTTACACCACCGTTTCACCCTTACCGGAGGCCGAGGCCCCCGGCGGTCTGCTTTCTGTGGCACTGTCCCGCGGGTCACCCCGGGTGGGCGTTACCCACCACCCTGCCCTGTGGAGCCCGGACGTTCCTCGGGAGGACCCTTCGGTCCCCACGCGGCCGTCCGCCCGGCTCGTCTGCCGTGCCCACCATCGTACCCGCCCCCCGCGAGCGCTTGACCCCGTCGCGACGTCAACGTTTCTACTGGCCGCATGAGGATCGGAGAAATCGCCCGGCTCGCCGGCGTGAGCACGCGGGCCGTACGGCATTACCACCACATCGGGCTGCTGCCCGAACCGCCCCGTCTCGGCAACGGCTACCGCGAGTACGCCCTGCGGGACGCCGTCCTGCTGGTGCGGGTGCGGCGGCTGACCGAGCTGGGCCTGTCCCTGGACGAGGTGCGGGACGTGCTCGCCGACGACGCGGGACGGGAGCTGGTCGAGGTGCTGGAGGAACTGGACGAGGACCTGGCCCGGCAGGAGACCGAGGTGCGGGCGCGGCGGGAGCGGCTCGCGGAGCTGCTGGAACGGGCCCGCGAGGGGCGGCTGCCCGCCGAGGGGCCGGTCTCCCCGGAGCTGGCCGCGCTGTTCGCGGACATGGCGCGGGTCAGTGCCGGGCGCGCCGGGCCCGAGCCCCGGATGGCGGCGCTCGACCGGGAGCTGCTCGTCCTGATGGACTCCTCGTTCACCGGCGAGGACGGCACGCGGATGGTCGCCGCCATGCGGGACGCGGTCGCCTCCCCGGAGGCGATGGAGCGGGCCTACGACCTGTACGCGCGGCTGGACGAGCTGGAGGGCGCCGACGCCGACGACCCGCGCGTGGGTCCCGCGGCGTCGCTGCTGGTGGAGTTGCTGCCCGACGAGGTGGCCGAGCGGGTTGCCGGGGCCGGTCCGGGCGCCCGGGGCGCGGGCGGCGGCTTCGAGGGGGCGTTCCTGGCGGAGTTCTCGCCCGCCCAGGCCGAGGTGGTCCGGCGTGCCCTCCGCCTCGCCGCCGAGCGGGTGGGCCCCGCCCGGGACACCGGTCGGGCCGGGGAAGCGGGCCGCCGGGCCGAGGGCACGGACCGGGTGCCGGACGCGGGTCGGGCCGGGCGTGCGGAGGGCGAGCGGGCGGAGGACGGGCGGTGAGGTGGCTGCCGCGGGCGCTCGGGTACGCCGTGCTGCCCGCCGAGGCCGTGCTCGCCGTGTGCCTCGTCGCCGGGGTGTCGGTGCCCGCGCCCCTGCTGCACGCGGTGGAGCTGCTGGTCGCCGTCGCCGTGCTGCTGGGCGTCCTCGTCTACCGGCGGGCCCGTCGCGATGGCCTCCCGCCGCGCGAGGCGCTGTACGAGGTGGTGCCGGAGCCCGTCGTACGGCTCGTCCGGCACGAGCTGGGCCTGACGGTGAGCCTGGTGCGGTGGGTGCGGCGCCGGCGGCACGGGGTGCGTGAGGGCGTCGAGGCGTTCGGGCACGCCCGCGACCAGGCCGCGCTCATGTACGGCTTCGCGTTCGTGTGCGCCGTCGAGGCCGTCGGGATGTCCTGGCTGCTGTGGGACGTGCCCGTGGTGCACGAGGTGTTCCTGGTCCTCGACGTGTACACGGTGCTGTTCGTGCTGGGCGTGCACGCCGCCTCCGTCACCCGGCCGCACCTGCTGGACGGGCGGGTGCTGCGGCTGCGGCAGGGCTGCCACGTGGACCTCGCCGTACCGCTGGACTCCATCGCCACCGTACGGCACCAGCCGCTGTTCACCCACGGGAAGGCCGACGGCGAACTGGACCTGAAGGTCGGCGGGCAGACCTCCCTCGTCCTGGAGCTGGCGGAGCCCGTCGAGGCCGTGGGCCTGCTCGGCAAACGGCGCCCGGTGCACCTGGTGCGGTTCCACGCCGACGACCCGCGGGCCCTGCACGCCGCGCTCAGGCGGGCGCGGACGGTGCCTTCCCCCGCCCCGGAGACGGCCGTGTGAGCCGTACCTCCGGCCGCTCCCCCGGCGGCAGCGGCACCCCCGCGCCTCCCGGCCGGGCCACCACGGCCGGGCCCTTCCGGGCGCACGGTGCCGACCGCCGGGCCGCCGCCCCACCCTGCCGCAGGCTCCGCGCGGAGCCTGCGGCGGGGTGCGCGCCGGGCGCGGGACGCGGGGTGCCGCACGGCGCTTTGTAGGCTGGCCCGGGGCCGCGCCCCGCCGTCGTCCGCATGTGAGGAGAACCACCGTGCTGGTGCTGTTGCCGCCCTCGGAGGGCAAGGCCGCCCCGGGGCGCGGCGCGCCGCTGGAGCCGGACGCGTTGTCCCTGCCGGGGCTGGCCGGGGCGCGGGCCGCCGTGCTCGCGGAGCTGGTCGAGCTGTGCGCGGCCGACGGGGAGAAGGCCCGCGAGGTGCTCGGGCTGAGCCAGGGGCTGCGCGGCGAGGTCGCGAAGAACGCCGCGCTGCGGACCGCCGGGACCCGTCCGGCCGGCGAGGTGTACACGGGCGTCCTCTACGACGCGCTGGGCCTGGCGACGCTGGACGCGGCGGCGCGGCGGCGGGCGGAGTCGTCGCTGCTGGTGTTCTCCGGGCTGTGGGGCGCGGTGCGGATCGACGACCGCATCCCCTCGTACCGCTGCTCGATGGGGGTGCGGCTGCCGGGGCTGGGGGCCCTCGGCGCGTACTGGCGCGGGCCGATGGCGGAGGTCGTGCCCGAGGTGGCCGGGGACGGGCCGGTGCTGGACCTGCGGTCGGCGGCGTACGCGGCGGCGTGGCGGCCGAAGGGCGGCCTGGCGGAGCGCACGGTGACGGTGCGGGTGCTGCACGCGCCGACCCGGAAGGTGGTCAGCCACTTCAACAAGGCGACGAAGGGCCGGATGGTGCGCGCCCTGCTGGAGGCCGGCGCGGCGCCGGGGACCCCGGCCGAGCTGGTGGAGGCGCTGCGGGACCTCGGGTACGCGGTGGAGTGCGGGGCGCCGGGGCGGGCCGGGAGGGCGTGGTCGCTGGACGTGCTGGTGGACGAGGTCCACTGAGGGGTCCGCTGAGAGGTCCACAGGGGTACGGACACGGGGCGGGGCACGGGGCGCGGCGGCCGCCGCGGGCGGTGGCGGGGCGGCG
>JAAXOU010000007.1 GCA_012396115.1 Streptomyces somaliensis DSM 40738 | reverse complement strand
GGGGGAGGCGCCGCCGCCCCCGGAGTCCGGCGGCTCCCCGTGCCTGCGGCTTCCCGGCCGTCCGCCCGGCGATCCACCCCGTCGGCCGAGGTCGGGTGCCCGCCCACCCGCTCACCCGCGCGCGACCGGTCCCGGGGCGGTCCCGGAGCGGGCTCGTCCCCGCGAGGTGACGGCGGCGGCCGTTCCGGGCGGTTCCCGATCCGGACATCGCGGAAGCAAGGCCGACATTCCACAGCCCGGGGCCCGTCCGGTCGCGGCCCGATTCAAGCCGCTCCGCATCGCCCGTTCTGTTCGGTTCTGTGAAGAAGACGGTGGGGATAAAACCCGCCCGAAGGGCCGGTCAAGGGTTGACCGGGCTCCGGCGGGCGTGCCAGCGTGACCACCCGGAAAAGCCCAGCGGTCGAAATGAGCTCACTGACGAGCGAGGATTGAAAATGGCGGCAGGGAACCACCTGGCATGCTCTTCGGCCTCTTCCGGGTCGGGAAAGCGTGCGCGGCCGGCGGCCGCCATTCCCCAGTGGGACTCCGATCCTCGATGACACCGGCCCGCCGGCCGACGGAGCAGTGGAACGACTGAGCACAGCCCCTGCGGTACGGAACTGCACCGGCCCGGCTGCGGCACACGTGTGACCGCCTCCGGTCCGGTCGAAGGATCCGCCCACCGGCATCTCGCCCCGAAGCAACCGCGCCCGTGCCGGTCCGCGTTCCGCACGAGGTGCCGGACTCCTGTCCGCGAGAACGCGGCGGGCGTTGCGGCGTACGAGATGGCGGGCCTTTCACCGAGGAACGGACACCTCAGTTGGACGAGTCGAGACAGCACACGAAACTGATCGCTCAGGAACGCATCGGCGAAGACGGGGAGAAGTGGCACCGAGTCGCTTTCGAGGAGATCGGGGAGCGGCTCGCCGACCCGGGCTTCCCCTGCGTCTTCTCGAGGAACGCCTTCCGCAAGCAACTCGTGAAGTTCGTTTTCGTGGAGGACTGCACGGAAGCCGGTGTCCGGCACCTGGCGGAGGGCCTCAAGGAGTACGTCGGGATATCCAGGGACTGGGACGGCAGGCTCGACACCGCCTACCCGATGATCGCGGTGTTCCCGCCGGACGCCGTGGACGCGCGGTCCGTCGAGGAGTACCACGCGTTCGGCTGGAAGATCCTCCAGGAGTTACACGGGATCGACCCCGCGCCCTGGCCGGAGGAGGTCGGCAGGGACCCCGGGTCCGAATCCTGGTCCATGTGCTTCGACGGCATGCCGCTGTTCTGCAACATGAGCTGCCCCGCACACCGGGTCCGCCGCAGCCGGAATCTCGGTGAGAACTTCGCCCTCGTCATCAACCCCCGCGAACGGTTCGACGTGTTCGCCGGTGACACGCCGAGCGGTCGCAAGGTCCGCGCGAACATCCGCGACCGGATCCACCGCTACGACGGGGTTCCGCACTCCCCGCAACTGGGGTCCTACGGCACCGGCGCGCTCGAATGGCTCCAGTACGGGCTCGCCGAGGAGAACGCCGAGCGGACCGGGGAGTGCCCGTTCACGTTCCGGGGGACCGCTGAAATCCGAAAGGAATCCTGATCAATGATCGATCTCATCGTCTCCCAGGGCCGGGTGGCCGACCGGGCACCGCGGATGATCGAGGGCGCGGCCCGTATCGCGGAGGCCCTGGAGCACCGCTACGGGCTCAAGGGCCACCGTGTCGGCGAGCCCGCGCCGGCCGCCGACGACGACTGGAGCGTCAGCCTCCCCCAGGCCAGGGAGACGCTGCTCGGGCTGGAGGAGGCCGTCACCGCGAGCACCAGGGCCGGCAACCTGACGGTCATGGTCTCCAACACCTGCTCGGCGAGTCTGGCCACCCTGCCGGTCGTGGCGCGGGAGCACCCGGACGCGGTACTCCTCTACGTCGACGCGCACGGCGACTTCAACACGCCCGAGACGACCGGCACGGGCTACCTCGGCGGCATGGTGCTCTCCGCCGCGTGCGGACTCTGGGACAGCGGCCACGGGGCCGGTCTCCGGCCCGAGCAGGCGGTCCTGGTCGGGGCCCGCGACATAGACGAGGCCGAGGGCGAACTCCTGAGGAAGGCCGGCGTCCGGATCATCCCGCCGAGGGAGACCACCGCGGAGAACATCCTGGACGCCGTCGGCGAGTCTCCCGTATGGGTGCACGTCGACTGGGACGTCCTCGAACCCGGTCACGTACCGGCCGACTACACGGTTCCGGACGGCCTGCTGCCGGAGCAGATCAGGATGGTGTTCGAAACGGTCCCGTCCGCCCGGCTCCGCGGGGTCGAACTGGCGGAGTTCAACGCCCCGGCGGATCCGGAAGTCACCGAACAGGCGGTTTCGACGATCCTCTCCATGGTCGCCCCCGCATTCAGGACGGCACAGGCCGGTTGACCCGCTCCGCCGGCCGGAACCGGCCCGGCGGAAACGGTTCTCCGGGAATTCGTCGACCCGTTCACCCGCGCGTCCACGAGTACGGCACCGGTGGGGGCCCGGCCCGCGGCGGCGAAACCCGCGCCGCGGCCACGCCCCCGGTTCGACGGGAACCCCGTCGAGGAACCCCCCAAGGCCGCCCCGCCGAACTCGCCCACCAGGAAGGGTTTTCCGGATGCCCCTCTACGACAGCATTCTGGACACGATCGGCCGCACGCCCATCGTCAGACTGAACCGGATGGCGCCCGATCACGTCACGGTCTACGTGAAGGTCGAGTCGTTCAACCCCGGCGGCTCGGTGAAGGACCGCCTCGCGCTCTCCGTCATCCTGGACGCCGAGGCGAGGGGACTGCTGAAACCCGGCGACACGATCGCGGAGTGCACCTCGGGGAACGTCGGCATCGCGCTGGCGATGGTGGCCGCGGCACGCGGCTACCGGTTCGTGGCGGTGATGGGCGACACCTACTCGCCGGAGCGGCGCAAGCTGATACGCGCCTACGGCGGAAAGGTGATCCTCTTCCCCGGCGCCCTGGGCAGCAGCGGCGGAAACCGGATAGCCGACGAACTGGCCCGGAAACACGGCTGGTTCCGGGTCAACCAGTTCGACAACCCGGCCAATCCCGCGTACCACCGCGAGACCACCGCGGGGGAGATCCTCGGTGATTTCGCCGGGAGACGGCTGGACTACTTCGTCACCGGCTTCGGCACCACCGGCACCCTCACCGGCGTCGGCCAGATGCTGAAGCTCGCGCGTCCCGAAGTGCGCGTCATCGCCGTCGAGCCGGACAACGCCGCCGTGCTGAACGGCCGGGAGTGGAACGTGCACCGGATACAGGGGTGGGCCCCGAACTTCGTGCCCAGCGTGCTCGACGAGAGCGTGATCGACGAACTGCTGACCGTCGACGAGGTGGTGGGGCGCGACACCGCGCGCCGGCTCGCCGCCGAGGAGGGCATATTCGCCGGGGTCTCCGCCGGCGCCACCCTGGCGACCGCGCTGCGCGTGGCGGAGGACGCGCCGGACGGTTCGGTGCTGCTCGCCATGCTGCCCGACACCGGCGAGCGCTACCTGTCCACCTTCCTGTTCGAAGGGGTGAACGAGGGGTCGGACGACGAATGGCTGGCCTCGCTGGAGGCGGGCCGCGACGCTTCCTGAACCCCCGGAAAACCCCCTCCACCCGGAAACCACCCCCACACCACGGGAACGGAAGCATGAGGGAATTCATCCCCCCGGCAACCCGCTTCGTCGACCTGCCCGCCGGTTTCAGGATGAAACGCGGTGGTGTGCTCAACGGTGCGCGCATCGCCTACGAGACCTTCGGGCGGCCGAACGCGGAACGCGACAACGCCGTACTGATCCTCACCGGCCTCTCGGCCGACGCGCACGCGGCCTCCCACCCCGACGACCCCGCCCCCGGCTGGTGGGAGGCCATGCTGGGGCCGGGCAAACCCATCGACACGGACCTCTGGCACGTCATCTGCGTGAACTCGCTCGGCAGTTGCAAGGGATCGACCGGCCCGCCCTCGACCGACCCGAGCACGGGCGAGCCCTACGCGCTCGGTTTCCCGGAACTCTCGATGGAGGACATCGCCGACGCGGCGGCCTTCACGGTGCGGGCCCTGGGGTTCGAGCGCCTGGCCTGCGTGATCGGCACCTCCATGGGCGGTATGAGCGCGCTGTCGCTGCTGGCCCGGCACCCCGGTCTGGCGCGCAGCCACGTCAACATCTCCGGAGCGGTCCACTCGCTGCCCTTCTCGATAGCGGTCCGTTCCCTGCAACGCGAGGCGATCCGGTTCGACCCGAACTGGAACCGGGGGCGGTACGACGCGGAGAACTACCCGCGGCGCGGCATGCTCACGGCCCGCAAACTGGGCATGATGACCTACCGCTCGCCCCAGGAGTGGGAGGCCCGGTTCGGCCGCGCGCGCTTCAGGGCGGACCGCGGCCCCGACGAGGACGTCTTCGGCCCCGAGTTCGAGGTGGAGGGCTACCTGGAGCGCCATGCCCGGCGTTTCTCGCAGCGCTTCGACCCCAACAGCTACCTCTACCTGAGCCACTGCATGGACCAGTTCGACCTCGGCGAGACCTGTGCCGGTGACGCCGACGGGGCGCTCTCCCGGATCCGCCTCGAAAAGGCCCTGGTGATGGGGGTGCGGACCGACATCCTGTTCCCGCTCCGGCAACAGCGCCGGATCGCCGAGGGCCTCGGCGCCGACGGCTCCGGCGTCTGCTTCCTGCCGCTGGACTCCCGGGAGGGGCACGACGCCTTCCTCGTCGACACCGAACGCTTCGGACCGCCGATCGCCAAGTTCCTGGCGGAGCTCTAGCCGGACGGCCCCCGCGGGCCGCTCCGCACCCCGAGACATGGAGGACGAGTTGTTCGGGAACCAACCCAGACTGGCCCTCGTCACCGGCGCCAACCGCGGCATCGGATTCGAGATCACGCGCCAGCTCGCCGACCGCGGCGTCCGGGTGCTCCTCTCCGGCCGCGACCGCGAGGCGGTCGGGGAAGCGGCGAAGAGGCTGCGGGACACCGGTCTCGCCGTCGAACCCCTCGTGCTGGACGTGACGGACCCGGACGGCGTCCACACCGCCGCCGCGGCGGTCGAGGAGGAGTACGGCCGCCTCGACATCCTGGTCAACAACGCCGGCATCCGGATCGAGGAGTACGGGAGGAAGCCGTCGGAACAGCCGCTGCGGAAGTGGCGCGAGACCTTCGACACCAACCTGTTCGGCGTCGTCGAGGTGACCAGGGCCTTCCTCCCCCTGCTCCACAGGTCCGCCGCCGGCCGCATCGTCAACGTCTCCAGCCTGCTCGGCTCGCTGGGCACGCACAGCGACCCGGACTCCTACGCCCACAGCCCCATGTTCAAGTCGCTCCCCGCCTACAGCGCCTCCAAGAGCGCGGTGAACTCCTGGACCGTGCACCTGGCCTACGAACTGCGCGACACGCCGATCAAGGTGAACGCGGTCCACCCGGGCTACACCAGGACCGGCATGAACGACGGCGCGGGCGACCTCGAAGTCGCGGACGGCGCCAGGACGAGCGTCACCATGGCCCTGCTGGACGGCGACGGCCCGACCGGCAGCTACGTCCACATGGGAAAGGTCGTGCCGTGGTAGCCGGCCCCACCGCGACCGGCGCGACCACTGCGGCCACTGCGGCCACCGGGCCGTCGTACCGACGACGGCCCGCCCCCGATCCCGCCTCCGATCCCGCCCCCGCCCCCAGCATTGGACTGCCCTCATGAACGCCCTCGCCCTGGTCACCGACGAAGCCAGCCTCCCCGTCGACTACGACATGCAACTGCTGCTCGACGCGTGCCGAGAGGTCGGCTTCGCGGCCGAGGTGCGCTCCTGGGAGGACCCCGCCGTCGACTGGTCGGACTTCGACGCGGCCCTGCTGCGCTCCCCGTGGAGCTACGTGGAGAAGCTGCCCGACTTCCTGGAGTGGTGCGAGCGCGTGAGCGCCGCGACGCGCCTCCTCAACCCGCTGCCGGTGGTGCGCTGGAGCCTGGACAAGCGCTACCTGGCCGACCTCGCCGCCCGCGGCGTGCCGGTCGTCCCGAGCAGTTTCGTCGCACCCGGTACGGACCCGCTGGCGGCCCTGCGGGAGTTCCTCGACGCGCAGCCCCGCACCGGGGAGGTCGTGGTGAAGCCGACCGTCGGCGCGTACTCCAGGGACGTCCGGCGTTTTCCCCGGTCCTGCGAGTCCGAGGCCGTCCGGCACATGACGGAATTGACCGGGAAGGGCCACCACGCCATATTGCAGCCCTACCTGACGTCGATCGACCGCGACGGCGAGACCGACCTGATCTACTTCGACGGCTCCTACAGCCACGCCATCCGCAAGAACGCGCTGCTCATGTCGGACGGTACGGCCGGTGCGCCGACGTTCGAATCCCGCAGGGCGCGGGACGCCGACGAGGACGAGCGGGCCGTCGCCTCGGCCGCGCTCGGCGCCGCGGAGTCGCACCTGGGCCTGGAGCAGGCGCTGCTCTACGCCCGCGTCGACCTGGTGCGCGACGACGACGGCAAGCCGATGGTCCTGGAACTGGAGCTGTGCGAACCCTCCCTGAACCTCCCCTTCACCGAGGGCGGCGCGACGCGGTTCGCCCGGGCCCTGACCGCCCGGCTGAACCCCCGCGGCCGCTGAGCCCTTCCAACGTCGCCGTTCAGCGGTGAGCACGACCCGGGCGGTCGGCGTCGTTCGATTCGGGTTGCCGCGCGACCTGCGGAAGACGCGCCGGGCTTCGGTCGCGCGGTCCCGCGCTCGACGGGTGTGCGAGCCGTGACCAGAGCGTTCACCGCCGGTTGAGCGGTGTCACGGCCCCAACGAGGTGACGACGTGCCGGAAGAGCGTGTGGTCGCCCTCGGCCGCTTCCGCGTACAGGAGGACGCCGTCGTCCGGTCCACGGTGAAGCGGCAGGTCAGGCTCTCGTCCGGGGCCCAGGCGCTGAGCGGGAAGGACCGCAGGGGGCGGACCGTGACCGTGATGGACGCCGGGGACGTGGCCTCGACGCGTGCCAGGTGGAAGACGATCCGGGCCGGTGCCAGCAGTTCGGCCAACCGGGCGGCGGGGCTCGTCCGGTCCGGTGCGTAGTCCCCTGTCACGGTCAGGGTTTCCGTGCCGCACGAGACGGTCCAGGAGCGGACCGAGGGCACGGGCGTTGTGGAGAGGTCGGTGTGCGTGGCGGCCTCGATGCGGACGTCGGCCGTCAAGCGGACCGGCTCCACCAGGGTTCCGGCCATGCGGGCGAGGACCCGGCCCGCGTCGGCGGGGGGCGGTGGCGTGTCGCGGATGGCCGGCCCGCCGATCCTGCCGGTCACGAGAGGGCCCTGTTCGTCGACGACCGTGGCGGACGGGAGGAAGCCCGTGGCGGTGTCCACCCGGACCGCCAGGCCGCAGGCGCCCGGCGGCAACCAGGCGTCGGCGGGGGCGGCGAACGCGGCATGCGGAGTGAGGACCAGTTCGACCCGCTGGCGGCCCCGGCGCACGTTCCTCACCGTCGCGATGCCCCGAACCAGGCGCGCCGGATCGAACAGCGCTGCCCACGGCTCGTCGCAGTCCTCCTCCCGCAGACGGCGGGGCGAGATTCCGTCGAGCCGGAACCGCCGACGTTCTTCGGCCTGCCCGGCATCCGGTTCACCCCCTTACGGAACACGGACGGATTCCCCCAGCCGCCGGCGAAGAAGGGACGTCAGCCCGTGGCCATCGCCTCGCGCAGACCACGTGGCCGCATGTCCGTCCAGTGCTCCTCCACGTACCGCAGGCAGTTCGCGCGGCTCCCCTCGCCGAACACGACCCGCCAGCCGTCCGGGACGTCGGCGAAGGCGGGCCACAGCGAGTACTGGTCCTCGTCGTTGAACAGGACGTGGAGGGTACCGCTCTCGTCGTCGAACGGATCGGTGCTCATGGACGCCTCCCCGGCTCGTTCGGATGTGATCTCAGGGAACTCAGTGGCAGGGACGGGTCGTTGACGGCCGACGCGAGCACGTGCTCGAAGGCGCGGGCGATCCGCTCGGCCGTCCCCCGCTCGAACAGGTCGGTGCTGTACCCGAGAGTCCCCTCCAGGACCCCGGGCCCGCCGTCCGCGTCGCGGTGCGCGGTGACCTCGACGTGCATGTCGTAGACGGCCGTCCCGGTGTGCACGGCCCCTTCCCACCGGTCCAGTCCCGACGGCGGTTCCGCCGGCCGATCGGCGTCCCGGAGGGAGAGCATGACTTGGAAGAGGGGGTGGTGGGAGGTGCTCCGGGGTGGGTTGTGGGCGGTGACGAGGTCGGCGAAGGGAAGGTCTTGGTGGGCGTAGGCGGCGAGGTCGGTGTCGCGTACCTGGGCGAGGAGGTCGGTGAAGGTGGGGTTGTCGCTGGTGTCGGTGCGCAGGACGAGGGTGTTGACGAAGTGGCCTACGAGGTTGTCGAGGGCGTGGTCGGTGCGTCCGGCGACGGGGGTGCCGAGGATGATGTCGGTGCCTGCGCCGAGCCGGGTCAGCAGGGCTGCCCAGGCTGCGTGCAGGACCATGAAGACGGTGGCGTTGGCCTGGCGTGCGACCCGTACTAGTTCGGCGTGCAGGGCGGGCGGCCAGGTGAAGGGGACGAGGTCGCCTTGGCCTGAGGCGCGTAGAGCGCGGGGGTGGTCGGTGGGCAGGGCCAGTTCGGGTGGGGCGCCTTCGAGTTGTTTGGTCCAGTAGGTGAGTTGGCGGGTGCGGAGGGTGGTGTCGCTCAGGAGGTCGCGGTGCCAGAGGGTGTAGTCGCGGTAGGTGACGGGCAGGGGTGGCCACTGCGGGGAGGCGCCGGCACTCCGGGCGGTGTAGGCGTGGGCCAGGTCGCGTGAGAGGACGTCCGCCGACCATCCGTCGCAGACGATGTGGTGCAGCGTCAGCAGGAGTACTTGCTGGTTCTGGAACAGCGCGGCGCGCATGACGGGCCCGGTCGCCAGGTCGAACGGTTCGCGGGCGGCGCTCGCCAAGGCGGTTTCCAGATCGTCCGTGTGCACCACGGGCAGCGGCACTTCACCCGGTTCCAGGACCACCTGCCGTGGCACGCCCCCCTCTTCGGGGAAGACGGTCCGCAGGCTCTCGTGCCGTTCCACGAGGTCACCGAGAGCCAGCGCCAGAGCAGCGGCATCGACCGGCTCGCCCAACCGGAACACGAGCGGCACGTTGTAGGCGGGGGACTCGCGGTCCATGTCGTACAGGAACCACAGCCTGTGCTGGGCGGAGGACAGCGGGAACGGCTCGGGCCGGACGGTGGCCGCCGTCAGCGGGCGGTGCCGGGTGGCCGTGCCGAGTCCTGCGGCCAGGTCCGCCACGGTGGGGGTGTCGAAGACCTGCCGTACCGTCAGGTCGGCCCCGAGCTCGGCGCGGACGCGGCCGACCAGCCGGGTGGCCATGAGGGAGTGGCCGCCGAGCTGGAAGAAGTCCTCGTCGGTGCCGATCCCCGTGATGCCCAGCAGATCCTCCATGATCTGGCAGAGCACACGCTCCTCGTGGGTGCGCGGCTCGGCACCGCCCTCTGTGGCCGCACGGCTCTCCGGAACCGGCAGCGCGGCCCGGTCCACCTTGCCGTTCGCGGTCAGCGGGAGGCGGTCCAACGCCACGAACGCGGCGGGCATCAGGGCGTCGGGCAGCCAACCGCGCAGATGCGCGCGGAGTTCGGACGACAGGGCCGCCGTCTGGAACGCGGTTCCCGGATGGTTGGTGAACGTCCGCAGGGGCGCGTTCCGCTGCCGGGCCGACGGTTCGAGCCGGATCTCGCCGGCCTCCGGTGGCGCGCCCGGGGCCGTGGCGGGGACACAGACGATGTCCATCCGGCCGTCCTCGGCACCGGCCGTCCAGGTGGCCGCCGTGGCGTAGCCGAGGGCGCCGGCGATCTCCGCGACGTGCTCGGGGTCCACGCCCGGTGATCCGTCGGCCTGCTCCTCGTACACCTCCCGCAGGACGGTGAGATCCTCGTCGAGACGGGCGTTGGGGACACCGCGGATTCGCAGCCGGGAGGGGTGCCCGGCCGAGATCCCGGCCACCAGGCCGTCCACGTCCATGACGTCCCGTCCCCAGTGCAGCACGAGTTCCGGGGCCCGCGCGGGGTCGCGGTCGCCGCCTTGCGCGCGCAGTACGACGTCGTAGCGGTAGCGGCTCAACTCGTTGTGGTGGCGGGCGCGTTTGAGGCGGACGTCCACCTCGGCGATGCCGGGGACGTCCCGCTCCAGCGTGGTGAAGAACTCGGGTGCGACGAGCAGGTCCTGCTCGGCTCGCAGGGCGCGGTCCACGGCGCTGCGCAGGCGCTCCGGCGGGAGCCCGGCACCCCGGTGGCGGACCTCGGCGGCGGTCACCAGGGGCCGGTGCAGCCGCAGATTGCGTACGTCCCCCACGAACACGGCACCGCCCGGCGCCAGGAGGCCGACACAGCGCCGCAGCACGTCGGCCAGATAGTCGGCGTCGGGGAAGAACTGCACGACCGAGTTGAGGACGACCGTGTCGAAGAAGCCGGACGGCAGCCCGGAGGTGTCGCCGGCGGATCCGACCGTCAGCTCCACCCGGTCGGCCAGCTCCGGTCGGCCCGCCACGTGGTGCCGCAGGGCGGCGACGCCCTCCGGCGACAGGTCCATGCCCCAGTACGCGGCACAGTGCGGGGCCACCTCGGAGAGGATCAGCCCGCTGCCGACCCCGATCTCCAGCACCCGCCGAGGCCGCAGGGCCCGGATGCGCTCGACCGTCGCCCGCCGCCACTCCTCCATCTCCGGCAGGGGGATCGGCCGTCCGTCGTAGGCGCTGTTCCAGCCGCTGAAGTCGTTGCCGAAGGGCTGCCGCGCGGAGTCGCGGTAGACGTCGTCGAAGACGGACCGCCAGCCGTCGGTCCGGCGCCCCCTGCTGGACGAGCGGACCCGGTCGTCGGCCGGTACGACGTAGCCGACCAGCCGCCGGTCGCCCGGCCGGTCCTCGCGGACGGTGACCGCCGCCGCCGTGATGTCGGGGTGGCTGACGAGAGCGGCCTCGACCTCGCCCGGCTCGATCCGGAAACCCCGGATCTTGACCTGCTGATCGGCCCGGCCCAGGTACTCCAGCCAGCCCCCGGGACCCCGGCGTGCCAGGTCCCCGGTGCGGTACATGCGGCTGCCGGGCGGCCCGGAGGGCTCGGCGACGAACCGGGACGCCGTCAGGCCCGGCCGGCGCAGGTAGCCGCGGGCCAGACCCGGCCCCGCCACGTACAACTCGCCCACGGCACCGGGTGGCACCGGCCGCAGCCGCTCGTCCAGGAGGTGCGTGCGCAGGTCGTCCAGCGGCTCGCCGATCGTGCTGGGCGCACCCGGAACGGCCTCCGACACGTCGAGGGTGTGGTGGGTGACGTGGACGGTGGTCTCGGTGATCCCGTACATGTTGACGAGCGCGGGCCGCTCGGGGTGGCGGGCGCACCAGTCGGCCAGCAGGGCCGGGTTGAGCCGCTCGCCGCCGAAGACGACCAGACGCAGGGAGGAGGGTATGCCTGCCGAGGCCCCGGCCCGTTCCTCACGGGCGAGTTCGTGGAACACCGAGGGCGTCTGGCTGAGGACCGTCACGCCCTCGGACCTGAGGAGTTCGAGCAGCGCGGCGGGGGACCACGTGGTGTCCTCCGGGACGACGACGAGCCTGCCGCCGTGCAGCAGGGCACCCCAGATCTCCCACACGGAGAAGTCGAAGGCGTAGGAGTGGAACAGCGTCCACACGTCGTCCGGCCCGAAGCCGAGGGTGCGCCGCGTGGTGGAGAACAGGCGCAGGACGTTGCGGTGCGTGACGGCGACCGCCTTGGGGTCGCCGGTGGAGCCCGACGTGTAGATGACGTAGGCGAGGTGGTCGGGGCCGGCTGAGGGCAGCGCGGGGATCAGCTCGCCCGGGCCCTCGGCGAGCCCCGATCCGGTCACCGTGGATACGGGCCGGGCGTCGGAAAGGATGTACTCCAGCCTGCGGGGCGGCAGTGCGGGGTCGAGGGGCAGATATCCGGCCCCGGTCTTCAGCACGGCCAGGACCGCCACGACGAGTTCGACCGAGCGGTGCAGCGATATCGCCACGAGCTGTTCGGGCCCGGCACCGGACGCGGCCAGCCGCGCGGCGAGCCGGTCCGAGCGCTCGTCCAGCTCCGCGTACGTCAGCGCCTCGTCACCGCAGACGACGGCGATCGCCGCCGGTCGCTCGGCCACCCTGGCCCGGAAGAGTTCGTGCAGGGTCTGCGGCCCCTCGTCAGTGCTCCACCCGTGCGTCGGCACGTTCCACCACCTCACACAGCAGGGACATGAATTTCCCGGCCACCGAGCGGATCGTCTCCGCCCGGTGGACTCGGTGGTTGTACGCCCACTCCAGGCGCAGCCGGCCGGCCTCCACCGAGCCGCTGACCATCAGACGGTGGCTGCGCCGGCCCGCCGGACCCCGGTCCGGCCCCACCGGGTCCCGGAGAATCCGGAACGGGCCCAGCGAACCGTCGAACTGGCCGAGGTAGTTGAAGATGACCTCGGCCCGTGGCAGTTCGGCCAGCCGGGCACGCAGGCCCGGATCGGGAGAGAGGTGACGCAGCACGCCGTGGCCGATGCCCCGGTTCGGAACCGCCCGCAGCACCTCGCCGGTGCGGGCCACGTCGTCCGGCGTGGCGCCGGTCGTGGCGGGCAGCAGGACCGGGTAGAGCGAGGTGAACCAGCCGACCGTGCGGGACACGTCGAGGCCGAACAGGCCCTCGCGGCCGTGGCCTTCGAGATCCACCAGCACCCTGCGGTGCCCCGACCAGGGAGCCAGGGCCCCCGCAAGCGCGGTGAGCAGCACGTCGTCGATGTGGGCGCGGCCGGTGCCGGTGGCCTCGCGCAGCAGCCGGCGGGTCCGCGCCGGGTGCAGCTCGACCACCACGTACCGTTCGTCGGCCTCCAGATCCTCGGCTTGCTCGTGGTCCACGGGCAGCGGGCCGGTCTCGTGCCAGGGGAGCTTCAGCCAGTGGTCCGCCTCCTCCGCCACCGCACGCGAGGCGGCGTGTTCGGTCAGCGCACGCGACCAGGACTGGAAGGAGGCCGTACGGGCGGGCAGCACGACGGGTTCGCCCCGTTCCGCCTGCTGGTAGGCCGACCACAGGTCCTCTGGCAGGATCCGCCCGGAAACGCCGTCCACAACCAGGTGATGCACGATCAGCAACAGGCGGTCCGGCACCGCGCCGAGGCCGTCGAAGTGGACCAGCCGCATCAGCGGACCCTCCTGGAGCGACAGCCCTGCCTGTAGCCGGGTGCCCGCCTCCTCCACGACCGCCGCGTCCTCGGCGGGACCGCGCCCGGTCAGCGCGATCCTGTCCACGGGGACGACGCCCGCCTCCTCGACGCCGACCACACGCTGTTGCCACCCATCCGGGGTGAAGCGGGTGCGCAGGGCGTCGTGATGGGCGAGCAGGTGCCGCGCGGCTCGGGCGAGCGTGTCCGTGCTCAGCGGCCTCGGTGCCTCCAGCAGCATCGCGTGGTTGTAGTGGGAGGGGTCTGGCGCGTTCTGGTCAGTGAACCAGCGCTGGATCGGGGTGAGCGGCACCGGGCCCGTGACGGATTCGCCGGCCGTCCGCGACGGCTCGGCCCGCCGGGTGTGCGGGGCGAGCGCGGCCGGGGTGCGGTGGCGCATCAGCAGGCGTGGGGTGATGGCAAGGCCGCGACGGCCGGCCCGGTCCACCGCCCTGATGACGAGGATCGAGTCACCGCCGTGGGCGAAGAAGTCGTCGAGCGGGCCGAAGGCCTCGGCGCCCAGGACTTCGGCGAACACGTCGGTGAGCACCTGGGCGGCTTCCTGGGCCGCTCCTTGGTCGTCGGCTCCCGGGTCGGCTCCCCGGTCGGCTCTCTGGTCGGCTTCTTGGCCGGCGGATGCCGAGGCTGGGGGGTCTTCCGCCGTGCCCTGCCCGGTCCTCCGAGCCGGCGCGGGCGCCGGACCGCCCGTGTCCCCCGTCATCCCCCGGAACGGGTCGGGCAGCGCCGCCCGGTCCGTCTTGCCGCCCGGTGTCAGCGGGAGCGCCTCGATCTCCCGCACCACGGTGGGCAGCAGCGCCTCCGGCAGCCGTGTCGCGAGGTGCGCGCGCAGCTCCCGGGCGTCGAGCGGGGCCGCTCCGGCCGCGCGGGTGCAGTACGCCGCGAGGCGCTGCTCCCCGGCCGGCCCCCGGGCGACCACGGCGCACGCGGCGACCGACGGGTGCTCGGCGAGCACGGCCTCGATCTCGCCCGGTTCGATTCGGAAGCCCCGGATCTTGACCTGCTGGTCGGCGCGGCCGAGGAACTCCAGCCGCCCGTCGGCCCGCCACCGGGCCAGATCACCGGTGCGGTAGAGCCGGGCCCCGTCGCCGAACGGATCCGCGACGAACCGCCCGGCGGTCAGCCCCGGTCTGTCCAGATAGCCACGGGCCACGGCCTCCCCGCCCAGGTACAGCTCACCGCTTCGCCCGACCGGGACCGGACGCAGAGCCCCGTCCAGGACGTACGCGGAGGTGTTGGGCAGCGGGGTGCCGAGCGGAACGGTCCCGGCCGACACGTCGGCGTCGAGGACCTCACCGGTGACGGCCCAGATCGTGGCCTCGGTGGGGCCGTACATGTTGAGGACACGGCCCGGCCCGGTGCCCCGCAGCCGTCCCGCCAGGGCGGGCGGCAGGGCCTCGCCGCCCACGGCGAGCAGCCGCAACCGGCCCAGGGCCGTGCGCGAGGCGGCGTCGTCGGCCAGCAGGCGTGCCATGGACGGCGTGCACTGGAGGTGGGTGACGCCGTGCCGGGTGATGAGCCCGGCGACCGACTCGTCGTCCGGGGCGGACCCATGCGCCGCCGTGTTCGCCAGGCGGCGCAGTTCCGCCAGGTGCGGCAGCCCTGCCAGGACGGTCTCGTCGGGGAGCCCGAAGTCGATCAGGACGGCGATCTCGTCGACGCCGGCCTCCGACAGGCGCCGCACGAATGGCAGGCAGCTCTCCGGGGTGCCGAACAGGCCGGTGTGCAGCAGGTGTCGTTCGACGGACGCGCGCAGGGCACGCTCCGCGTCCCCGCCGTCGCCCGATGGGTCGTCACCCGAGCGGTCGTCGTCCGCCGGCAGGTCGCGGGCGGTGCGTGACAGGTCCTGGGACGTGCGCAGATACCGCAGCAGCGGCTCGCGGGCCTGCTCCCGGGCGGTGTCGTCACCGGCGCCGAGCAGCCCGTGCACCAGCAGCGTGACGTGGCCGTCGCCCGACGCTCCGGAGTTCTCCCGCCAGGCCGCGCGGTAGGCGGCGATCCGGTCGGCGAGGCCGTCGACGTCCTGGCCGAGCAGATGGGTGAGGACGTGCGTACCGGCGGCACCGGCCGCCCGGAACGTCTCCTCGCTGCCCGACGTGGTCACCCAGCAAGGCAGTTCGGCGCTCACCGGGCGCGGACGGACGGTCACACCGGTCGGCCGTCCCGTCCCGCCGGGGAGGGTGACGGTCTCGCCGCGCCACAACCGGCGCACGGTCTCCAGCGCGCGGTGCGTCTCCTCCTGGCGGGACCGGTAGTGGTCGGGTGCCAGCACGAAGTCCGCGGGGTGCCAGCCGGAGGCGAAGGAGACGCCGACCCGGCCGCCGGAGAGCCGGTCGACCATCGCCCACTCCTCGGCGATGCGCACCGGGTGGTGCAGCGGGGCCACCACACTGCCCGCCCGGATGCCGACCCGCCGGGTGACGGCGGCCACCGCCGCAGCCGCCACCGACGGATTCGGGTAGGCCCCGCCGAAGGGATGGAAGTGCCGCTCGGGCAGCCACACGGCGGTGAGGCCGTGGTCGTCGGCGAACCGGGCCGCCTCCAGCAGCAGCCGGTAGTCCTCCGAGCCCGTGTCGTCGTCGGCGGGGAACGAGTACAGGCTGAACTCGACCTGCCGCCGCGTGCCGCCCGCGTCGTACAGGACGACGGCGTAACCGCGTGCGAGGGTCCACAGCAGTTCCAGCACCGAGATGTCGAACGACATGCTGGTGACGGCCAGCCAGGTGTCGCCCGGTTCCGCCGGTCCGACGCGCTCGTCCATGGCAGCGAAGAAGCTCGCCACCTGCCGCCGCTCGACCATGACGCCCTTGGGCCGCCCGGTCGACCCGGAGGTGTGGATGACGTAGGCGAGGTCCGCCACACTGGCGCAGCGAGGGGCCGTGCCGGGGGAGTCGGCGAGCGACTCCACGTCGAGCAGCCGGGCGCCCTGGACGTCTCCCAGCCGGGTCAGGCCCGACGCGTCCGTCACGACCACCGCCACGGACGCGTCGGCCAGGACGAAACGCATCCGGTCGGCGGGGTAGGACGGGTCGACCGGCACGTAGGCGGCGCCCGCCTTGAGGACCGCGAGGAGCGTGGCGGGCAGGTCCGGCGTCCGCCCCAGGCACACCGCGACCCGGTCGCCAGGACCGACGCCGAGACCCGCCAGAGCCCGCGCCAGCCGGTCGGACCGGTCGTCGAGTTCGGCGTACGTCGTCGTCCGGTCCCGGTGGATCAGGGCCACGGCCTGCGGCGTTCGCGCGGCCTGGGCGGTGAACTCCCCTTCGGGAAGGCCGGCTTCGTGCCCGGCCGAACGGCCCCCGAGCAGCGGCGGGAGGTCAGCTGCCGGGCGGCCCGGGTCGGCGACCGCGTGTTCCAGCACGGCCGTCAGCAACTCGGCCAGCCGGTCCGCGTCTTCCGGGCCGAACACGTCCGCCGCCAGGGTCAGGACCCCGGCCAGGCTCCCGGGACCTGCGCTCAGCTCCAGCTCCACGTCGTAGACGGCCGTCTCGGGCGCGGTGTCGACGAATTCGAGGACGAGTCCGCCCGCGCCGGGCGGGGCCTGCGCTGCCGACGGGGTCGTGTCGACGGTGAGCAGCGCCTGCACCAGCGGCGCGCTGCCGGGGACGCGCGGCAGGTCCAGCTCCCGCACGATCCGCTGGAACGGGACCTCCTGGTGGGCCAGCGCCGTCCGCACGTCGTCGCGGGCCCGCCTCAGCAGGTCCCGGAAGGACGGCCGGCCGGACAGGTCGCCCCGCAGAGCGAGGAGGTTGATGAAGCAGCCAACGGCGTCCTCGGCGCCGTCCGCGTCCCGGTGGGCGACCGGGCTGCCCACCACGATGTCCCGCTCGCCCGACTCGTGGGCCAGCAACAGCCGGTAGGCGGCCAGGAGGGCCATGAACAGGGTCGCGCGCTCCTGCCGTGCGAGAGCGGCGAGGCCGTCGTACAGCCGCCCCTCGATCCGGACCGCACGCGTCACCGCCCGGCGGGACGGGACGTCAGGCCGCGGGCCCCGCGTGCCGAGGGCGAGCGTGGCCGGGGCCCCGCGCAGCAGGGAGGTCCAGTGGTCGAGGCCGGGCCGCAGCCGGGCCTCGGTGTGCCGCTCCCGCTGCCGGGCCGCGAAGTCGTCGTACTGGAGGACCGGCTCGGGCAGCACGGCCGCCCGGCCCTCCCGCTCGGCCGCGTACAGCTCCATGAGGTCCCGCACGACGACGCCCACGGACCAGCCGTCGAACGCGATGTGGTGGACGACGACGGACAGCACATGGTGGTCGTCGGAGTGCCGGACGAGCAGTGCCCGCAGTGGCGGGCAGGTCTCCAGATCGAAACGGGGGCGGGCGTGTTCGGCCAGCAGGCCCTGTTCATCACCCCGTGCAACCGGCAGGGGAATCGTGAGGTCGGAGTCCCTGACCTGGACGGGCGTGTCGTCGTCTCCCGTCCGGTAGGTGCTGTGCAGGGCGCTGTGCCGGGCGACGGTCCTGTTCAGGGCGGCGGTCAGGGCGGGTTCGTCGAGCGGGCCGCGCAGACGCAGCGCGAACTGCACGTGGTAGCCCGATTCGCCGTCGTACAGCCGGTGTTCCAGCCACAGCCGCTCCTGCGCGAACGACAACGCTCCCCGAGGGCCGCCGTCCAGGGGTGCGGGCGTGGCGCGCAGCAGGTGGAGGCGGCCGGCGGACAGACGCCGTGCGCCGGGTTCGGGCGTCGTCATGTCAGCTCTCCCGCTCCGCGCTCGCCAACTCCGCCTCGACCTCTTCGTCGGTGAGGGCCGCGACCCTGAGCAGTTCCCGCGCGGCGGCCGTCAGCGCCCCCGGGGCGGGTTCTCGCAGGGTCAGCGCCGCCGCCTGCTCCGCCACCGTCCTCGTGTCGAACATGTCCGCCAGCGGCAGCTCGACCCCCAGGGTCTGCGTGATCAGGGACCGCAGCCGGCTGATCGTCAGGGAGTGCCCGCCGAGTTCGAAGAAGTCGTCGTGGATGCCGACCTCGGGGACGTCGAGCAGTTCCGCCCACAGCAGGGTCAGCGCCGACTCCAGCGGGCCGCGCGGCGCACCGGTCGCGGGGGTGTTCGGCGGGGGAGGAAGGGCGGCCCGGTCCAGCTTGCCGTTCCCGTTGAGCGGCAGCCTCTCCAGCACCACCGCCGCCGAGGGCACCGCGTAGCCGGGCAGCGTCTCGCGCAGCCGGGCCAGTACCCGTTCGACGAGGCCCTCGCCCGCGCCGGGGGCCGGGATGACGTACAGGGTCATCCGGACGTCGTCCGGCGAGTGGCGCGTCACGGTGACGACGGCGTCGGTGGCGCCGGGGCAGCGGGCCGCCCGCGCCTCCACCTCGGCCGGGTTGACGCGGAAGCCGCGGATCTTGACCTGCTGGTCGTCCCGGCCCCGGAAGTCGAGCCGCCCGTCGGCGTCGCGGCGGGCCCGGTCCCCGGTGCGGTAGAGCCGCTCGCCCTCGCCCGCCGGGTGCGCCACGAACCGCAGCGCGGTCGCCACGGGGTCCGCCCAGTACCCGTGGGCCAGCCCGGGACCGGCGAGATACAGCTCGCCGGTGACGCCGTCCGGGACCTCCCGCAGGAACTCGTCCAGCACGAACGCGCGCACCCGGCGCAGCGGTGTCCCGATCGGGACGGAGGCGTCGTCCGCGCCGACCCGCTCCGCCCGGTGCCAGGTCGCGAACGTCGTCGTCTCCGTGGGCCCGTACACGTTGAGCAGCGCGCCCGGCGGATGCGCGAGGACGTCACGGACGCGGTGGGGGCTCAGGGCCTCGCCGCCGGTGAGGAGGAGCCGCAGCGGGGCGAACGCGTCGGGCCGCTCCAGCGCCACGAGGTGGAACAGCGAGGTGGTCAGGAAGAGCACGCTCACGCCCTTCGCCCGGATCGCCCCGGCCAGGGCGTCCGGGTCCACCAGGACGTCCTTGGCCAGCCCCTCCATCCGGGCCCCGTTGCACAGGGCGCCCCACACCTCGAACGTGGCGGCGTCGAACGCGGGGTTGGACGCCTGCGCCACCCGGTCGCCGGGCCCCAGGTCGACGTAGTCGGTGTCGGTCACCAGGTGTGTGACGGCACGCTGCGGGACGGCCACGCCCTTGGGGGTGCCGGTGGTGCCGGACGTGTAGCAGACGTACGCGACGTCGTCGGGGGACGACGCGGACGGCGGCGGTTCCCTCAGGTCACCGGCCTCGGCCACGAGGGTGGCCGGGGAGACGGCGAGCGGGTCGCCCTCGGCCACGGCGGTGTCGGTGATCAGCAGCCGGGCCCCGCAATCCCGCAGCAGTTCGGCACGCCGCTGCCGGGGGTGCGCCGGGTCCAGCGGCACGTACGCGCAGCCCGCCCACACGGCCGCGAGGAACGCCGTCACCAGGTCGGTGCCCGGTCTGAGGCACACGCCCACCAGGTCGCCCCGCCCCAGACCGCGTCCGCGCAGGGCCGCCGCCGTCCGGCCGGCCCGCGCCGTCAACTGGCGGTACGTCAGTTCGTCGTCGCCGTAGGCGACCGCGACGGCGTCGGGGGAGCGCCGTGCGTGCCGGAGCACGGCCTCCACCAGCACGCCGGCGGAGGGTGCCGACGAAAGGGCGTTCACCACGGGTGTCACCTCGTTCCGGGTCACTGTCGGGCGGGCTGTCATATGTTTACGCCCCGGCCACTTCGGGTTCTTTCGGCTCCTTGTGCACACGCGTGGCCAGCTGTCGCACCTCCCTGCTGCACAGGGCGGCGCCGGTCGCGACCACCACCAGGGCCGCCCCCGCGAGCAGCGTGGTGTCCACGCCCGCCCGGTCCGCCACGGGTCCTGCGGCCATCTCCCCGATGGGCAGGGCGATGAACGAGCCGAGCGCGTCGTAGGAGTAGACCCGGGCCAGCCGGTCCTCGGGGACGTTCTCTTGCAGGGACACCTCCCAGGCGACACCGAACTGCTCCATGGCCACGCCGTTGACGAACATCGTCACGGTGAGGAGCAGCACCCCGGGTGCCTCGGCGAGCACCGCCAGGGGCAGCGCCTCCAGGGCGACGGCCGCGACGCCGATACGCAGCGCGTGCTTGGCCCGGGAGCGGGCGGCGACGAACCCGCCGGCCACCGCCCCGGCCATCTGGGCGGCGAGCACGACGCCCCAGCCGGTGCGGCCGAACGTCTCGTCGGCGACTGCGGGGCCCAGCACGTAGACGCCGCCCGCGACCACGGCGTTGACCACCATGAACTGGGCCACCACCACCCACACCCAGGCGCGGGAGGTGAACTCTTGCCATCCCTCCCGCAATTCCCGCAACGGATGCGGGCGTTCGGTGGGCTCGGCCTTGCCGGCGGGGATGCGCAGACCGAAGTAGCACAGAGCGGCGCCGAGGAACGCGACGGCGTTGCAGGCCAGCCCCCAGCCCGGACCGACGACGGAGACGAGCACCCCGCCGAGCGCCGCACCGATGATCATGCCGAGGTTGATGGCCATGCGCATCAGGGCGTTCGCCGGGCGCAGCAGCTTCGCCGGCACCGTCTGCGGGGTGAGCGCCGCGGACGCCGGCATGGAAACGGCGGAGAGGGCGCCGTTGAGCACGCTGAGCAGGATCAGCAGCGGGATCGTCGTGAAGTCCAGGAGCATGCTGACCGCTATGGCCCCCTGTACGGCCGCGGCGGCGCACGCCGAGCCCCGCAGGATCACCGTCCGCGAGAACCGGTCGGCGACCACCCCGGCCGCCAGCAGGAGGACCACGTTGGCCACCGACCGGGCGCCCACCACGATCCCCAGGTCCGTCTTGGACCCGGTGAGGTCGAGCACGGCGAAGGCCAGCACGATCGGGGCCATCGCGTTGGCGAAGTACATGAGCAGACGCCCCGACGCCAGCAGCCGGAAGGGGCGTTCCCGCAGCGGCAGGAGAAGCCCTCCGTCCTGGGAAAGACCGCTCACCGGGCCACCTCCCGGGCACCCTCCGCCGCCGGGGACAGCGTGAAGTGCACGCGGCGCGTCGCGACCCCCAGGTCGTGGACGGCGTACGGGGTGAAGTAGTAGGCCTGCGGGGCGGCCTCCGGGTCCACCCGCAGCACGAAGTCGGTCCGCGCGGGCTCCCCGGCGACCACCTCCACCCGGCGCAGTACCGGCTGCGCCCTCGCGAGCAGGTACGCCGGCAGGACGATGCCCACGTTGACGGTCCCCGCCCGCTCCGCGACGACCTCCACCACGATGTGCAGCTCGCCCCCGGCCTCCGCTCGCTCCTGGGCCTTCACCCGCAACTGCGGAGCACCGACGAAGGAGTTGCCCACGTCCCCGCACCGCGCGCACACGTCCTGCACGGTGTCGACGACGACGGGCACCCGGCCGCGCCGCACGTAGCTCCGCACCGGCAGACCGCACGCGCAGGGCGCCTCGGCGGCCACCGGCGCCTCGGCGACACTGCGCTCACCCCAGTACGTCGGGAAGTTCAGCACCGGGTCGGCGTGGTGCTTGGCGAACCGGTGGGCCAGCGCCAGGTCGAGCGACTTCACCTCGGCCGCGATCGCCGCCGCCGCGTCCTGGTCGAGCGGGGACAGCGCGACGGTACGCACCGCGTCCCGCAGCACCGTGTCCGACAGCTGCCGCAGGCGGGGCCGCAGCGGGTGGGCGTCGTCCAGCAGACCGCTGTCCAGCAGCCCGCCCAGCCTCGCCCCGACCGTGTGCAGCGCCGGGCCCGGCGCGTCGGCGGCCGGTTTCCCCACCTCGGCCGGGCGGTAGGAGGTAAGGCCCACTTGGACGAACGACGGATACGGATTGATGTCCGCGAGTTTTTCGTTGATCATGCGGGCCACGCTGCCATCCGCCGGGTCGGCCGTGGCCCACGTGAGGATCTCCGGTCGCTGGGCATCGCACGCGGTGAGCGTCGCCAGCACCGTCTGGGCGGGCCCGTCCAGGGCGTTGAGCAGGATCACGTACTTCGGGTCGTACATGGCGTGGTCGGACAGGGGGCCGCTGAAGCAGTTCGCGAGCACGAGTTCCGCCGCCCGCAGCCGCTCCGCCGGGATCAGCTTGTCCTCCGGCTTGGGACAGCCGAGCCCGAACGCGCACTTCGGCCCCGGCGCGCCCGGCGCCCGCTCGCCGACGGGGCTCAGCCCGCACACGGTGAACTGGCCCAGGTTCAGCTGGTCGTCCTTGCCGTTGCCGTGCAGCATCAGCCGGCGCCACACCCGGCCGAGCGCGATGCCCTGCACGTCCTCGTGGCGCACCTCCTCGGCCCCGAACCAGTGCAGGCCCGGCGCCGGCGCGCGGTCGTCGTGCTCCGAGAACACCCCGTCCGCGCCGTCCGGCCTGCCGCGCCCGTACTGCTTGGCGACCACCCAGCTCAGCGTGTGCACGTCCCGCCCGGTCAGCAGGATCAGATCCCGCCCCTGCGCGTGGCACCGCTCGACGAGGCCCTGGACGGCGCGCGCCGTCACCTCCGCGTACGTGCCGACGACCAGCACCGAGCCCGTCTCCGGCACGCCCGGGAGATCGGCCGCCCACGTGCGCGCCAGTGGCTCGGCGAGGGCGCGCACGGAGGCGGGCGGGGTACCGAGGACGAGGCCGGTGTCGCAGGCCGCCGGCGCTCGGAACCCGTCGTAGACCTCCTCAGCGAGGGCGATTCCCGCCAGGAGGTCGGTCCGCTCTCCGACCCAGACGGGGACGGGCCCGGCGCCTTCGGCCCGCCAGCGTGTGACGGCCTCGCCGTGGGAGGGCAGGGTCGTGCAGGGGAGGAACAGGGGCGAACCGCTCATGCCGGCACGACCACCAGCTCGAAGCGGTTCAGGATCGCCTGCATCCGCTCCTCCACCTCGTCCGCCGTGGCCCCTTCCACGTGGACGTAGCCGGTGCTGGCGTGGGAGGCGCGCGGCGGGTCGAGCACATCGCCGGGCCGGGCCGTCAGATGCGCGTCGAGGACGCCCGGCATGCCGCGCAGCTCCTCCTCGCCGGTGATGCTCACCAGCTTCCCCGGCCGGACGGGCAGCAGCAGGTCGCCCACGGCGCGGTCACGCGTGTACTCGGGGACGGGGTCCCGGTCGACGTAGGTGTCCAGGACGACGCCCAGGAAGTCGAACCCGTAGGCGAGGCCGTGGTTCATCGGCACCTCGCAGCCGCTGAGCCGGGCCGCCACCTCGCTCATGTAGAACTCGCCGTCGTCGGTGAGGAAGAACTCCCCGTGCAGATAGCCGTAGGGGATGCTCAGCCCGTCGGTGAGGCGCTGCGCCAGCTCCTTGGCGTCGACCGGGAGCTTCTCCGACGGGGCATACGTGATGTTGGCGTTGATCGCCCCGTCCAGCACCTCAAGGATCGGGCGCGGGTTCTTGGACAGGTAAGCGTCGACGACCTTCCCATGCGCGATGGCCGCGCACAGCTGGAACTCGCGGCCGCTGATGTACTGCTCGACCATCCAGGAGAGCCCGGCGTCCAGCGGCAGCAGCGGGTCGAGGTCCTCCGGCGAGTCGAGCCGGTACGTGCTGATGCAGGAGTCCGAGTCGATCGGCTTGAGGATCACCGGCCACCCGTGGGCGCCGGCGAACTCCAGCACGTCCTGCGGTGAGCTGACGGTCCGGTAGGCGGCGTGCGGGATGCCCAGCTCCGCGTAACGGTCCTTCATGGTCGCCTTGTTGCGCACCCAGGCCACCTGCTCCTCGGACAGGTGCGGCAGCCCGACCAGCGACGCGAAACGCTGCGCGGACGCCTGGAGGGCTTCGTTGGGGTTGCAGAAGTGGCCGGGCACGACGGCCGCGTCCCGGATCCAGTCCCGGTAGCGGGCCGCCTCCTCCTCCAGAGGCGCGGCGGTGGCCAGGGTGAACGTCGGGACGTCCGCCGTGCGCTTCAGGTACTCCTCGGTCAGGGGCACCGAGTCGAAGCGCAGCAGGACGACGTCGACGTCGTCGCGGCTCAGGACGCTCTCGGTGAAGGTGGAGCGGCGGCTCTCCACCAGCAGGACCGCCGGGCGGGCGGAGGGTGTGGTCATGGGGTTCTCCGTAGGTTGTCGGTCGGTCTGGGAAGGCCGGCGTCAGACGATGACCCGGGTGGTCCCGTCGATGCGCCCCGGCCGGGTGCGCCGCAGGTCGCGGACGACGTTGACCCGCTTGAGCCACCGGTCCCGCCCGTCGAAGCCGGCGCGGAAGGCGCGCCGGCCGTGCACCACGTTGCGGTTGTCGACGAAGCACACGTCACCGGCGAGGATCGGGATGTCGCTGAGGTTGCCGTCCAGGTGCTCGACGACCCAGGCGAACGCCTCCGCCGCCTCGGCGTCGCCCTCCTGCGCCTGGAAGTAGTCCCGGTCGATCCGCAGCACCGGGCAGGCCGGGTGACCGCTGAGGACGGCGACGGGCTCGGCCTGCGGAGCGTCCTCGTCGTACTCGTGCGAGGCGTCGGGGACCGCCGTGAACCGCGGTTCGGAGAGGATCTTGGCGAATCGTTCAGGCAGCCGACTGAGGTCGATGTGGGACAGGGTGGTGGGGACGCCGGAGTTGCGCAGCGCGAACAGGCCCACCCAGTCGGCGCGGTGCGGGGAGAAGGCGTCCTCGGTGTGCCAGGCGAGCTCCAGCTCGCTGGACGCGGACACGAGGCTGTGCTCGTAACCCCGGCTCGGCAGGATGTCGGTGACGAGCCGCCCGGACTGCTGGGCCTGCCAGCCGATCACGTCGCCGAGCAACGCCGAGTACAGCACCAGCAGACAGGCGTACGCCTCGCTCGACTTGGTATTGCTCACGCTCCAGTGGCCGGGCGTCTCGCCCAGCTCCTCGTCGCGGACGACGTTCCCCCGGATGACGGTCGCGTGGGCGCGCTCGTCGTGGTGGGCCGCGTTGACGTGGCGCCGTACCGACAGCGGCAGGTCGTGGGCGATCACGGGAGCCTCGTCGAGGAAGCTCTGGTCGTCCGGGGACTTGTACTCCCTCGCGCACTCGGCGGCCAGCGCGTGCGCGGCTGCGGCGTCCTGCTCGGAGAGGTCGAGGACGTGACGGTGCGACGTGTGGAGGGCGTCCGGAGGTGAGGAAACGTTTTGGGACATGACTACCTCACAGGGAAGAAGACGTGAAGATGCGGGTGGTGAGGAAGGGTCAGACGCCGCGACGGGCCGACGCGTGTTCCTCGACGTGGTCGAGACACAGCTCCCGGATGTCCTCCGGGTGAACGACCTGCCAGCCGGCGGGCACGGGAAGGGCGGCGGGCCACAGCGCGTGGCGTCCCCCGGCGTCGACGGCCACGACGAACGTCGCGTACTCGTCCTCGAACGGGTCGTCCTGCCAGGGCGCGTCCAGCGCCTCCCAACCGCCGTCCGCGGTCCGGCGCGCGGCCGTCACGGCACGCCACATACGGCTTCCCGGCGCGCCGAACGGATCGGGCACGAAACGCTCGGCCGAGTCGCCCGGGCGACCCGCGTAGCCGTACGCCACGCCCGTGCCCGCCACATAGAGCGCACCGGTGGCACCGGGCGGCACCGGACGCAGCTCGGCGTCCAGGACGTACACGCGGTGCTCGCCCAGCGGACGGCCGCCCGCGCCGGGCACGGACTCGGTCAGCAGCCGGGCCTCGGCGGCACCGTGCCGGGTGACCACGGCGGACCGGACGTCCCTGGCGGCCGGGGTGTGGACGAGGAACTCGCCGGTGGAGTGCGGCAGCGCGGCGGCCGTCTCGGCGGGTGCCCACACCTCGTCCGGTGCGGTCAGGCGCAGCCACCCGGCCAGGGCCGAGGGGTCCATCGCGGTACCGGAGTCGGGGATCAGGAGCGTGCGCCCGCAGGCCAGCGCCGTGAGCAGGTCGAAGACGGCGTCCGCGGCCGGGCGGGGCGTCCCGGGCAGCCACGCGGCGCGGGCCTGCGGGCGACGCGCGGCGTTGCGGGTGGCGAGGACGACCATGCTCTCGTCGCCCACCAGGACGTCGCCCGCCATCAGCACCGGCCCGGCGTTCCCGTCGCGCGAAGGGCGCCCGGTTTTGAGCAGCTCCGGCTCGTCGCCCTGCGGGTCCACGACCAGGACCGGCACATCCCCGGCGTCCGTAGCCGTGTCGGTGAGGAAGAGGGCTGCCCGGTTTAGCGCGTCCCGGTCACCGGCGTCACCCGCCAGCGGAAGGCAGACCGCCCCCGCCTTGACGACGGCCAGCACCGCGACCGCGAAGTCCACCGGTGAGCCCAGCGACACGGCGACGACCGTACCCGGTTCCACCCCGTGCCCGGACAGGCGCTCGGCGACGCGCTCCGCGCAGGAGTCCAGGACGCCGTAGCTGACCGTCCGCCCGCCGTGCACGAGCGCGGCGGCGTCGGGCCGGTTGCCGGCCTGCTCGGCGAAGAGCCGCGTGACGGTCGTGTCCGACACCTCGTACGCGGGCCCGTTCCACGCGTCCTGGGCCCGTACCAGAGCCTCCTGCGAGTACAGGGCGAGCAGGCTCACGGGTGTGCCCGGCGCGCCGAGAGCGGAGTCCAGCAGGGCGAGCAACTGCTCGGTGAGGGACACCGCCGTGTCACGGCCGACGGTCTCCCGGCGGAAGGTGACCGCGAGGTCGATGCCCTCCGGGGCACCCGTGACGGACCGCCGTTCGGTCAGCACGAGGCGCAGTTCGGCGGCCGGGTCGGGCCACTCGGGCTCACCCACGCGCACGCTGAGCCCGGCGGCCTCCAACACGGGTGCCGTCTGAGGGGCGACGGCCAGGACGACACCGCCGGGCGCGGCCCTCGGCGGTTCGGGCTGCCGGTAGGCGGCCAGGTCCGCGTCGCGTACACGGTGCAGCAGGGTGCGGAAGGAGGGGTCACCGGAGACGTCGGTCCCCAGGGACAGCGTCCGGTCGAGCGGGCCGACCGCCGCACGCAGGGCCTGCTCGCCCCGGCTCGGGACCTGCGCGGCCAGGACGACGTCGTCCCCGGCGCCGAGCCGCGCGAGCAGAGCCGCCACGCCCGCGTGCACCAGCATGAACAGGGTGACGCCGTGCTCCGCCGCGCCTTCGGTGAACCGGCGGTGGGCGGCGGCGTCGAGGCTGGTGCGCCAGGTCTCGTACGATGTGCCGTCGCCGCCGGCCGGCGTGGTGGGCAGCGCGGTCGGGACGGGGCCGTCGGCGGGCAGCGGACAGCCCTGGTCCTTCTGCTCCGGAGCGGGTGCCGTCACGGGGGCCCGGAGGGGAGTGCCTCCGGTGACGCGCAGCGTGTACGCGGTGGCCAGGTCGGACGCGAGGACGGGGAGCGACCACGCGTCGGCCGCGCCCGGGTGCAGGACGACGCCGAGCAGGTGATCGTCCGGCGCGAGGGTGAACAGCCGCGTCGACCAGAGGCGTTCGTCCGCGTCGTCGATTGGCATAGCCCGGAGCGCCGCGAGGGCGTCCGCCTCGGTGGCCGGTTCGGCGGTCGTGCTTTGGGTGCGGCGCAGCCCGTGGCGCACGGACAGGTCGTCCAGCGCCGCGTCGAGGGCCGCCGTGTGGAGCGTGCCGGTCAGGCGCAGCGGCAGGACGTGGCCCCCGTCGCCGGTGACCCCGGTGTGCGGCGGCCGGGGGTCGCCGAGCCGGGCGGCCAGCAGCGCGGGAGTCGGCGCCTCGTACAGCGCACGCGCTCCCGGGTCCTCCCCGAGGGTCGCGCGCAGCCGGGCCATGAGCCGGGCGGCGGCCAGCGAGTGACCGCCGACGGCGAAGAAGTCCGAGTCGGCGGAGATCTCGTATCCGGGCAGCGCGAGGACCTCCGCGAACAGGTCGCGCACCAGCTCCTCCAGCGGCGTCCCCGGCGGTGTCCCGCGCGCGGCGGAGAACACGGGGACGGGCAGGGCGCGGCGGTCGACCTTGCCGTTCGCGGTGAGCGGCATCGCGTCGAGCGACATGAACGCGGACGGCACCATGTAGTCCGGCAGTTGCTCCTGCAGGTAGCCGCGCAGGACGGAGCCGAGGTCGGCCGTCCGGTCGAAGGCGGTCGGCGCGTTGGCGCCGTCGTCCGTGTCGGGCAGTTCCGGCGGGAGGCAGGTCGACGCGAGCGGGCCCGGCTGCGGGGGGACGAACAGGACGTCCACGTGGGACGGGTCGGCGGACCAGGTGATGACCGCGCGGTAGCCGAGGCTCTCGCCGAGCACACACAGGTCCTCGGGGTCGGGCGCGTCCCCTCGGCCGTCGGCGGGTGTCGGACGCTTCCCGGCGTCCAGGTCCCGCATCGCCGTGAAGTCCGCGTGGATGCGCCCGTTGGGGACGCCGGTCACGCGCAGGACGTCCGGCCGCTCATCCCTCAGCCGGGCCTCCAGACCCGGGAGGCCGTCCCAGGCGAGGCACGGGGCGGCGGCGACGTCGAGCGCGTCGTCGCCCGTGGTGAGGACGGCGTCGTACCGGTAGCGCGTCAGTTCGTTGTGGTACGTGCCGCGCTTGACCCGCACGTCCACCGCCCGCACGCCGCCGTGTTCGGCGGCCAGCGCGGTGAACACGGCGGGCGACAGCAGGAGTTCGGTCTCCAGCCGGGTCTGCTGCTCCATCCGGCGCCGCAGCCCCTCGGCGTCCGCCCGGCCGTCGTCCTGCGCGACGGCCACCCCGGCCTGCATGCACCGCAGCAGATCGAGGTTGCGCAGGTCGCCCAGGAACAGGGAGCCGCCCGGGGCGAGCAGCGACAGGGCACCGTGCACGACGGTGCGCAGATAGTCCAGGTTCGGGAAGTACTGGACGACGGAGTTGAGGACGATCACGTCGAAGTGACCGGAGGGCAGCCCGCCGAGGTCGTCACCGGCCCGGCATTGAAGGGTCACCCTCTCGCGCAGCCGGGGGTCGGCCTTTATCTGGACCCTGAGCGCGTCGATGACGGACGCCGAGAAGTCGGTGCCCCAGTACTCCTCGCACTGCGGAGCCAGCCGGGACAGGAGCAGCCCGGTGCCGACACCGATCTCCAGGACCCGGCGGGGCCGCAGCTCACGGATGCGGTCGACGGTGGCCGCACGCCACTCGCGCATCTCCTCCAGCGGGATGGGGAGGTGGTCGTAACTGCTGTTCCAGCCGGCGAAGTTCTCACCGAACTCGACCGAGGCGGCGTCGTTGTAGAGCGTCTCGTAGATCTCCTGCCACTGGGTGATCTGCTCGTCGGCCTCCGAGGCCCTGGCCGCGGGGACGACGTGCGCCACCAGACGCCGGTCGTCCTCGGCGACCTCGTGGACCGACACCACAGCGTCGGCGACACCCGGGTGGGCTGTCAGCGCCGCCTCGATCTCGCCGAGTTCGATACGGAACCCGCGCAGCTTGACCTGATTGTCGGCCCGCCCCAGGAACTCGATGGCGTCGCCCGGGCCGAGGACGACACGGTCGCCCGTGCGGTAGAGCCTGTCGCCGGCGGCGCCGAACGGGTCGTCGACGAAGCGCTCGGCGGTGAGGTCCGGCCGTCCCAGGTACCCCGTGGCCAGGCAGGGGCCGCCCAGGTGGAGTTCGCCGACGGCACCGGGCGGCACCGGACGGCCCTCCGCGTCCAGCACATGGGCGACGGTCGCGCCGATGGGCCGGCCGATGGGCAGGGTGCGCGCGTCGTCGGCGGGCCGGGAGACCTCGTGCCAGGTCGCGAAGGTGGTGGTCTCCGTGGGGCCGTACACGTGCAGCAGCCGGGCCGGGGGACCGGCGTCGCACACGGCCCGGACCTTGCGCGGGTCGCACGCCTCGCCGCCGAACATCAGGACACTCAGGGGCGCGAAGGCCGCCGGCCGCTCCCGCGCGATCTGGTTGAACAGAGCCGTGGTCAGAAACATGACACTCAGTTCGTGATCACGTACGGCCCGCTCGAATGCGAGGGGATCGACGACGACGTCCTTGGGCAGCCCCACCAGGCGCGCGCCCGCGACCAGAGGCGCCCAGATCTCGAAGGTGACGGCGTCGAAAGCCGGGTTCGCGGCCTGCGCCACGCGGTCCTCGGGCTTCAGCTTCACGTAGTCGGTGGAACCGACCAGGTCGAGGACGGCACGGTGCGGGATGACGGCGCCCTTCGGGGTGCCCGTGGTTCCCGAGGTGTAGCAGACGTAGGCCGTGGCCGCCGGGTCAGGCACGAAGTCCGGTGTCGCGGCGGGGAGTTCGTCGAGATGCGCGGCCAGCGTGTCCAGAGGGATCATCGCCGGGCCCTGGTCCTCGTGGTCAGCCGTGTACGCGGCCGGGGCGACGACGGCGCGGGCGGCGCAGTCGCGCACGATGAGCCGGCGCCGCTCCAGCGGATGCCCGGGGTCCACCAAGACGTAGGCGGCGCCTGCCCGGATCACGGCCAGGAGCGTGACGACCAGGTCGGCGCCGGCAGGCAGGCACACCACGACGTGATCTCCCGGGCGCACCCCGCGCTCGGTGAGATGCGCGGCCAACTGGTTGGCCCGCCGGCTCAGTTGGCGATACGTCAGAGCCACTTCGTCATGCGGGTATTCGACGGCTATGGCATCAGGGGTGGCGATGACATGTTGTTCGAGAAGAGAGGAGAGAGTGATGGGTGCACTCTCCATTATGTTCGACGCCGTGTTGGCAACAGAAGTTAAATTCATGTTTCCCGTATCGCTCATGCGGGGGTTGAGAAGAAGCGACACTTCCCCGTCATCGGCTTCGTTGATGAGAATTGACCCGTGCAACGCTGAATACGATGTGCGAACCACCTTGACGCTATAACGATCCTCTGGAAGGGGGCAACCCCCTAGTGAACCGTTCCGGGTTCGGTAGAGATCTCAGGTGTTGGTTGTGACCTGGGGTTTCGTGGTTGTGAGGTAGTGGTTGTTCTCGTGTTCGCCTGGTGGGACATGGCCTGTCTCACCGTGGAGGCGCCGGTGGTTGTACCAGTCGACGTACTCGACGGTGGCGAGTTCGACATCGGACAGCGTCTCCCATGGCCGCCCGGACTTGATCAGTCCGGTCTTGAACAGGCCGATCGTGCTCTCCATCAGGGCGTTGTCGTAGGCGTCGCCCACCGATCCGGTGGGGGCGGTGATGCCGGCGGCCTCCAGGTGGCCGGCGAGCCGGAAACTCGTGTACTGCGACCCGGCATCCGAGTGACGCATCAACTCGCCCGGCTGAACGGAATGCCGGTCGCGGTCGCGTTGCCACAGCGCCATCTCCAGGGCGTCCAGCACGAAGACCGTTTCCTTTGCGGTGGCTGCGGACCGGCCGACGATCCGGCGGGAGAAGGTGTCCACGGCGAAGGCGATGTAGACGACACCTGTCCAGGTTTTCACATGGGTGAATTCCGCGACCCAGCACCGGTTCGGGTCGCTGGCGACGAAGTCACGGTCGACGAGGTCCGGAGCCCGGACGGTCTGGCCGCCGGGCAGCGTGGTGATCACTCACTGACCACGGACGGCGCCGGTGATGCCGAGCTTGCGCATCAGGCGTTCGACGGTGCAGCGGGCTGCTACATGGCCCTGCCGGTTCAGGCCGAGTTGTGGCAGACCGAGCCGGCCCCCGATGAGATCCGGGAGAACGGCGCACGGGTCATCCCCTGGGCGTACGTCGAGGGCAGCGGAGCCTACTTGTACTGGCTGGCCCGGCCCGGGCAGAGGCCGGAGGAGTGGACTGTGATGCTCAACGAGGGCCGGGGTCCCGAATGGGAACATCACGCCACCTCGTGTGCTCCCTTCCTCCTCTCCCTCCTGACCGGCGGGGCGGAGACCGGTTGCTTTCCCGAACTCCCCGTGGAGGATCACCGGTTCGAGTCAAACGACTCCATCCTGAGTGGTCCGGCGGCATGAAGAACCGAAGTAGTGCGAGGAGCAGTGCGAGGGAAACCGTCACCTTGATACGACCCCGACCCGGTCCGCGACCTGGGCCATGGCCTGATCGCACGTCGCACGTCGCTCGTCGATCGGTAAGGTCTACACTGCCGAGCCGAGCCGCCGGCCGGGGCCCGTGACGCCGCCGGCCGGAGCCATGCGGTGGTCAGGTGCCGAGCGAGCGGTCGGTGATTCGGCCGACGTGTTCGGTGAACGTCTTGTCGGCGTGGGGCGTGAGGGTCCTCAGAGCGACCATGCCCGTGAGGATGACGTCGCACAGTTCGGCTTGTACGTCGTCCCAGGTGTGGCTCTTGCCCTTGCGGGGGTTGGACCCGTATGCGCCGTGGACGGCTTCGGCGACCTCGCCGGCCTCCTCGACGATCTTCAGGACGCGCAGGAGCGGGACGGTGTCGGCGGGCGCGGCGCTCTTCTCGTCGAGCCATGCGACGAGCCGTTCGACGGCGTTCCAGGTGTCGTGCATGAGTGGTGTTCCGTGTTCTCTTCGGGGTCCGGCCGACCTCTGCGACCGTGGTCGACTCGCCGACCGTACTCGGGTCGTCGACGCTTGGATGAGCTCCTACGTGGAGCTTCCGGTGGCTCAGAGCGCCTCGCCGCATACGGGCGAGCCGGAGGGCGGGAGGAGGGGCAGCAGGCGGTGGTGGGGTACGTGGAAGCGGAGGAACGGCCGGACCGACCACTCCACCCAGGCGGAACCGGTGCTGAGCGAGAAGCCGCACGGTTCGTGGCGGTGCAGTGCGGCGACCGCGTGCAGGCAGCCGCCGCTGTCGGTCCACTCGAACGCGCGGTTCCGTTCCGCCGGGGGGAGGGTCGCGGCGAGGGCGCGCACCTCGGTACGCACCCGGCGGACGGCCTCGGCCGGGGTGCCGACCTCGTAGCGGGTCGTCTGGTCGGCCCCGCCGACGGCGAGTGAGCGGTACCGCACGCGCTCGCACCAGAAGGCCACGTCGGCCGGCGGCGGGGTCGTTCCGGGCGGCTCCCCTCGGGAGCGTGACACGTACATGGGCTGCCCTCCAGCCGTGGGTGGGTCGATGTCGCCCCTGTCTCTTGAACGGCGCTTGCCGATCAGGAGGGGGGCAGATCCGGGGGCTCTTCCCGACGAGTGCATGCACCAGGGGAGTCACACCCGTATAGGCACGAGCCTGCCGGGAGCGACCCGGGTTCGCGACGCAGAGCGACCGTAGCGCCACGCCAGGTGATTGGGCAAGTATGCCCCGGGGCATATATGCACTCTGGTGTGTACGAACGCCCCCCGACCGTCAGGGGCGGGGGGCGCTGGCGCTGTGGGGCGGGGGCTAGCTCACGAGGTGATCGAACTCGCCAGCCTTGACGCCGAGTATGAAGGCCCGCAGCTTCTCACGGCTCGTCGTGATCACCGTGCCGGGGTCGTCGCTCTCGCGCATCATGATGTCGCCATCGTGCTGCGCGACCTCTACGCAGTCCTCCCCGCCGCCGCCGGAGAAGGACGACTTCTGCCAGTTGATGGGCGATACGTTCATTCCTGTTTCTCACATTTCTCGCGCGATGTGGTGGATGAGTTGCCGAGACCCTTCCGGGTCCAGGGACGCGTGCTCGGCGATGTCGAGCAGCGTGCTGTACTTCTTCAATTCGGCTTCCGCGTCCAGGAAGCGTCCACCGAAGGGGCTGTCGATGCGCACGGTGTCCAATTGGGGCACGGGGCCGCTCGCGTACAGTACGGGCTGCGTGACCTCGATGAAGTCCTCGCTCGTGAACGGGATAACCCTTACCGTCACCGTCGGCAGTTTTGAAGCCTCGATGAGGTATTCGAGCTGTTCACGCGCAACCTTGCGCCCGCCGAACCGCATACGTGTCGCCGCCTCGTGGATGATGGCCGTGAACTGCGGCGGGTCCTGTCGGTCGAAGATCGTGACCCGCTTCATGCGGTGCTCGACCCGAGCCTCGACCTCTTCCGGGGGGAGCTTCGGCGTCACCCCCTCGAAGAGTGCGCGCGCATAGTTCTCGGTCTGGAACAGGCCGGGCAGGGTGACGCTTTGCAGGGATCGCATGGCGATCGCATGGTGCTCGAGTTCCGCGATGTCCAGGAACCCGGGGGCGAGGACCCCTCTGTACTCGTCGAACCAGTGCTGCCCGCGGTGTTCGCGTGCTATGGCGCACAGGGCTCCGATCAGCGGTTCGTCATCGCACTGGTAGAAAGCCGCAAGGCGGCGGATCCGCTGCTCGCTCACACCGATGCGACCCGCTTCGATATGCGAAATCTTCGCTTGGTCGGTCGACAGCAGGCCCGCAGCCTCCCGCGCGGTTTTGCCCGAGCGCTCGCGCAGCTTCCGCAGCTCGGCGCCGAGGCGTGCCTGGCGGGCGGTCGGGTTGTCCCTCGGTGGCATGTGTCCCTTCCTTGTCTGCCCTGAGTGTGCCGGGTAACCGTGCGGCGGTCCACCCAGCAGCGTTAAGAAACCGGAGCAACCTTGCCCCGGGGCATACATGCCCCCTATGGTCCTGTCAGCACCGCGCAGCGCGTCCGTAATCCCGCAGTGCAGTCGTCGACGTGCGCCCTTCGGGGCGTGCGCTCGGGCGGCCGGGCCACGGTGGGGCGGCGGCGCGGGTACGAGACCGCGTTGGGAGAGGACGACATGAACACCGCAGCCTTACCGCTTCCCGAACCGCCGACGGGGGACGCGAGTTACCGGCTCACGGCCCCGAACCTGCCGACCACGCCGAAGATCGCCCGGGACTGGGTGGTCCTGGTCCTGCGGGCCGCGAACCTCCCGCGGCTCGTCGAGCCGGCCCGGCTCTGCACCTCCGAGGTGGTCACCAACGCCCACCGGCACAGCCGCACCCCGTCGATCACCATCGAGGTGGCCCTCGCGGGACGGCGGACGGCCGTGCTCGTACACGACGACGGGCCCGTCGGGCTACCGCTGCCCGCGCCCTCCGGCCGGTACACGGGGCAGGAGCACGGGCGGGGCCTGCTCCTGGTCGACTCCCTCGCCGACGACTGGGGCGTCCTGGTCCTGGACGACCGTACGAAGGCGGTCCGCTTCACGCTCGTCGACCGGGACGACCGGCACGACCGGCATGACCGGGACGACCGGGACGACCAGGGCGACCGGAACGAACGAGACGGCCGGGACGACCGGGACGACCGGCACGACCGGGACGACCGAGAAGGGGGCGACGCCGCGTGATCTCCGACGGCCACGCCTTCTGGGGGGCGTTGATCCTCTCCGCGGGCGCCCTGTTGCTCACCTTGTCGATCATGTGGGCGCTGCTGCCGAACCCGCACCGGGGGTTCACGCCGCCGCCGCTGGACCGGGGCGGGTACACGTACACCTGCTACTGCTGGCGGGACTCGGTGCACGTCACGGTCCTCGCCGGGCCACCGCGCCGGGGAAGGCACGCGCGGCGCACGCGCACCCCGCTGCACCACCGCCTCCGCCCGAACCCGCCCTCCGCCGCACGAGCGGACGGCGGCGGGGAGGGGGAGCGGCCCCGGCGACCGCGACCGTGGGGGTACGTGCGCGCGGTGATCCCGGGAGGAGGGCCCCGGCTGTTTGTAAGCACTTCTTCGGGCTCCACCGCACGGGCCGGAAGTGGTTCCACCGCGTGAGAAGCCGATCCGGCTCCGCTTGCGGCCTGACCCGCGATTGATCCGGGGCGGGTCGGTGGGGCTGCCGGTGGTTCCGTGCCGCCGTGGTCGGCCGAGTCGCCCGGACTTCCAGAGCGGCGCGATGCCGCAAGTACAAGATCCCAACCCCCTTCCTTTGTCCGCGGGGCGCGAGGTACCCCTGGACTGTGAGCGGCCGGTTGGCGGGCGCGGCACGGAAGGGGGCGGGCTGTGGGCGAGGAGCGGTTCGAGGACGGCTGGCGGGTCGACGAGCGGTGCACCAATTGCGACGTCGCCCGGCAGCTCGCCCCCGGCCTGATCGGCGAGGTCGACGGCCAGTCGGTCGTTCTGCGCCAGCCGCGCGGCCGAGCCGAGGTCCGGCGGCTGAACGCCGCGGCGCACGCCTGTCCCTCCCGGTCGATCCGTCCCCCGGCCGGGCGGCTGGAGGCGGCGTCGGATCCCTTCCCGATGGCCCTGGACGACACCGTGCACCTGTGCGGGCACAACTCCCCGCACACCGCAGGGGCCAACTCCTACCTGCTGCGCCGCCCCGGCGGCACCGCGATGATGGTGGACACGCCGCGTTGGAGCACATCGTTGGCCGCGCGCTACGAGGGGCTGGGCCCCGTCACCGATGTCCTGCTCACCCACCGCGACCACGCCGCGCACGGCCGTCGCTACGCCGACCGCTTCGGCGCCCGGCTGTGGATCCACGAGGGTGACGTCGATGCCGCCCCGGACGCCGACCGTGTGCTTCGCGGTGACGACCCGGCGCAGATCGCCGAAGGGGTGGTCGCCTTCCCTTTCCCCGGGCACACCCGAGGCAGCGTGCTGTTCCTCGCGGACGAGCGGTACTGCTTCAGCGGCGACAGCTTCTACTGGTCGCGCACCACAGCGGACATCGAGGTGGCCGACAGCGTCACCTGGTACTCCATCGGTGAACTGGCCGCCTCCTTGGCCCGGACCGCCGACCGGCTGCGCTTCGAGTGGCTGCTGCCGGGCCACGGCGACCGCCGGCACCTGTCGGCCGACGACATGGCCCGGCGGCTGCGGCGACTGGCGGCGCGCACCCGCGGACTGCGGCCCCGTCCCATCGATTTCACCGCGATGCGCTGGTGACGGCCCGACCCGGGCCAGCGGAACCACCCGATCGAAGTGGGGCCGAACCACCTTGCTACACGGGCGTGAATCACGCCGATGCGCGCTCCCTCCAACTCCCCGCCGGGGCCGGAACGACTTCGCGCGGCGGGGCCGAAGGAAGTGCTTGCAGACACCCCGGCGCTCCGCGGCCCCTCGGGCGGGCGGCCCGCGGCCCGGCCGCGCCCGACCCGAACCGCCCCGGGCGCACGGCGAAGGGCCGCCGCTCCCGCCCCGAGCGGGGGAGCGACGGCCCTTCGGGCGCGGCGGGGCCGCGTCAGAGGATGCGGACGGCGCCGGACGGGCGGTCCCAGTCCAGGGAGCGCTTGACCACGCCGGTGCTGGGGTTCTGCGCGCCGACGTACATGCCGCCGCCGACGTAGACGGCGACGTGGTACGAGCCGCTGCGGCTGCCCCAGTAGAGGATGTCGCCCGGCTGGAGGTCGCCCAGGGAGACGGAGGTGCCCATGCTCGACTGGGAGCTGGAGACGCGCGGCAGGTCGATGCCGGCCTGGCGGTAGGCGGCCTGGACGAGCCCGGAGCAGTCCCAGGCGTTGGGGCCCGTGGCGCCCATCACGTACGCGTCGCCGACCTGCGCGCGGGCGAAGGCGACGATGGCGGCGGCCGAGCCGGTCGCCGGGGCGTCGACGTGGTCGCTGTCGCCGCCGCCGTCCCCGTCGGGCCGCGTGGGCAGCGAGTCGCGCCCTTCGGACCGGGAGGCGCGCTCCCGCGCCTCGGCGAGGGCCCTCTCCTCGGCCTCCTTCGCCTTGCGCTCGGCCTCGGCCTTGCGCTCCGCCTCCGCCTGGGCCTTCTTGGCCTCCTTGGCCGCCTTGACGGCCGCCGCGTCCTCCTGCGCACGCAGGTCCCGGGCGAGGGCGTCGTGCTCGGTCGCCTCCGCGGAGGCGGCGACGGCGGTGGAGAGCGCGCCCGACAAGTCCAGGTCGGTGAGCGCGGGCATCTCGAGGGTCTCGGTCACCGGCTCGGCGTGGGCCGGGGAAGCGGCCACCGCGATGGTGCTGAGGACGCCACCGGCGACTCCGGCGCGCAGCGTGAGCTTCGAGGAGCTGCGGCGGGGCTTCCGGTGGCTGGGTATGTGAGCGGTGTGGGACATGAGGACAACCGCTATCAGGCTTGAGTGTCCTCCATCAAGGGACGTGTGTTCCGCCACAGTTGGTTCCCGGGTCGCCGAATCCGGTTGCCGGCGCCCGCCACTGACGCCCTAACGGACATTTCGGTCTCTCGTGATCATGCCCGTGATCATGGGCTTTCCGCGAAAGGTCCGAATTGCCGTCGGCCTACCACCGGTGGGCGCGGTTGGCCAGCTCCGCCCCTCCGGGTCGCGGGGTCGAGTGGCGCAGGTCACGTCCGGGCGCCCGCCCTCCGGCGCCCGGACTCCCGGGGCGGGTGCGTGCGTCCACCTCCGTCCCACCGGGCCCCCCTCGCGGGTGGGTGGAGCCCTTTATCACCCGGAGGTGCCCATATCGAATTTGCGTGTACTAGACAGTATTTGATAGTGCAAGAGCGCTTCGACCAGCGAGGATCAACGAAAATGTCACATGTCGTGGCTACTTGATCACAGCCGGTGTGAAGATCGCCCTTCCTCCTGCTTGGTGATCGTTCGCCAGGTGGCGGAGATCACAAACTCCCTTCCGCACCCGTGTCGCAGATCACAGATCGACGGGCATAGGATGCGTTCCAGTCGGGCTTGTGAACTGCCTCACATATAAGCGATCTTCCGGAGGGCGTCCGTCCGCCGGGGGCTCCTCCGAGGCGGTGAGCGGACGCCCGTCGCGGTCCAACGGTCAAGGACGACTGGAAGGAGCGAGGAGCGTGAATGCGTACACGCCCATCCTCGTGCTCGGCGCCCTCGGAGCAGCGTTTGCGATCTTCTCCGTGGTCATGGCCACGCTCATCGGCCCGAGGAAGTACAACAGGGCGAAGCTCGAGGCGTACGAGTGCGGCATCGAGCCGACCCCGACGCCGGCCGGAGGCGGCCGCTTCCCGATCAAGTACTACCTGACGGCGATGCTCTTCATCGTCTTCGACATCGAGATCGTCTTCCTCTACCCCTGGGCCGTCACCTTCGACGCCCTGGGGCTTTTCGGGCTCGTGGAGATGCTCCTCTTCGTGCTCACCGTCTTCGTCGCCTACGCGTACGTCTGGCGGCGCGGCGGCCTGGAATGGGACTGAGGGGCTGAAGGGCACAGTCATGGGACTCGAAGAGAAACTGCCGAGCGGATTCCTGCTGACGACGGTCGAGCAGGCCGCGGGATGGGTGCGCAAGTCGTCCCTCTTCCCCGCGACCTTCGGCCTCGCCTGCTGCGCCATCGAGATGATGACCACCGGCGCCGGGCGGTACGACCTGGCGCGGTTCGGGATGGAGGTCTTCCGCGGCTCGCCGCGCCAGGCCGACCTGATGATCGTGGCCGGCCGGGTCAGCCAGAAGATGGCCCCGGTCCTGCGCCAGGTCTACGACCAGATGCCCGACCCGAAGTGGGTGATCTCCATGGGCGTCTGCGCCTCCTCCGGAGGCATGTTCAACAACTACGCGATCGTGCAGGGCGTCGACCACGTCGTACCGGTCGACATCTACCTGCCCGGCTGCCCGCCCCGCCCCGAGATGCTGCTGGACGCGATCCTCAAGCTCCACCAGAAGATCCAGTCGTCCAAGCTCGGCGTCAACGCGCGCGAAGCGGCCCGCGAGGCGGAGGAGGCGGCGCTCAAGGCCCTCCCGACGATCGAGATGAAGGGGCTGCTGCGGTGACCGACCAGTCGAGCAAGCCGAATCCCGACGAGGAGATCGGCGCGCGGAACCTCCCCGGTCAGCGCGGTGACCTCGGCGAGGAGATCCGCGTCCAGCGCGGCATGTTCGGTGCCGCGCACGGCCAGGACACCTCCGGCTACGGCGGCCTCGTCCGCTCGATCCGCCTCCCCGGCCCGTCCGCCCGGCCGTACGGGGGCTACTTCGACGAGGTCGCCGACGAACTGGAGGGCGCCCTGGAGGAACAGGGGATCGTCCCGGAGAACGCCATCGAGAAGACGGTCGTCGACCGGGGCGAGCTCACCTTCCACATCGCGCGCGAGCACCTCGTCCGCGTCGCCCGCACCCTGCGCGACGACCCCGCCCTCCGCTTCGAGCTGTGCCTGGGCGTCAGCGGTGTCCACTACCCCGGCGACAAGGGCCGCGAGCTGCACGCCGTCCACCACCTGCGCTCGATCACCCACGGGCGGCGCCTGCGGCTGGAGGTCAGCGCGCCCGACCACGACCCGCACGTCCCGTCGCTCGTCCCCGTCTACCCGACCAACGACTGGCACGAGCGCGAGACGTACGACTTCTTCGGGCTGGTCTTCGACGGCCACCCGGCCCTCACCCGGATCATGATGCCGGACGACTGGCAGGGCTTCCCGCAGCGCAAGGACTACCCCCTCGGCGGCGTCCCCGTCGAGTACAAGGGCGCCCAGATCCCGGCTCCGGACCAGCGGAGGTCGTACTCGTGACCACCCCCAACACCCACCCGTCCCCCGGCCACCGCCCCCCGTCGGGCCCCTCCGGGACGCCCCTCTCCGACGCCCCCGAGGCCGAGCCCCGCGAGACCACCGAGGGCACCGTCTACACCGTCACCGGCGGCGACTGGGACGAGGTCGTCCGGTCCGCGGCCGAGGCCGACGACGAGCGGATCGTCGTCAACATGGGCCCCCAGCACCCCTCCACCCACGGCGTGCTCCGGCTCATTCTGGAGATCGACGGCGAGACCGTCACCGAGGCCCGCTGCGGCATCGGCTACCTCCACACCGGCATCGAGAAGAACCTCGAGTACCGGAACTGGACGCAGGGCACCACCTTCGTCACGCGCATGGACTACCTGACGCCGTTCTTCAACGAGACGGCGTACTGCCTCGGCGTGGAGAAGCTCCTCGGCATCGAGGACCAGATCCCCGACCGGGCCACCGTCATCCGCGTCCTGCTGATGGAGCTCAACCGGCTCTCCTCGCACCTGGTGTGCATCGCCACCGGCGGCATGGAGCTCGGCGCCACCACGATCATGATCTACGGGTTCCGGGACCGCGAGATGATCCTGGACCTCTACGAGCTGATCACCGGCCTGCGCATGAACCACGCGTTCATCCGCCCCGGCGGCCTCGCCCAGGACCTGCCGCCCGGCGCCGTCGAGCAGATCCGCGAGTTCGTCAGGACCATGCGGAAGAACCTGCCGGAGTACGACAAGCTCGCCACCGGCAACCCCATCTTCAAGGCCCGCATGCAGGACATCGGCTACCTGGACCTCGCCGGCTGCACGGCCCTCGGCGTCACCGGCCCCGTCCTGCGCTCCACCGGGCTCCCGCACGACCTGCGCCGCGCGGAGCCGTACTGCGGCTACGAGACGTACGACTTCGACGTGCCGACCGCCGACACCTGCGACGCCTACGGCCGGTTCCTGATCCGGCTGGAGGAGATGCGCCAGTCGCTGCGCATCGTCGAGCAGTGCCTCGACCGGCTCGCCCCCGGCCCGGTCATGGTCGCCGACAAGAAGATCGCCTGGCCCGCCCAGCTGGCCCTCGGCCCCGACGGCCTCGGCAACTCCCTCGACCACATCAGGAAGATCATGGGCACCTCCATGGAGGCCCTGATCCACCACTTCAAGCTGGTCACCGAGGGCTTCCGGGTCCCCCCGGGCCAGGCGTACGCCGCCGTCGAGTCCCCCAAGGGCGAGCTGGGCGCGCACGTCGTCTCCGACGGCGGCACCCGGCCGTACCGGGTCCACTTCCGCGACCCGTCCTTCACCAACCTCCAGGCCGTGGCGGCGATGTGCGAAGGCGGCCAGGTCGCCGACGTCATCGTCGCCGTCGCGTCCATCGACCCCGTGATGGGAGGCGTCGACCGGTGACCGACGTCCAGCTGGGGATGCCCGAACTCCCCGCCCCCGACTACCCCGCCGACGTACGCGCCCGGCTGGACGCGGACGCCCGGGAGGTGATCGCCCGCTACCCGGACTCGCGCTCCGCGCTGCTGCCGCTGCTGCACCTGGTGCAGTCCGAGGAGGGCCACGTCACCCGCACCGGCGTGCGCTTCTGCGCCGAGACGCTGGGGCTGACCACCGCCGAGGTCACCGCCGTCGCCACCTTCTACACGATGTACCGGCGCAGGCCGGGCGGCGACTACCAGGTCGGCGTCTGCACCAACACGCTCTGCGCCGTCATGGGCGGCGACGCGATCTTCGAGGAGCTCAAGGCCCACCTCGGCGTCGGCAACCAGGAGACCACCGACGACGGCAAGGTCACCCTCGAACACATCGAGTGCAACGCGGCCTGCGACTTCGCGCCCGTCGTGATGGTCAACTGGGAGTTCTTCGACAACCAGACGCCCCAGAGCGCCAGGCGCCTCGTCGACGACCTGCGCGCCGGCCGGCCCGTCACCCCGACCCGCGGCGCGCCCCTGTGCACCTTCCGGGAGACCGCCCGCATCCTCGCCGGCTTCCCCGACCCCAGGCCGGGCGCGGTCGAGGCGGGCGGCGGCGCGGGACCGGCCTCCCTCGTCGGGCTGAAGCTCGCCAAGGGCGAGGCCGTACCGCCCCGGGTCGTCCACCCGCGGGGCCGGACGGCCGACGGGGACCGCCGCGGCCCCGCCCCGGCGACCGGCCGCGGCCCCGACCCGGCACCCGGCCACCCCAGTTCGCACGACGCACCGCAACAGACCTCCGCGTCCGACCCGGACCACCCGGCGGGCCCGGTCGGTGAGGAGGGGAAGGGATGACCTTGGCACCCGCCGTCGGCGAGACCAGCCCTGAGAAGCTGCTCTCCCCGGTCCTGTCGGCCTTCTGGGACGAGCCCCGCTCCTGGACCCTCGACACCTATCTGCGCCACGACGGCTACGAGGGGCTGCGCAAGGCCCTCGCCATGCCACCCGACGACGTCATCGCGTACGTCAAGGACTCCGGCCTGCGCGGCCGCGGCGGCGCCGGCTTCCCCACCGGGATGAAGTGGCAGTTCATCCCGCAGGGCGACGGCAAGCCGCACTACCTCGTCGTGAACGCCGACGAGTCGGAGCCCGGCACCTGCAAGGACATCCCCCTCCTCTTCGCCAACCCGCACTCCCTCATCGAGGGCGTCGTGATCGCCTGCCACGCGATCAGGTCCTCGCACGCCTTCGTCTACCTGCGCGGCGAGGTCGTCCCCGTCCTGCGCCGCCTCCACGAGGCCGTCCGCGAGGCGTACGAGGCGGGCTACCTCGGCAAGGACGTCCTCGGCAGCGGGCTGGACGTGGAACTCACCGTGCACGCCGGCGCCGGCGCGTACATCTGCGGCGAGGAGACCGCCCTGCTCGACTCGCTGGAGGGCCGCCGCGGCCAGCCCCGGCTGCGGCCCCCCTTCCCGGCCGTCGCCGGCCTGTACGCCTGCCCCACCGTCGTGAACAACGTCGAGTCCATCGCGTCGGTCCCCGCCATCCTCCACCGGGGCAAGGAGTGGTTCCGGTCGATGGGCGGCGAGAAGTCCCCCGGCTTCACGCTGTACTCGCTGAGCGGCCACGTCGCCTCCCCCGGCCAGTACGAGGCCCCGCTCGGCATCACCCTGCGCCAGCTCCTCGACATGAGCGGCGGCATGAGGCCCGGCCACCGGCTCAAGTTCTGGACGCCGGGCGGCTCGTCCACGCCGATGTTCACCGACGAGCACCTCGACGTGCCCCTCGACTACGAGGGCGTCGGCGCCGCCGGGTCCATGCTCGGCACCAAGGCGCTCCAGTGCTTCGACGAGACCACCTGCGTGGTGCGCGCGGTGACCCGCTGGACCGAGTTCTACGCCCACGAGTCCTGCGGCAAGTGCACCCCCTGCCGGGAGGGCACGTACTGGCTGGTGCAGTTGCTGCGCGACATCGAGGCCGGCAGGGGCAGGCCGTCCGACCTCGACAAGCTCGCCGACATCGCCGACAACATCAACGGCAAGTCGTTCTGCGCCCTCGGCGACGGCGCCGCCTCGCCGATCTTCTCCTCCCTGAAGTACTTCCGCGAGGAGTACGAGGAGCACATCACCGGCGGGGGCTGCCCCTTCGACCCGGCCGAATCGACCGCCTGGGCGGACAACCACGTGGAGGTGACGGCATGACCGTCATGGCATCGAACCCCGCCGGCGGCGGGGCCGCCCCGGTGCCGCCGGAGGACCTGGTCACGCTGACCATCGACGGCATCGAGGTGTCCGTCCCCAAGGGGACGCTGGTCATCCGGGCCGCCGAGCGGGTCGGCGTCGAGATCCCCCGGTTCTGCGACCACCCCCTCCTCGACCCGGCCGGCGCCTGCCGCCAGTGCATCGTCGAGGTGGAGGGCCAGCGCAAGCCCATGGCCTCCTGCACGACCACCTGCACGGACGGCATGGTGGTGAAGACCCAGCTCACCTCACCGGTCGCCGAGAAGGCCCAGGTCGGGGTGATGGAGCTGCTGCTCATCAACCACCCCCTGGACTGCCCCGTCTGCGACAAGGGCGGCGAGTGCCCCCTGCAGAACCAGGCCGTCTCGCACGGGCGGGCCGAGTCCCGCTTCGAGGGCCGCAAGCGCACCTACGAGAAGCCCGTCCCCCTCTCCACCCAGGTGCTCCTCGACCGCGAACGGTGCGTGCTGTGCGCCCGCTGCACCCGCTTCTCCCAGCAGATCGCCGGCGACCCGATGATCGAGCTGGTCGAGCGGGGCGCCCTCCAGCAGGTCGGCACCGGCGAGGGCGACCCGTTCGAGTCGTACTTCTCCGGCAACACCATCCAGATCTGCCCCGTCGGCGCGCTCACCTCCGCGGCGTACCGGTTCCGCTCCCGCCCCTTCGACCTGGTCTCCAGCCCCTCCGTGTGCGAGCACTGCGCCGGGGGCTGCGCCACCCGCACCGACCACCGGCGCGGCAAGGTCATGCGGCGGCTCGCCGCCGACGACCCGGAGGTCAACGAGGAGTGGCTGTGCGACAAGGGGCGCTTCGCGTTCCGGTACGCGCAGACCCGCGACCGCCTCACCACCCCGCTGGTGCGCGGTGACGACGGCGTCCTGCGGCCCGCGTCGTGGCCCGAGGCGCTCCGGGCCGCGGCGCGCGGCCTGGTCCGGGGCCGCACCGGCGTCCTGACCGGTGGGCGGCTCACGGTGGAGGACGCCTACGCGTACGCCAAGTTCGCGCGCGTGGCCCTCGGCACGAACGACGTCGACTTCCGCGCGCGCCCGCACAGCGCCGAGGAGGCCGACTTCCTCGCCGCCCGGGTCGCCGGCCGCGGCCGGGACCTCGACGGCGGCGGCGTCACGTACCGCGCCCTGGAGGAGGCGCCCGCCGTGCTCCTCGCCGGCCTGGAGGCCGAGGAGGAGGCGCCCAGCGTCTTCCTGCGGCTCCGCAAGGCGTGGCGCGGGCACGGGCAGCGCACCTACGGCCTCGCCCCGTACGCCACCCGCGGCCTGGAGAAGGCGGGCGGCACGCTGCTGCCCGCCGCGCCCGGCACGGAGACCGAGTGGCTGGACGCCCTCGCGGCCGCCGCCGACCTCGACGGGCCGGGCGCCGCGGCGGCGCGGGCGCTGCGCGAGGAGGGCGCCGTCATCCTCGTCGGCGAGCGCCTCGCGGACGTCCCCGGCGCGCTGACCGCCGCCGTGC